>SFDG01000001.1 GCA_004558305.1 Phocaeicola plebeius
CTTGCCCATGCTGTAGGTCAGCGACAGGTTGTGCGAGAACTGGTTGGGCACCACGTAGTCCCCCTTGTTCGCACCGAGGTTCGACGAGTAGTAGGTGAAGCTGTGCAGATACTGGTTGTCGTAGGTCAGCGTCAGCACGTTACCGCGCGTCCCGCAGTTGTGCCAGGTGAGGTTCACGTCCGAGTCGGCGAACAGATAAGGCAGGTTCGAGATGCGCTGCTTGTAGTTGATGTTGGCCGTAGTGCTGCCCATGGCCGTCGGCATATTGTCGCACACGTTCATCTTCGTGAAGTTGCCGCCCACGCTCAGCCACCGCGAGAAGCCGTAGCGGGCGGAAAGGTTGAAACCTTTGGTGAGCACGCTGCCGTAGTTCACGTAGGAGGCTGCATACTTGCCGCCGCTCATGCTGGCGATGTTGCGCTGGATATAGTCCTTCGTGTCGCGGTACACCAGTCCGCCTTCCACATAGACCGAATGCTTGCCGAACGTGCGGGCATAGCTCAGGCTGAAGTTCACGTTATGGCTCCGCTCGGGGCGGATGCCGATATCGCCCATTTCGAGGTCCTCGTCGCCGAACATCTCCTCGACGGTCGGCAGTCGGCACGCCTTTTCGTACGACAGCTTTGCCTGCAGGCCCGGCAGGAGGAAACAGGTGCCGGCTGCACCGTAGCCCCAGAAATCGATGGAGCGGGTGGTGCGTTCGTAGGCTTCGGCGTTCGAGGTGGTAGCCACCGGGCCGGCCACATACTGACGGTAGTACTTCCCGAAGGCCGAGAAGTTCCAGCGGTCGGAGGGCAGGAAGCGGTAGGAGAGTCCCGAGATGTTCTTGCGGGTCTGCTTGTCGATGGGGTCGGTCACCGCTTCGGCGGTGAGCAGCGAGGTGTTGCGGCGGCGGAACGTGTTGAGCACGTGGTTGAAGGTAAACGTGTGGGCCGTCCCGATGCGGTAGTGGGCCGTCAGCGTCGCGTTCCAGTTCTGCTGCAGGGCCTGCTGGTGCTGGTACGACTGCTCGCCCGGCGAGTTGAGGAGGGCCTTATCGCCCAGCCAGTTGTATTTGTAGGAGGCGGTGTCGACATTGGTCGTCAGGTCGCGGTTGTAGTTGGCGGTGAGGGTCACCTCCAGTCCCTTGGTGAAGAGATTGCGCTTGGCATACTCCACGGAGGGCATCAGGGCGTGGCCGTGGCGGTGTTTCTGGCCGTAGACAATCTCCTGGCGCACCCCGTTCTGGATTTCCTTGTAGAGGTGGGAGTAGGTGAACCCCAGCAGCAGCCGGTCGGCCCACGAGCGGCCCGTCAGCCCCACTTTGGCGACGACCGCCTCGTTGTGGTAGGTGTCGTTGAAGCGTTTCACGTGCTGCTTCAGGTCGCGGTCGATGCGTCCGGTCTCGAAGTCCTCCACGGGCGAGTCTACGTGGTAGCTGTTGTCCGAGTAGTTCTGGAAGGCATTGACCTCGTAGGTGAAGCCGTTGCCGAAGGTCTGCCCGAAGTGGAGGTTCGACTTGTGGGTATTGAACGACCCGAACGAATAGGAGGCATCGGCGAACCAGCCTTTGTGGCGTTTCTGGGTGACGATGTTCACCACGCCGCCGATGGCATCGGTGCCGAACCCTACGGGGACGACCCCCTTGTAGACCTCGATGCGCTGGGCATAGTTCACGGGGATGTTGTTCAGTCCGAACGAGGCCCCCACGCCCTCCTGGGGCACTCCGTCGATGAAGACCTTGACATGCTTGCCGCTGAACCCGTCCATCATGAGCGAGAGGTCGGAGCCTACGCCGCCCGATTCGCGCAGCTTCAGGCCGGGGGCCTTGGCCAGCGCATCGCTCAGGTTCTTGGTGGAGTTCTGCATCTCGCGGGTGTCTACGGCCACGGTGTTGAAGGCCGAGCGTTTCACCCGTCCCACGCCATTGGCCATCACCACCACTTCGTCCAGCTCCACTTCGGTAGCCGTCAGCAGGATGTTCATTTTCTGACGCTGGTCGGTCAGGCAGACGGACTTTTCCACGGTCTCATAGCCGATGGCAGAGACCACCAGCGTGTACGTTCCGGCGGGTGCATGGAGGTAATAATGGCCGTCGTCGTTCGAGGCGCAGCCGTAGCTCGTCCCCTTGAGGTAGACGGTGGCAAAGCCCACGGAAGACTTGTCCTTGGTAATGATTTTCCCTGAGAGGGAAGCCGACGGGGTCTGTCCGAGTGCGGTCAGGACGATGAATCCCATCAGAAAAAGGGTGAAGATAGTTCTTTTCGTCATCATAATCTTTGCAACTGATTATTCTTGGTTTTACGGCTGCAAAGGTAGGGCGACGACACCGACTCCCCAATACCTAAAAGTGGGTATAGTTCTTCATTCTCCGCTTTCAGGCCTAATGGGTGCTGGGATTCCTGTTCTTTCTTTTTGCCGGGCTTTCCGTCGATTTCGGGCCGGCTGTCCCTACTGCTTCGGGTGCATGATTCTCCTTGTCTCCGCTCGGGCCTCGCGCCATCGGGGGAAATACCGGGTCAGGAGGCGGTGGAAGCGGTCGCTGTGGTCGGGAACCAGCAGATGCACCAGTTCGTGCACCACTACATGCTCGATGCACCACTCGGGCAGCAGCAGGGTGTAGAGGCTGATGGTGATGTGGCGGCGGGCAGGGGAGCAGTCGCCCCATTTCGAGATGAACGGCTTGTAGTCGATGTGGGGCGGCTCCACGTTCATCAGCGGAGCATAGCGGGCCACGAGGGGGCGCACGATGCCGTCGAGCCGGGCGGCGGCTTCGGCCCGCTGTCCGGGCGTGTGGAGCGGCAGGCGGTCGTAGAAAGAGGTGCGCTGACGCTGATGCTCCTCCATTTTCTGCAGGCTGTCCTCAATCCATTGGCGGTGGTCGGCGATGAACTGCCGGACGGTGGCCTCGGGGGTATGGTAGGGGGCACTGACGTTGACTTTTCCCGTGGGCGTGACCCGCAGCGACAGACGCGATGTGCGGCGGTAGGTGACGGTTATCTGCATGGGGCGGAAGGAAGGGAGGTGGTACATTGCAGCAGGCAGACATCCTGGTAGCCTTGGCCCGTGAAGAGCCAGTCGTTCAGCCGGCCGGTGCAGACGAAGCCGCAGCGTTCGAACAGGCGGAGGCAGGGGGCATTGTCGGTCCGCACGTAGGCGTAGAGCTGGTGCAGGCCCAGCCAGTCCAGACAGTGGCGGACGACCAGCTGCAGGGCCTCGGAGGCCAGACCGATGCCGCGGTAGGGGCGGGTCAGCAGGATGCCTACCTCGGCCCGCCGGTGGCGGGGGTCGAAATTGAACACGTCGATGATGCCGGCCATGGAGTCGTGGCCCCGGTAGTCGATGAGCAGCCGCAGCTCGCGGTCGGCGAAGAGGTCGTTGGTGTTCTGGCAGATGTATTGTTCGAACTGGTAGCGCGAGTAAGGTCCCGTGGCCGACGGGACTGCCTCCTGCTCGTCCGCCTCGTTTTCTAACTGTAGCAGCCGGTCCACGTCCTCCGGTTCGGGGGCACGCAGACGGATACGGGGGGTGGAGAGCTGCGGCTTCATGACGCAGAGTCCTCCTTGTCGGGCAGGGCAGGGAGCGACAGCTCGTCCTCCATCCGCTTGCGGCCGGGAACACAGAACAGGGTGGCGACCATCACCATTCCTGCGCAGAGCAGTCCGGTGGTCGAGAGGGTCCAGTAGTAGACCGTGAGGTTCGACAGGGCGGCCACCAGCAGGAGGCACAGCCGCACTTCGCTCCACCGGCGGTAGCCGCGCAGGGCTTCGGCGAGGGGCAGCTGGCGGACATAGCGGGTGAGCGACAGCTGGAAGAGCCGCAGCGACAGGGGGATGAGGAGGACGGCCAACAGGATGCCGGCGGTCTGGAGCAGGTATTCGGCCTGGGGATGGCCGGCATAGATGCCGCGGGGCAGGACATCGCTCTCGTAGAGGGCGGCCAGCAGGAGGGGCAATGCCCAGAGCAGGGCATATTCGGCTTTCAGCCGGGCAAGGGGGAGCAGGTGGTTCATATTCTTCTTCATGTCTGTTTTCTTTTCGTTTCTGATTTTTTTCTTCCTGATGTGTCGTTGCCGGAATCAGGGAGCCAGGGTCATCGGAGGCACGCGGCCTACAGGGTGCCCGTGAAGACGGTACGGTTGGCGATGGAGCGGCCCAGGGTCACCTCGTCGGCATACTCCAGCTCGTCGCCCATGGCGATGCCGCGGGCAATGAGGGTCACCTTCACGTCGGGGTAGGGAGCCAGCTTGCGGAAGATGTAGAAGTTGGTGGTGTCGCCTTCCATGGTAGGGCTGAGGGCCAGGATGACCTCCTTCACCACGCCGCTTTTCACCCGTTCCACCAGGCTGTCTATCTGCAGGTCGGAAGGGCCGATGCCGTCCATGGGCGAAATGACACCGCCCAGCACATGGTAGAGGCCGCGGAACTGCTGGGTGTTCTCCACGGCCATGACGTCGCGGATGTTCTCCACCACGCAGACGGTAGACGCATCGCGGGCGGGGTTGGCGCAGAGCTGGCAGATGTCGGTATCGGAGATGTTGTGGCACACGCGGCAGTACTTCACCTCGTGCTTCAGCGTACTGATGGATTGACTGAACGCGTCCACCCGTTCCGTGTCCTGGCGCAGCAGGTGCAGCACGAGGCGCATGGCGGTCTTGCGGCCGATGCCCGGCAGCTTGGCGAACTCGCCGACCGCCTTTTCGAGGAGGACCGATGAATAGTGTTGGCTCATTTCTTGGGGTGCATTTTCAAATTCGGGTGCGAAGATACAAAATAAAAAGCATTATCTTTGTGCCCCAAAACAGAAAAACATGAACGGAACATTTATTCTTCTTACCATTCTGGCCTATCTGGGCCTGCTGCTGCTCATTGCGCAGCTCACGGGGGCCCGCCATGCTGATAATGAAGCCTTCTTCCGGGGCAACCGCCAGTCGCCCTGGTACATTGTCTCTTTCGGCATGATCGGGGCCTCACTGTCGGGGGTGACTTTCGTGTCGGTGCCCGGCATGGTGCGTTTCATCGACATGACCTACATGCAGACCTGCCTGGGGTTCTTCTTCGGCTATCTGGTCATTGCCCGTGTCCTGCTGCCCCTCTACTACCGGCTGAACCTGACTTCCATCTACACCTACCTCGGCGAGCGGTTCGGGCCGGGTGCCTACACCACGGGGGCCTCGTTCTTCCTGCTCTCCAAGCTGCTGGGGGCGGCGGCCCGGCTCTACCTGGTCTGCGTCATCCTGCAGCATTTCGTGTTCGATGCCTTCCATATCCCCTTTGCGGCGACGGCGGTGGGCACGGTGGCGCTCATCTGGATCTATACGCGGCGCAGCGGCATCCGTACCATCGTGTGGACCGACAGCCTGCAGACCCTCTGCCTGCTGGCGGCACTGGGGCTGATCGTGTGGCAGGTGACGGCGGTGCTCGGGCTGGATGTCAGGGGGGCGGTCGACCTGGTGCGCGAGAGTCCTCACAGCCGCATTTTCGTCTTCGATGACTGGCAGTCCAAGCAGAATTTCTTCAAGCAGTTCCTGAGCGGTATCTTCATCACCATTGTCATGACGGGGCTGGACCAGGACATGATGCAGAAGAACCTTTCGTGCCGGAACCTGAAGGAGGCGCAGAAAAACATGTGCTGTTACGGCATTTCGTTTGTCCCCGTCAACCTGCTGTTCCTGGCGCTGGGCATCCTGCTGCTGGCGGCGGCCGGGCGGATGGGGCTGGAGGTGCCGGCCTCGGGCGATGACCTGTTGCCGCTCTTTGCAGCCGGCGGCCATCTGGGGTCTGCCGTACTGGTCTTCTTTACGGTGGGCATCATTGCCGCCGCCTTTTCCAGTGCCGACTCGGCCTTGGCCGCTCTGACCACCAGCTGCTGCATCGACCTGCTCAAGATCGGGCGGTTCGGCGAGGAGAAGGCCCGGCGCATCCGCCGGCAGGTCCATCTGCTGGTGGCTGTCGTCTTCGTGGCGTGCATCCTGGTGTTTGAGGCGGTGGGCAGCCGGAGCGTCATCGACACCATCTATGTGCTGGCTTCCTACACCTACGGCCCGCTGTTGGGCCTCTACGGCTTCGGGCTGTTCAGCCGTCGCCGCCCGCGCGACCGCTATGTCCCCGTGGTGGCGGTGGCTTCCCCCCTGTTGTGTTTCGCCATCGACGGCCTCACCCGTGCCGCCACCGGTTACCAGTTCGGCTACGAATTGCTTATGCTGAACGGACTGCTGACTGCCGGCGGCCTTTACCTGCTGAGCCTGCGCCCCACAAATACCAACTTTTAGGTATTGTGCAGACGGTTTTCTGCCCTTACCTTTGCAGTGTTGTTAGTCATAAGAATTACGTGAACCACAAATGTAGTAAAAAGTTAGTTAGTTGCAAAGTAGAACACGATTCCTTGTCTGTCATGCTGCGCGTGAGCGCAGGGACTTGTAAATTATTTATGTTGTCATTCCGGACGTGAGCGAAGGGGCTGAATCCATGTGTTGACGCTTTACAGATTGACTGCGCGTTGGACATTGTTTCTTCGCTGCGTTCGGAATGACAAACAAAATGACGGCATCTTGAATTTTGAAACACCCTCCTACAGTTTTCGTCATTCGGAGCAACGCGAACTCCCATTTTCCTCCTTCAGCTTGGCCACGATGCGGCGGAGCAAGGAAACATACCCCTGCATGTTCGGATTCGTGCTGTATAGACTGGCTTGGTCGAAGAGGCATTTCACGGTGTGTTCCACATGGGGAATAAATATAGACTTGTCCAGCTGCAGCGATTCCGGTATCGTCAGTGACGCGAACTCTGTCCTCAGCGTTTCCAGTTCTTCTGCGGTAATGATTTTCTTTTCCATGTCCAGTATCTATTATTAAATATGTATATCCATCGTTGTTCAGAAAGGATAGCCCACGGCGAAGTGGAACGCAAAGTCGCGGCTGAACCGGGGGTGGAGCAGCGGATAGCGGTCGCGTCCTGAATACATGGGGTTGACAGCCTTCATGCCCCCGTCGAAACGGAGAATCAGGAAGTCCAGGTCGAACCGGATGCCCAGGCCATAGGCCACTGCCAGCTGGCGGTAGAAGCGGTTGAAACGGAAGGTTCCTTCCGACTGGAAGCCCTGCTTGTCGCCGATGTTCCACACGTTGCCTGCATCGATGAAGGCCGCCCCGTTGAGTTTCCAGAACAGGAAGGTCCGGTACTCCAGGTTCAGGTCCAGCTTGATGTCCCCCGTATGGTTCACGTAGTCCAGTCCTCCCGATTCGCTGCGGTAGCTTCCGGGGCCCAACGACCGCACGTGCCAGCCGCGGACACTGTTGGCTCCCCCGGAAAAGTACAGTTTCTCGAACGGCAGTGTCACGGAATTGCCGTAAGGGTAACCGATGCCCAGCCCGAAATGGAAGACCAAGCTGTTGCGGTTGTCGATCAGGATGTTGCGGGCATAGTCGAAATCTCCCTTCACGTACTGGGCGAAGAAGATGTTGGCCAGCCGGTACGCCTTCCCGTAACGGGGCCGCTGGTTGAACAGCTTCGAGAAGCCCCACAGCAGGTTGCCCGATTCTTCCAGGTTCACGCGGATGGAATAGGAGTTGCGCTTGGCCGCCTGCATCGCGTTGCCGCCCGCGCTGTTGTACGTGTACGTGTAGCCCAGCCGCACGATGAGCAGGTCTTCATAGCTGTGGCGCAGCAGGGGGTTCACCTCGTCCATGCGCGTCAGGTACTCCTGGAAGGCTTCCGAGGTGTAGGGCATATAGACATAGTTGATGTCCAGCACATCGAGGCGGTGGGTCGCCTTCTGCCGTTTCGTCCATCGGTAGCTCCATGCCGCTGCTGCCAGCGTACGCTCGAACTCGGGGCGTATCTGCGAGGTATATTTCACGCTCACCTCCGAAGTGGCCTGGATGCGGCGGCGGAAATCCGAGGAGAGGAAGGGGAACTTGAAGTCGGGGAAGTTCAGGCTCGTCTCGATGCCGTACTCCAGGTAGTTGTCGTTGGTGTAGCCCTCCAGTCCCGTCACTGCCTCGTAGGCTCCCCTCAGCTTCACCGTGAAGACCTCCGACCCCTTGAACAGGTTGCGGTGGGTGAACGAGACGGATGCGGCGGTTCCCAGGTCGCCGGCCGAGTTCGTGCCTTCCACCTCGAAGGACATCGACTTGTTCTTGCCCCGGGCCATCGAGATATAGGCATCCACCCAGGCTGAGTCGGGCCGGAGGATTTCGTTGAACCGAATGTTGTTGTATTTCAGAATGTTCAGTCGTCCCAATGACGCATACGTGCGCTGCACTTCCTGGCTGCTGTAGGGCTTTCCCGGTTGCAGAAAGTTGTAGTTGGCCAGCATCTTGGGGCGGAGGAACGGCTCGTCGCGGTAGAAAAAGTTCAGTCCCTGCCACGACATCGAGTCCAGTCCCGCCAGTCCCCGGTCGGCCAGTTGGGTCAGTTCCGTGTCCATCAGGAAATTTACCTTTCGAAGGTAATACTGCCGGTGAGGGGAGGGGGTGTCTTCCTTCCGCCGCTGGTAGGGCAGCAGCCGGAAAGTCAGGTCCACCTTGTTGGTATGGAGCATCGTGTCTGCCTGAAAGACGATGAAGTCCTTGTTGAAGCGGTAGAATCCGTTGTCCTGCAGGTAGCGGGCCACGCGCTGCCGCTCCTCTTCCAGCAGGTTCACGTCGAACCGCATCCCCTCGTGCAGGCGGTTGGCGGCCGAGTCGGCGTAGAGGAAACTGCGCACGTTCAGGTCGGGCACGTCATAGTGCAGATGTTCCACTACGTAAGGAGCCCCCGTGCGGATGCTGTAGCGCAGGCCCATCTTCTTCTTGTGCGGCCTGCGTTCCACCTCCACCTGCGCCCCCATGAATCCCATGTTGCGTACGGCCTTTTCCATTTCGGCGCGGGTCTCTTCGGCGGCGATGCTGTCGTACACCACCGGAGCGTCACCGATTTTCCGCCACATCCGGTTGATCCATTTCGTCGAGTCGCGTCCCGAAGCGCAGTAGAGGTACATGGGCAGTTTCACCATGCTGAACCATTTGGCGTTCGGGGTCTGCCGCACGTAGAGCTGCATGTCGCCCGTCTTCACCTCCCGGTTGTCCGATTCTATCCGCACGTTGTCCAGCAGGTAGCTGCCCTCGGGAATGAACTTGCCCGTCGAGCATCCCCCACACATCAGGACGCATACGCCCGCTAACAGATAGGAAACCGTTTTCTTCATGGTACTGTCAATAATATCATTTTTTCTCTTGCGAGGCCAAAGATAGGCATTTCTCGGCGAACAACGGCAAGAAACCCGAAAAAATCTTGGCTTTCCTGCCATTGTGGAGCCGGGGACCTGTCCGAAAACCTTGGGCCACCAATCAGATTTTCATGCTGAACGTCTGAAGCATCTGAGTATACCTACTTTGCGCTGACAGATTCCTCATTTCGTTCGAAATGACAGGGAAAAAGGAAAGCGGAAAAACGATTCTCGGACAGGCTGGGGTGCGCTGCCCCAGTAGGTGAAAGGCAGCCGGAGAGTCTGCCGGGTCCGTGTCAGCCGCGGTTGACCTGCTTCACTCCCTTGACGGTGCGGATTTTCTTGATGAGCGACTCCAGCTTGGAGGTGTCGTCCACCATGACCGTCAGCATGCCCGAGAACAGTCCGTCGTGCGAGTCGATACTGATGGAGCGGAGGAGGATATTGTTCTCCTTATTGATGATGGAAGTGATGTTGGTGACGATGCCGATGTCATCGTGGCCCACGATGCGGAGCGTGATGGGATATTGCTTGCCCTGGCTTTTCCCGGCCCAGCGGGCGCGGACGATGCGGTAGGGGAAGCGCGAACGCATCTCCGTGGCATTGGGGCAGTCGGCGCGGTGGATCTTGATGCCGCCCGAGATGGTGACGAAGCCGAAGACCTCGTCGCCGTAGATGGGGTTGCAGCATTTGGCCAGGTTGAAGTCGATGCCTTTCAGGTTGCGGTCGATGACCAGTACGTCGTCTTTGAATTCCCGCAGGTCCGTATCGTGCTGGATATTATAGTTTTCGGCACTTCGGTAGACCACCTCGGCGTTTTCCGTTTCTTTCCGCTGCAGCTCCTGATACTTGTCGATGATGCTGTTCAGGTCGGTCGTCTGGTCGGCCAGGCTCTGGTAGAAATCCGTCACCGTCTTGAAGCCCAATTTGCGGATGAGGCGCATCAAGGTGGCTTCGTCGTAGTCGATCTTCCGGTTCTTCAGCTTGCGCTCCAGGTCTTCGCGGGCAAACTGGGTCTGCCGGGCCGCAATTTCCTTTAGTGCCTGCCGGATTTTGGTACGTGCTTTCGACGTGGTCACGAAGTTCAGCCAGTCGCGTTTGGGAGTCTGAGTGGCGGAGGAGGCGATTTCCACCTGGTCGCCGCTGTTCAGCACCTGCCGCAGCTGCACATTTTTCCCGTTTACCCGGGCACCTACGCAATGGTATCCCAGGTTGGTGTGGATGGTGAAGGCGAAATCGAGCACCGTAGAGCCTTGCGGGAGTTTGTACAGGTCGCCTTTGGGCGTGAACACGAAGACTTCGTCCTTGTAGAGGTCGAGCTTGAACTGGTCCATGGCTTCCATGTCATTGTCGGCATTCTCCAGCGTTTCCCGGATGGAGTTCAGCCATTCGTCCAGTCCTGTCTCCCCCTTGATGCCTTTGTAGCGCCAGTGGGCAGCCAGTCCCTTCTCAGCGATTTCGTCCATCCGCTCGGTGCGGATCTGCACTTCCACCCACTTGCCTTCGGGCCCCATGACGGTGATGTGGAGCGACTCGTAGCCATTGCTTTTCGGCACCGACAGCCAGTCGCGCAGGCGTTTGGGATTGGGCAGGTACATATCGGTCACGATGGAGTACACCTGCCAGCATTCCTGCTTCTCCTTCTCCTGACGGGAATCGAGGATGACGCGGATGGCAAAGAGGTCGTAGACCCCTTCGAACGGACAGCCTTGCTTCTTCATCTTCTGATAGATGGAGTGGATGGATTTGGTACGCCCCTTCATGTGGAAGTGCAGCCCTGCCTCCTCCAGCTTTTTCTGAATCGGCGTGATGAAATTGTCGATGTAGCGGTCGCGGGCGGCCTTGGTGGCGTTCAGCTTGTCTTTAATATGGTAGTACATGTCGTGCTGGGTGTACTTCAGCCACAGGTCTTCCAGTTCCGATTTCAGCTTGTACAGGCCCAGCTTGTGGGCCAGGGGAGCGTAGAGGAAATAGGCCTCGTTGGCCACCTTCAGGCGGGCCTCTTCGTTGGTCGTGTCCTTGATCTGGCGCATCAGGTTGACGCGGTCGGCAATCATGATGAGGATGACGCGCATGTCCTCGGCAAACGACAGCAACAGGTTGCGGAAGTTTTCCGACTCGATGGTGGGGCTTTTCGAATAGAGCTCGTTGATTCTGACAAGTCCACGGATGATGCCTGCCACATCCTTGCCGTAGGCCTGCTCGATTTCGGACAAGGGGCAACGTCCGCATTTCACGATGTCGTGGAGCATGATGCCCAGGATGGAGGCCCGGCGCATGCCGATTTCTTCGGCGACGATGACCGCCGTCTGCATATCTTTGATGACGGGATTCATTCCGAAGGCATTGCGGGGAAGGCCTCCCTCGGCCATGATACGGGTGAGGAGGGACTTGAGCTTGTGACAATCGTCTTTCTGGAGGGTGTCGCCCGACAGTTTCAACAGCTTTTTGTAGAGGGCGAACAACAGCTGTCGTTCGTCGTGAGTGAAGTAAGTTTGCTGGTCCATAATGTACATAATTTACTTTCTTGCGGGTAAAGGTACTTTTTTTCTTCAACTTTTGATAGAATCTTGCGATTTTTTTATATTTTTGGGCAGGATTAAATGTGTATCCCGTATATATTACCTAAATTTATTGAATATGTTAACACAAGAAGACAAAGAGTTGCTGGCGAAAAAAGGTATTTCGGAGCAACAGATCCAGGAACAACTGGCATGTTTTGAACAAGGTTTCCCCTTCCTGAAGCTGGCTGGTGCCGCTGCAGTGGACAATGGCGGTATTTTCATCCCGACAGCTGACGAGCAGGCTGCTTATCTGGCTGCATGGGACGCTTACAAGGACGGTGACAAGAAGGTGGTGAAGTTCGTGCCTGCATCGGGCGCTGCCAGCCGTATGTTCAAGAATATGTTCGAGTTCTTGGGAGCCGACTATGATGTGCCTACTACGGACTTCGAGAAGAAGTTTTTCGACCACATCCATAGCTTCGCTTTTTTCAACGACCTGAACGCTGCTTGCCTGGACAATACCGGCAAGACCATCGATGCGCTCGTGGAAGAAAAGAACTATAAGGCAGTGGTGGCCAACCTGCTGGAAGCTGCCGGACTGAACTACGGTGCACTGCCGAAGGGCTTGCTGAAATTCCATCGCTATGAGGATGGTGTACGTACGCCGTTGGAGGAACATCTGGTGGAAGGTGCGCTGTATGCTGCCGGAAAGACCGGTCAGGTGAACGTGCACTTCACGGTGTCTACGGAGCATCGTGCCTTGTTTGCCAAGTTGGTGGAGGCCAAGGTGGCCGAGTATGCCCAGAAGTACGGAGTGGAATACAATATCTCGTTCTCCGAACAGAAGCCCAGTACAGACACGATGGCGGCTACGATGGACAACCAGCCGTTCCGTGACGAAAAGGGCAAGCTGGTGTTCCGTCCCGGTGGCCACGGTGCCTTGATCGAGAACCTGAACGACTTGGATGCAGACATTGTCTTCATCAAGAATATCGACAATGTGGTGCCCGACCGTCTGAAGGGGGATACGGTGACCTACAAGAAGCTGTTGGCCGGTGTGCTGGTAACTTTGCAGCAGCAGGCGTTCCAGTATCTGGAAATCTTGGACGGCGGTCAGTACACGCATGAACAGCTGGAGGAAATCATCCATTTTGTACAGCACGACTTGCGTTGCCGCAAGGAGGATATCAAGGATCTGGAGGATGCGGATCTCGTCATTTACTTGCGCAGCAAGTTGAATCGCCCGATGCGTGTCTGCGGTATGGTGAAGAACGTGGGTGAACCGGGCGGTGGTCCGTTCCTGGCCTACAATCCTGATGGCACGGTTTCGCTGCAGATTCTGGAAAGCTCGCAGATTGACATGAAGGATCCTGAAAAGAAGGCGATGTTCGAAAAGGGCACGCACTTCAATCCGGTGGATCTGGTGTGCGCTGTACGTGACTATAAGGGCAATAAGTTTGACTTGTTGGCTCATGTGGACAAGGCAACGGGCTTTATTTCCTTCAAGTCGAAGAACGGCAAGGAGCTGAAGGCTCTTGAATTGCCGGGCTTGTGGAACGGCTCGATGAGCGACTGGAGCACTGTATTCGTGGAAGTGCCTCTGGGTACGTTCAATCCGGTGAAGACCGTCAACGACCTGTTGCGTGAACAGCACCAGTAAGTGATTCTATAGTATTGTCATTCTGAGTCACCATCACATCCGGTGTAATGGTGATTCAGAATGACAAGTTGTTTTCCTCCCTTTTATTATTCGGAGAAGGCTTCCATAATGGCTGTCGGACGGCCGTTGTCGGTGAAGGCTCCCAGGGGGTACTGGCCGGGGAGGCATTCAGGCTCCCAATAGAATACGCCTTTGCAGCGTTCGCCGGTTTCGCTCCGTGCTGCGGTGAGGAGCTGCTTCAGCAGGGCCTTTCCGTGTTGCAGGGTGGCCGTGGCAGCGAGGTTGCCTTGGGCGTCTGCACATTCCATCCCTGTTTCCACAATCATGACATCACAGTTGTAGCGGTCGCTGACAAGGTTGATTGTCTTGATGCAGTCAGTGAGGGTTCTCTCTGCTGTATAGTCGGGATGCTCCAGCTTTGTCCAGTATGGATAGATGGACATGCCGATCATGTCCCATTTGCCACCGTTCTTCTTTAGCTCGTCAAAGAACCAGGTGTACAGGCCCTGGTCGTAACCGTTGTCGAGATGGACAATGACGACCGCATCGGGGAACACTTCCTTCACGGCATTGTAGCCGGTGGTGATGAAACTGCCGAGGTTGGCCCAGTTGGCTGGGTATTTCACTTCCGTAGAAGTCCAGCCGCTGCCTTTCACTTCGTTGGCCTTGATGTCCCATGAAGCACCGCTGAGGGATGCGTCTTCGTCCCATAGCATGCCCGGCCGGATTTCGTTGCCTACCTGCACCCATTTGGGGGTGATGCCTTTGGCTTTGAGTGCCTGCAGTACTTCTCGGGTGTGGTCAGCGATGGCTTTCTTCAGGTCGGTCAGTCCCAGTCCTTTCCAGGCTGCCGGCTTGTGCTGCTGTCCGGGATCGGCCCACCAGTCGCTGTAGTGGAAGTCTACCATCAGGTCCATATCCAACGCAGCTGCCCGCTGTGCCTTGGCAACCATATCGGCCGTATTGCACCAGTTGTCGTGGGCTTTCGGGTCCACCCATACGCGCAGGCGGATGGCGTTCAGTCCCAGCTCTTTCATCAGGGCGGTGCATTCCCGTTCTTCCCCCTTGGTGTTGTAGAACTTGTGTCCCTTGCTTTCCAGTTCCGTCACCCAACTGATGTCTGCCCCTTTGGCGAAACCGGTGTCGGCAACCGGTGTTTCGGGAACTTCCGGGGAGGAAGGTGGTTCTGTTTCAGATTTGTGGGACGAGCTGCTGCATCCGTAGCAGGCTCCGGCGATGGCTGCAAAGAGCAGCATGTTTTTCCATTTACTTGTTTTCATACGTCTGATTTGTTTTTTGTTTGAAAGATAAGTTATAAGGTCCCCTTGCTGGAAGGTACTTCGTAATGGTAGATGTCGCGTCGGACGGCCATCTTGATGCTTCGTGCCAGTGCCTTGAAGATGCCCTCAATCTTGTGGTGCTCGTTCTGTCCCTCTGCTTGGATGTTGAGGTTCATGCGGGCTGCATCGCTGAGCGACTTGAAGAAATGCAGGAACATTTCGGTAGGCATCTCACCGATTTTTTCGCGGTGGAACTCGGCCTTCCATACCAACCAGGGACGGCCACCGAAATCGAGGCTGACTTGGCAGAGGCAGTCGTCCATCGGAAGGCAGTAGCCGTAGCGTTCGATGCCGCGTTTGCTGCCCAGTGCCTGGTACAGGCAGTCGCCCAACGCAATGGCGGTGTCCTCGATGGTGTGGTGCTCGTCTACGTGCAGGTCGCCTTGGACGCGGACGGTGAGGTCCAGTCCGCCATGTTTCCCGATCTGCTCCAGCATGTGGTCGAAGAATCCCAGTCCGGTGTCAATGTGGCAGGTGCCTTGTCCGTCGAGGTTGATGCGGACATAGATATCGGTCTCCTTGGTGGTGCGGCGCACTTCGGCAATCCGTTCTCCGGCAAACAGGAACTCGGCGATGCGGTCCCAGTCGGTAGTGGCCAAGGCGCAGACGGATTGCAGTTCGGGCGGTAGCTGCGAGGTGTCGGATTGGAGCAGGATAGCCCGGCATCCTAAGTTGCGGGCCAGTTCTACATCGGTCGCCCGGTCACCGATGACGAAACTGCCGGGCAGATCGTAGTCGGGATTGTCCAGGTATTTGCCCAACATGCCGGTCCGCGGCTTGCGGGTCGGCGCATTCTCCTCGGGGAGGGTGGGGTCGATAAAGACCTCGTCGAAGGAGATGCCTTCTCCAGCCAGCGTTTTCATGACCAGCTGGTGGACCGGCCAGAACGTTTCCGCAGGGAACGAGGCGGTCCCCAGTCCGTCTTGGTTGGTCACCATGGCCAGCTCGAAGTCGAGTCGCTGGCGGATGAAGTGCAGGTTGCGGAACACTTTCGGGTAAAACTCCAGTTTCTCGAAGGCATCGAGCTGATAGTCGACGGGCGGCTCGATGACGAGCGTGCCGTCGCGGTCGATAAAGAGTACTTTCTTTTTCATGGTAGTTCCTCCGGTTATTGTTCGGTGTATTTCCGCAAGGCATCGAGCAGGGCGTCATTTTCCGGCCGGGTACCGACGGTGATGCGCAGGCAGTCCTTGCAGAGGGTGACATTGGTGCGGTTTCGTACGATGATGCCGGCATCGACCAGGTAATGGTAGATGCGGTGAGCATGGGTGACCCGCGCGAGGAAGAAGTTGGCATCGGTCGGGAAGATGTGCCGGCAGACAGGCAGTGCAGCAAACTCCTGTACGATACGCTCGCGCTCTTCGAGCAAAGAAGCCACCCATCGTTTCACCTCGTAGTCTTTCTGCATCTGCTCGATGGCGGCTTCCTGGGTGAGGCGGTTGACATTGTACGGGTATTTCACCTTGTTCAGGATGCCGATGATTTCCGGTGCGGCAAACGCCATTCCCAGCCGGATGGCGGCACATCCCCAGGCCTTGCTGAACGTGTTGAGCACGATGAGGTTGGGATGTGCATCCAGTTCCAGCCGGAACGGTGGCTGGGTGGAGAAGTCGGAATAGGCTTCATCAACGACCACCAGTCCCGGAAACTCCCGCAGGAGGCGCAAGACAGCCTGCCGGTCCATATTGTTGCCAGTGGGATTGTTAGGACTGCAAATCCAAAGGACCTTGGTACGGTCGTCACAGGCGGCCAACAGGCGGTCGGCATTAAGCTGGAACCGCTCGTCGAGCTGTACAGGGCGGTACTCCACATCATTGATGTCGGCGCACACCTTGTACATGCCATACGTGGGCTCGATGGCCACTACATTGTCCTGTCCCGGACAGGTGAAGCATCGATAGACCAAGTCGATGGCCTCGTCGCTGCCATTGCCGAGGAACAACTGTTCGGTGCGTACCCCCTTGGCCGGCGCAATCAGGGCCTTCAGCTCCCGCTGTAGCGGGTCGGGATAGCGGTTGTTGGGAGTATTGTACGGATTCTCGTTCGCATCAAGGAAGACGGAAGCTTCCTTGCCATTGTATTCGTCGCGGGCCGAAGAGTATGGTTTCAGGGCCCAGATATTCGGTCTTGTCAGTTCTTTCAATGATTTCATAGGTCTGCTAATCTTACCGTTACTGCATTTTTGTGTGCGTCCAGGCATTCGTTGGCGGCCATTTCCTGGATGGTGGGGCCCAGCGAACGGATGCCTTCGCGGGTAATTTCCTGAAAGGTGATCTTGCGGATGAAGCTGTCGAGCGACACGCCGCTGTAGGCTTTCGCATATCCGTTGGTGGGCAGGGTGTGGTTGGTACCCGACGCATAGTCGCCGGCGCTTTCGGGCGAGTAGTGGCCCAGGAAGACAGATCCGGCATTGACCACTCGTCCGGCAATGTCGAGGTAGTCGGCGGTCTCGATGATGAGGTGCTCGGGGGCGTATTCGTTGGTCATTTCGAGGGCCGTTTCCATATCTTTCACGAGGATGAGCTTGCTGTTCTCCAATGAGCGTTCTGCCAATTCGCGGCGGGGAAGCCGTTCGAGCTGCCGCTGTACCTCCTCGGCGGTCTGTTGCAACAGGGTGGCGGAGGTCGTAATCAGGATGGCCTGGCTGTCCACGCCATGTTCGGCCTGCGACAAGAGGTCGGCGGCCACAAAGGCGGGGCGGGCTGTTTCATCAGCCAATACACAGACCTCGGAGGGCCCTGCCGGCATGTCGATGGCCACATCGCGCAGCGACACTTGTTGCTTGGCGGCCGTGACATACTGGTTGCCCGGTCCGAAAATCTTGTAGACCTTGGGGACAGATTCCGTGCCGTAGGCCATGGCTCCGATGGCCTGCACGCCTCCGGCTTTGAAGACGGCATCCACACCGGCGGTGCGGGCGGCGAAAAGGATGGCAGGGTGTATCTTCCCTTCGCGGTTGGGCGGACTGCAGAGGATGACTTCCCGGCAGCCGGCAATGCGAGCCGGAGTGGCCAGCATCAGGACGGTGGAGAACAGGGGGGCCGTTCCGCCGGGGATGTAAAGGCCCACCTTCTGGATGGCTACAGCCTTTTGCCAGCAGCAAACGCCGGGGGTAGTGACTATTTTCTTCCCTTCAAACTGCTGGGCAGCATGGAAGGTGCGGATGTTCTGGTAGGCGGTCCGGATGGCTTCTTTCAGGGCGGGACTGATACGTTGCTCGGCTTCCTCGAATTCTTCTTCCGTGACACGCAGGGCACTGAGTTGTACTTTATCGAATTTCTCTTCCAGCTCCAGTACGGCCTTGTCGCCTTCCGTCCGTACTTGTTCGAGGACGGTACGGGCCGTTTCACGCAGGGCCTCCGTATCGAGGGTGTTCCGTCGGATGAGCCGGCCCCATTCTTCCCGTTCGGGATAACAGATTGTTTTCATGATGCGTTCGGTACAGGTTACAGAATCATTTTTTCGATGGGAATCACCAGAATGCCTTGCGCACCCAGTGCTTTCAGTTTGCCGATGATTTCCCAAAAACATTGTTGGTCGAGGACGGTGTGCACACTGCTCCAGCCTTCCGTGGCCAACGGCATGATGGTGGGACTTTTTACACCCGGCAGGACGGAGATGATTTCATCCAGACGGTCGGTAGGTGCATTCATCAGCACATATTTCTTGTCCTCGGCTGCTTTGACCGCTTCGATGCGGAACAGCAGCTCTTCCAGAATGGCCTTTTTCTCGTCACTCATGTCCTTGTTCCCGATAAGGAGGGCTTCGCTTTTCATGACCACTTCTACTTCCTTCAGGTTGTTGCTGATAAGGGTGGAGCCGGAGCTGACAATGTCGAAGATGGCATCTGCCAGACCGATTCCCGGTGCGATTTCCACCGAACCGGTAATGACATGGATGTCAGCACGGATTCCCTGCCGGTCGAGGTATTCCTGGAGAATGGACGGGTAGGAGGTGGCAATTTTCTTGCCGTTGAACCACTGCGGGCCGTCGTAGGATTCTTCCTTATGGATGGCGAGCGAGAGTCGGCATTTGCTGAATCCCAGGCGATAGATGATGGCGGCATCCTCGTGCCGTTCCACAAATTCATTTTCGCCCACGATGCCCAGGTCGGCCACTCCGCTGGCCACGCATTGCGGAATATCATCGTCGCGCAGGAACAGCACCTCCACGGGGAAGTTGCCGGCCTGGGTGAGCAGGGTGCGTTTAGAAGTAGAAAGTTTGATGTCGGCTTCGCCGAGCAACGCCATTGTATCTTCGAAGAGGCGTCCTTTCGATTGTACTGCAATTCTAAGCATATTGTTGGTCTTTTAAGTTGTTTCCATGATGGTTTACGAAAAAAGGCTTACCGCATGAACGGCAAGCCTTTTTCTTTGTATCGTGACCACACAACGCGTCAGCCTACCCTTCATTTGTGTTAGGAGCATGATGACGATGATGTGCGGAACGTAAAATCATATTATTCATTCTTTTCTTGTTTCGCCTGCAAATGTAAAGCGAATCTTTGATGTATGCAAGAATTTTGCCTGTTTTTTTAAGTTTTCATTCTACATTCCTCATTCTACATTCTTCATTCCTCATTTATCAAATAATCCGTGCAGGCCCGGGCTTCCTTCGCTTCCTTGAGGATGGCAGCCGCTGCCAGATGGTCGGGATGAGCCGCATACGCTTGCACATCGTCGAGAGAATCGAACGTGCTGTCGAGACAAATGTCCCACTGTTCGGACGGGTTCATGTTCAGTCCCACGAAAATGTGGCGGATGAACCGGATGGATTGGGGCAATGCCTCGATGGCAGTCTTGAAACGGTGCATGATATCCTGTTTTTCTGCGGAAGACAGGTTTTCTTTCAGTTTGAATAAAACAATGTGCTTGACCATAGTTGTTGTTTTTATGAATTGTTGTATTTTTGTTGGGACAAATATACATTTATTATTTGAAACCACAACCATGAATAGGAGAGGAAATACAAAAAGAGTCGGCTGCGGCTGGTGGTTCGGCTGGATGCTGTTCCTGTTGGCCGCCTGTGGAGGAACCCGCAATGAAACGATGGGAGAGGCGCTGATTGACCTGCCTGAGTTGCGCGAACGCGGTGAGCTGATTGTCCTCACTGCCAACAGTTCTACATCATATTTTGATTATCGGGGCGAACCGATGGGTTTTCAGTACGAGCTGGCCAGCCAGTTTGCCCGTTTTTTGGGACTGAAGTTGCAGCTGAAAGTCGTCAACAATCCCCAGGAGATGGTCGATTGCCTGCTTCGCGGAGAGGGCGACCTGATTGCCTACAACCTGCCCGTGAGGAACCATTGGAAGGACAGCCTGATTTATTGCGGGGAGGAACACATCACCCACCAGGTGCTGGTGCAGCGCAGCGGCAAGGACCGGGTGAAGGATGTGACCGAACTGGTAGGCAAGGAAGTCCATGTGGTTCCCGGAAAGTATCTGGAGCGGCTGAAGAACCTCAACGACGAACTGGGGGGCGGCATCCAGATTTGTGTCGAATCGGAAGACAGCGTTTCGGCGGAAGACCAGATGACACGGGTGGCCACCGGAGCGATTGACTATACCATTGCCAGCAACGACCTGGCCCGCATCAACCGTACCTACTATCCGCAATTAGACATCCAGCTGGTCGTCAGTTTTGACCAGCGTGCTTCGTGGGCCGTACGCAAGACCTCACCTTTGTTGGCGGAGGCAGCGGACAAATGGCACCGGGAGAACATCAACTCGCCGGAATTCCAGGCCAGTGCCAAACGATATTTCGAGCTCAACAAGCATACGACGCATGGCCCTATCCTTTCGCTCAAAGACGGAAAGATTTCCCACTTTGATGCCTTGTTCCGCCAGTATGCCAAAGAAATCGGTTGGGACTGGCGGCTGTTGGCTTCGCTGGCCTATACCGAATCGAATTTCGACCCTACTGTCGTTTCCTGGGCCGGGGCGAGGGGACTGATGCAACTCATGCCTGCCACATCGAGGGCGATGGGGATGCCTCCGGGCAAGGAGCAGGATCCTGAAGAGAGTATCAAGGCAGCGGTGAAATACATCGACCGCTTGCAGCAGATTTTTTCGAAGGTGCCCGACGACGAAGAACGGGCGAAGTTTGTGCTGGCCGCCTACAATGCCGGCGTAGGACACGTGACGGATGCCATGGCACTCGCCGAGAAATACGGGCGCAACCGGTATGTATGGGAACACCACGTGGCCCATTATATCCTGCTGAAGAGTCATGAAGAATACTATACGGACCCGGTCTGCCGGAGCGGCTATTTCCGAGGTACGGAAACCTACAATTTCGTGGCGGAGGTCATCCGGCGGGCAGCACTCTACCGTGAGAAAATCCGTCACTGACACTATGCCCGCAATGCAATAAAAAAGAGGGTGTGTCAAAATTCAATGTCGCCTATCTGATTGTCACTCTGAATGACAAGCAAAATGACAGACGCTTTCTATTTTGATACACCCTCTTTGGGGATTCTGTTTATGCTGGTTCCGTTTTTATTTCTTTGCGCTGGGAGTATAGCGTGCGTTCAAGCCTTCCACGATTTCGTCGGTGATGTTGAATGCCTTGTCGGCATACAGCAGGTTGTCGAAACCCGTATTGCTGATGATGAGGCTGTAACCCTTGTCCTGGTTGTAAATCTTCAGGAACGAGTTGATGGAGTCGCGCAGCTGAAGGCTGTTCTTCTGGTTTTCTGCCTGCAGTTCGCCGGTCAGTTTTTCCTGCAGCTGCTGCAAGTCGCGCTGTTTCTGGCTGATGCGAAGATTCTCCTGTTCGGCACGTTCGCGGCTGGCAAATCCATTGTTTTCCAGCTTGCGCTGGAACTCACGCATTTCCTTGTCCAGTTCCTTGGCCCGTTCATTCAGGGTCGTGCGAATGTTCTCCTCTTTCTGAATCATCAGTTCGTTCAGGTCATTCCAGAAACGGTACTTGGTGAGCAACGAGTCGATTTCCACATAAGCAATCTTCATATTGGCCACTCCGCCCACTGCAACCGGACTGGATGCCGCTGCATTGTCGGACTTGTTGTTGGCACATTGGGTAAACATCAGCACCATTGTCAGTGCCAGAAATCCGTTAAGGATGTACTTCATACGTTTCATAATGTTGTTTTGAGTATCTACTTGTTTTAGTTAATTTTCTGTTCCATCCCATTGCCCGACCGTTCGGCCACCGCATGAGGATTGCAGAGTCGGGCTGCCCTGTCCTGCGACTGTACGCAGCCAATTCCTCTTTCACGCATAGCCTTGCTTCCGCTCACATGGGTATTCGGGAAGCGTCCGCCTTTCTGAAAAAGCATCTTTACACATAATAGTGCCACACAAATAGCAACTATTAACATTGTTAGAAGGATTGTCTTGAGCATTTCTATTAATTTTGTGGTGCAAATATAGAGTTTTGTCTCCAAATTCTCCCATTTCTGCCGTAAAAATGTGGCAGAACACAAGGAAAACGATGGGATTTAACGTATTTTTGCAGCCAAGAAATAGAATCGTTCATTTTAACTCATCAGATTATGGAAAAAAAAGACCTGAAACCTGCATCGGTTTTTCATTATTTTGAAGAAGTGTGCAATGTCCCCCGTCCTTCTAAAAAAGAAGGGAAGATACGGGCTTATCTCATCAATTTCGCCCGTGAGCATGGATTGGAATACAAGTCGGACGAGGCCGGCAATGTACTGATCCGGAAAGAGGCCACTCCGGGCATGGAAGGTTGCAAGACCGTGATATTGCAGTCGCACATGGACATGGTGTGCGAGAAGAACAAGGATACTCAGCACAATTTTGATACGGATCCCATCGAAACGTATATCGACGGCGAATGGCTGAAGGCCAAAGGGACCACCTTAGGGGCCGACAACGGCATCGGTGTGGCCACCGAACTAGCCGTATTGGCGGCTGATGATATCCAGCACGGACCTTTGGAGTGCTTGTTCACCGTCGACGAGGAAACCGGACTGACCGGTGCCTTTGCCATGAAGGAAGGCTTCATGGGGGGCGATATACTCCTCAACCTTGATTCGGAAGACGAAGGGGAACTGTTCATCGGATGTGCTGGCGGTGCCCGTACGGTGGCCGAATTCCCGTTCCCTACCGTACCGGCTCCGGCAGGCAGCTTCTTCTTCCGGTTGACCGTCAGGGGACTGACCGGCGGACATTCGGGTGATGACATCAACAAGGGACGGGCCAATGCCAACAAACTGCTCAACCGCTTCCTCACCCAGCTGATGGACCGCTATGACCTCCGTCTGGCGGAGATTGACGGGGGCAACCTGCACAATGCGATTCCTCGTGAAGCGTATGCTGTCTGTGCCGTACCGATGAAGGACAAGGAGTCCGTACGGGTTGACCTGAATGTGTTCCTTGCGGAGGTAGAGAACGAGTTTGCCAAGACAGAACCGTCGCTGGCCATCGAGCTGGAGTCGGAGAATCCTTGTGAAACGGTCATGGAGCCGGAAGCCATGAAACGCTTCCTGCTGTCCATCTATGCGGTCCACCATGGCGTTTATGCCATGAGCCAGGACATGGAAGGACTGGTGGAAACTTCTTCGAACCTGGCTTCCATTAAGCACAAGGAGAACCAATTGGTCGTTGTGACCAGTCAGCGCAGCTCGATTCTGTCGCAGCGCCAGGATATGGCCCGAATGGTCCGTGCCGCCTTCGAACTGGGAGGGGCCAAGACCGACACGGGCGATGGCTATCCGGGCTGGAAGCCCAATCCGGCTTCGCCCGTTCTGCACATCGCTATCGAAAGCTACCGGCGATTGTTCGGTAAGGACCCGAAGGTGAAGGCTATCCATGCCGGACTGGAATGCGGGCTTTTCCTGGAAAAATATCCGTCGTTGGACATGGTTTCTTTCGGACCCACTCTGCGCGGTGTCCATTCCCCGGACGAACGGTTGCTGATTCCTACCGTGGAGAAGTACTGGCGGCATTTGCTGGACATACTGGCGCATATCCCTGTGCAGGCATGATTCTGTGCAGGCATTGGGCAATAGGCATCTTTCTCTGGCTGGGCTGTGCGGTGGCCGTTCCGGTCGCCGCACAGCAGGTGTTCCGCGTGATGGAATATAATGTAGAGAACCTGTTCGACTGTACTCATGACTCGTTGAAGAACGACCGGGAGTTTCTGCCCGACGGCCTGCGCCGATGGACTTACCGCCGCTACACGGAAAAGTTGGGACGGATAGCACAGGTCATCTGGTCGGTGGCCGACGGAGGGGAGGTGCCGGCCATTGTGGGCCTGTGTGAGGTGGAGAACGGGCGTTGTCTGGAGGATTTGGTGAGCCGTTCGCCTTTACAGGCTGCCGGCTATCGATATGTCCTGACCGATTCGCCCGACTTGCGGGGTATCGATGTGGCCCTGCTCTACCATCCGCAGCAGTTCCGTTGCCTGTCTGTGCAGTCGGTCCGGATTCCGCTCACGGGTAAAGGCTGTCGCCCGACGCGCGACTTGCTGCATGTGTGCGGACGGATGATGGCTACGGGCGATACGCTCGATGTGCTGGTCTGTCATCTGCCCTCCCGGCTGGGAGGCGTTCGTAAGACCCGTCCTTTCCGGCTGCAGGCGGCGCGTCGGCTGCGGCAGGTGGCCGATTCCGTGGCAGCTTGTCGGATCCAGCCGCGGCTGCTGCTGATGGGCGACTTCAACGACGCTCCTGGGAGTCGGACGCTGGCAGAGGTACTCGATGCTTCTGCCGCGGCGAATGGGGCGGGTACCCTCATCGACCTGATGGAAGGCCAGCTACCGGGTACCTATTGCTACCGGGGACATTGGGAGATCATTGACCACCTTATTGTTAACGGAACTTTGCAGGGGGACGCTCCTGGCTGGCGGGTGGTCCCTTCGTCGGTAAGGATTGTCGATGCACCTTTCCTGCTCGAAGAAGATGATACCTATGGGGGTGTGCGCCCGTTCCGCACATATCGGGGATTCCGGTATGCGGGTGGCTATAGTGATCATTTGCCGATTGTGGCTGAATTTCTAACTTACGAATAAAACTGAACAATGATACTGAATATCGTTTTACTGGTCGTGGGATTGGTGCTGATTCTGAAAGGAGCCGATTTCCTGACCGATGGAGCTTCGGGACTGGCCCGTCGCTTCCGCATCTCTCCACTGGTCATCGGACTGACGATTGTAGCCTTCGGCACTTCCGCTCCCGAACTGACCGTCAGCATGGTCTCCTCTTTCCACGGCAGTGCGGGGATGGCCATCGGCAATGTGGTGGGCAGTAATCTCTTCAATACCTTGATGATTGTGGGAGTCACTTCGTTGGTGGCTCCTATCGTGGTGACCAAGGGAACACTGTCCAAGGAAATTCCGTTGTGCATTCTCTCGTGTCTGGTGCTGCTGGTCTGCGCCAATGATGTCGTGCTGGGAGCCGGACCGGTGAATATGCTGAGCCGGGCCGACGGACTGCTGCTTCTGTGCTTCTTTGCCATTTTCCTGAGTTATACCTTCGCCATTGCCCGTCCGTCGGAAAATGGCGAGGCGGAAACGCCTGACGCGCTGCTTCCGTTGTGGCGTTGCCTGGTCTATATCGTGGGCGGACTGGCTGCATTGGTGCTGGGCGGACAATGGTTTGTCGATGCTTCCACCGGTATCGCCCGTTCGTTGGGGGTGAGTGATGCGGTAATCGGCCTGACGCTCGTTGCCATGGGCACTTCGCTGCCCGAACTGGCTACTTCGGTCGTGGCGGCCTTGAAGAAGAATCCGGAAATGGCGGTGGGCAACGTCATCGGATCTAACCTGTTCAATGTCTTTTTCGTGCTGGGTGCCAGCGCGACCGTTGCCCCCTTGCCTTTGGGGGGAATCGGCAATTTCGACCTGTGTTACCTGCTGGGGGCCTGTGTGCTGCTGTTCTTTGCCGGTGCCTACTATCGGGAGCGGACCATTACCCGTCCCGAAGGAGGACTGTTGGTGGTGGCTTACTTGGTCTATACCGGCTATTTGATATACCAATTATGACAACAATGATGAAAACATCCCGATGGGTCAAGATGGGCATCGGAGCAGGAGCCGTAGTGTTGGTTTTCCTGTTCCTTCAGTCCCGTTATGCCTTCAATTATTTCTACGAGGAACAGTTTCGTATGTTCCGCTTCAGTGCCGACTATGCGGTGGCTGCCTTCCGTAAGGTAGGCGGTCCGGTGGAGTACGTGGCTTCCTTCTTCATTCAGTTCTTTGCCTTTCCCTATGTGGGAGCGGCTGTTTCCGCCTTGCTGTTCGGTGCCGTGGCGGGAGGTGTCCGTTGCGGTTTCCTCCGTTTGTCCGGTGGCAAGGAAATGCCCTTGGCCTACTGGCTTCCCGGTTTCTTCTTTCTCTGGGCCGAGGCCGATTTCAATCACCATTTCGAGGCCGGTCTGGCCTTCCTCGCTGTCGTCTGGCTGTTTGCCTTATGGGAACGGCTGTTTCCTCGGCGGAACAGATGGGCGGTGGCTGCTGCCGTACCGGTGGCATGGGGACTGTACTGGCTCGTCGGTCCGCTGGCTTTGCTGTGGGTAGTGGCGGTGGCATTGACCGGCCTGTGCCGCAAGGGGACGGCCCGCTGGCTGTTCCTGCTATTTCTGCCCGTTGCTTTGCTGGCTCCGTTGGTCGTGTATGCGGCCGACCTGTCCGATGCTCCTTTGTCGGCATTGCTCACGGCTACGGCGTATTCCCATCCCTTGTCGCCCGACCCATGGTGGGAGAACGGTGCCGCCTTGACCTGGCTGGCCTGCCTCGGCATGGCCCTGCTCTTCCCCTTGTGTCCTAAGGGGCAGCGTCCGGCAGTGCGTTATGTGTCCTGGTCCGTGCAGACGTTGGTGGCCGGTGTGTTGTTCTGCCAGGTGGCCTTGCGGACCAACAATGAACGTAATTACGCCGTCAAGCTGCTCGACTACTATGCCTTTCACGGCCGTTGGACGGATCTCTTGGCGGCCCCTGGTTTCCGCCCTTCCGAAAATCTCCTGCATACCTGTTACCAGAACCTGGCCCTTGTCAAGATGGGCAAGCTGAGTGAGGTCTTGCTGCAGACGCCCCAACGGGGTACGCAAGGATTTTGGCCGGCCTGGAACAAGACGGCTCCCGTGTCGGCCTTGCTCAGCGATGTGGCCTATACGATGGGGAATGTGGCTTTGTCGCAGGTACTGGCCTTCGAAGGACTGGTGGGCAGTGAACGGTCGGAAAATCCGCGCCTGCTGTTGCGCCTGGTCCAGACCAACCTGATTCAGGGAGCCTATCCGGTTGCGGCAAAATACATCGGTCTCCTTCGACAGACGTTTGCCTACCGGAAGGCGGCGGAACACTATGCCGCTTTTCTTTACGACGATGCACGGGTAGAGGCGGATGACGAACTGGGACCCTTGCGCCGTTGCCTGTCGAAAACCGAGGGGCTGACCAATGTTGCCATGGCCCCTGTGGACCTCTTGCAGGTGATGCGGTCGAATCCTTCCTATCGTCCGGCTTTCGAGTATTTCGGAGCGTTTTGTCTGGTGGCGAAAGACCTGGCCAGCCTTCGGCTCATGCTGGACGAGTTCCGCTCGGCACCGGCTCTTGTCCCGTTGCCGCGCCTGTACCAGGAAGCGGTCGTGGTGCTGCTCGAAGGGGAACCCGACCGGTGGGCCGACTATGGGGTGGAGGAGGCGACCGCGAAACGCTTTGCGGAATTCCGGCAGCAGTTTATGGCGGCCCGGCGCAATCCGGCCCTGGCCGGTGCTCTTCGCTCGAACTTTGGCCGTACTTATTGGTATTATATGATGCATTCAAAAAACTGAAGGATATGAATAGAATGAGTAAAACAATCGGAGGGTGGTGTTCTGCCCTTTGCCTGCTGTCGGCATGCAGTGTGCAGGAACCTGTGGCCGATGTGCAGGCCGATGTCCTTCCTGCCTTGTTTCCCGACTACGTGGACGTGACGATTCCTGCCAACATTGCGCCCTTGCGCTTCCGTCTGTCAGAACCGGTGGACGAGGCACGGTTGGTGCTGGAGAGCTCGGCGGGTAAGTGGGTACTGGAGGCCGATGGCATGGATTTCCTGATTCCCCGGAAGAAATGGAAAAAATGGTTGCAGGAGGCTCGGGGGGAAACGGTCCGGGTGAAGGTCATGACCTGTACAGACGGCCGATGGACGGCCTACCGGTCATTCGGCTGGCACGTGTCGGCCGATGACCTGGACCCTTATCTGGTGTATCGGCTCGTGGAACCGGGGTATGAACTGTGGAACAAGATGGGCATCTACCAGCGCGACCTGACGGGGTTTGACGAGAAGGCACTGCTGGTCAACAGCCAGTTCGAGAATAATTGCATGAACTGTCATACGTTCAACCAGCGCAATCCTCGCCAGCTGTTGTTTCACATGCGTGCCAAGCTGGGGGGAACCTATTTCGTGACGGACGGACAGGTACGGAAAGTCAACGGCAAGTTGAGCGACCGCATCCAGTCCCTGGTCTATCCCTACTGGCATCCTTCCGGGCGCTATGTGGCTTTTTCCACCAATACTACGCGCCAGGCTTTCCATCGCAGCGACCGCAATCGGGTGGAGGTGTACGACCTGGCCTCGGATGTGCTGGTGTATGACATCGAACGTCATGAGGCACTGACAGACAGTTGTACCGCCTCGCCGGCAGCTTTCGAAACTTTCCCGGCTTTCTCGCCCGACGGAGCCACTCTTTATTTCTGCAGTGCCGATACCTTTTCGATGCCGACGGCTTTCCGGGAGGTCCGCTACAGCCTGTGCTCCATTGGTTTCGATGCGGAGAAACGGACCTTTGTCCCGCCGGTAGATACCTTGTACAGCAGTGCGGCAGAAGGAGGCAGTGTCTCCTTCCCGCGCGTCTCGCCCGACGGCCGTTTTCTGGTGTATACCAAGGCCGGCTACGGCAACTTCTCGATTTGGCACAAGGATGCCGACCTCTACCTGTTGGACCTGCAGACCCGGCAGTCGCATCCGTTAGCGGCGGCCAACAGCGACGATGTGGAAAGTTATCACACGTGGAGCAGCAACAGCCGGTGGATGGTGTTCAGCAGCCGCCGGATGGACGGGCTGCACACGCGCCCCTACATTGTCCATATCGATTCGTTGGGTCAGGCTTCCAAACCTTTCCTTTTGCCTCAGGCCTCACCGGGGTTTTATGACAATTTCCGCTTCTCGTACAACCTTCCGGAACTGGTGGAGGGAGAAGTCGGCCTGAATCGTCAGCAGGTGCTGGAGGCGGCCCGGCAATAGGCTTTCGCGGTGGCCCGGTCAGGTTTCCCGGTTTCCGTCAGCGGCAGCTGGCCGGTAAGGAAGACCTGCCGGGGCCGCCAGTAAGGGGGCAGCTGGGCAAAGGCTGTTGTTAGTTGTCCGTCCGATGGAAGGGTGTCTGTTTCTGCCAGCAGGACGATGCGCTCGCCGAACTTCGGGTCGGGCACGGAAGTGACAAGAAACGGGAAGGGCAGGAGCGGACGCAACAGGGCTTCCACTTGCTCGATCTGTACCTTCACGCCTCCTGTATTGATGGTGTTGTCCTTGCGCCCTAAGATGCGGAAACGCCCTTGGTGGTCCAATTCGGCCAGGTCGTTGGTCACTAATGTTTCCGGACTGACGGCCGGTGCCTCAATGACCAGGGTCCCTTCTGCCGAGAGCCGGAGGCGGACGGTGTCGAACGGTGTGTACCATTCGGATGCTTCCGGACCGTTGAGCCGCCGCAAGGCAATGTGCGAAAGGGTTTCTGTCATGCCGTAGGTGCTCCATACGTGGTTGGGGAAGGTGGCCAGTTGTTCGGCCAAGGCCGTATCGATGGCTCCTCCTCCGATGATGAGGTGGCGCACCTGGCGTAATTTTTCTGCTTCGGCAGGTACCTGTAGGGTATTGTAGACCTGCATGGGAATCAGGGCGGCAAAGGTGGGCACCTCTTCGAGGCGGGCCAACGGATGGCCGCAGGGAGTCACCGGCAACAGGTTCAGGCCGGCTACTGCCGCACGGACCACTACCATCTTTCCGGCGATGTACCGAAGCGGCATGCACAGTAAGGCGGAGTCTCCGCGTCGTAGGCCCAGGAAAGCGATGGTGAGCCGTGCGCTGTTCACCATCCGTCGCTTTTCTACCCATAGTTCTTTCGGTGTGCCGGTCGAACCGGAAGTGTGGACGCTCAATAGGTCGCCCGGCCCGTACCACTCGTTGAGAAAGTTGGCCAGTTCGGCCTCAAAACTATCCTCGCCATAGCAGCGGCGAAAGACAGCCGGCAGCGAAGCCCGTTCGGCTGCCGTATAGTTCTGTCCGTTGATGGTCATCATTTGTCGGTAAACCAAAGGCAGTCGCCTTCGATGTGAAGGGGGCTGTCCGTATTGTCTGTAAAAAGTTGTCCCGTTCCCAGTCCTTGCGGCAGGGTGGGCGAGAGGGTAGCGCACCATTGGGCAATGGCGTTCAGTCCCACGTTCGATTCCAGTGCGGAGGTCACCCACGACCCGATGCTCCGCTCGGCTGCCAAGTCAATCCATTCCTGCGAACCGCTCCATCCGCCGTGGAGGGAGGGTTTGAGGATGATGTATTGCGGGCGGATGGTGTCGAGCAACCGTTCCTTTTCTTCCCGGCGGTGAATGCCGATCAGCTCCTCATCCAATGCAATCGGGAAGGGAGTATGGGCGCAGAGGGTGCGCATGGCCTCCCACTGTCCGGCCCGGATCGGCTGTTCGATGGAATGCAGGTGAAACGCATGCAGCTGTTCCAGCTTCTCCGGAGCTTCTTCCGGCGAAAAGGCCCCGTTGGCATCGACCCGCAGTTCGATTTGGGCAGGGCTGAAACGCTCCCGGATGTGGCGGAGCAGTTCCAGCTCCTTCCCGAAATCGATGGCTCCGATCTTGAGTTTGATGCACCGGAATCCTGTCTGCATCTTTTCCTCGATGCGGCGGTACATCTCCTCGAAATTCCCCATCCAGATCAGTCCGTTGATGGGAATCCCTTCTTCTCCTCGGGCAAAGGGCGTGTCCCAGAACGCCAGGCTGCCCCTCTCGAAGTGGCGTACCGCCGTTTCCAGTCCGAACAGCATGGAAGGGTAGGGACGCAACGCCTCATAGTCGATGTGCCCCGTTTCCTCGAAAGCCTGGCAATGGTGATGCAGGAGGCTTTCATACTGGGGTAGGTCATCGCAGCTCAGACGGGGCAGGGGAGCACATTCCCCCACCCCGTAGCGTCCGGTACGAGGGTCTTCCACCCGCACGTACCAGACCTTCCGTGTCGTATAGATTCCTCGCGATGTCCCTGCCGGTTGCTTGAAGTGGAGGGTTCGCGGAAGAAGAGTTGTCTTTACTGGTTTCATCCTTGTTGGCCGTTTAGTAGAGCAGTGTCCCTGAAATGCACCAGTAGCTGAGACTGCCTCCTTCGGGTGCGCCCTGCGGAATCTTCACCGTCACGGTGTGCTCTCCTGCCTGAAGGTCGCCGACATAAATGTACTCCGGGTTCGTGACCGTTCCCGGACACCAGTTCGAGCGGCTCAGGTCGGACGAACTCAGTCCGTTCGAGAAATTCCCCGAGCAAGGGTTCCAGTTGCGGTAGGTGCCGCAGTCGTCGCGCCAGGGGATGAAGCTGATGACTTTCTGGCCGTCCATGCAGATGGTGTTCACCTTCTGGTTGAATTCGTCGCCGCCGCCCCAGCCGCCGTGGCCGGTCGTGAGATAGTAGAGGCGGGCATCCTTGACGTCCTCCTTCAGGGTGAATTTCACCTGCAGCGAGTCATTGCCCAGGAAGGCGGGGTATTCTTGTCCTGCCTGTTCCATGTAGTTGACCGTATTGAACAGCGGCAGTGCGTTCAGCACCTTTCCTTTCTCGTTCGGGTAATACTTCAGTTTCACGGTCACTTTGTGACCCTTCGCATCCCAGTTGCCGATGTAGGCCCCGATCCAGGTTTCTCCCTTCAAGTGCTCGGCCAGGGCCGTCACTTCGGTCTTGTAGAGGACCGAGTCGCTCCATTCCTGTCCGGGAACGCGGTTGTGGTTGTACTGGCGTACACCGAAGCCGGTGAAGAAGCGCATCAGTTCGACGGGCACATCGTAGCCCGGTGTGGAGATGAGGCCCGGATAGTTCTTGTCGCCCGACTGGAAGCCCGGCACGCTTTTCAGGTCTTTCAAGGCATCGATGAACGACTGTGCCTTGCCTGTCGGAATGGTGAAGACTGAGCCGGTACGGTCGTAGGCATCGCCGTCGGAATACTGGACCACTTCCACGAAAATGGCCCGGTCGTCCACTTTCTCCGGCAGTTTCACTTTCTTCAGGACGACGGTACCTCCGGCCGCTGGATACACTACCTCCTCTTTCAGGTCGCCTTCCAGCTTGGCACCGTTGAAGCAGATGGTCTGCTGGTCGAAGACGGGTACGGACACTACGTAGCAGTTGTTGATGGCATACTGGTAGTTGTCGTTGTCAAGGAGATGCCCCCAGTCGGTCGGCAACAGGTTGCCGGTCGGTTTCATGGCACGGATTTCCGTGGCTTCCTGTACCGAATCGCCGTTGCGGACCACGCGCAACACCAGTCCGTCGGGCACACCCACGTTGGCCTGTGGCGTTCCGCGGAAAGCCAGGTCGTTGGTGTACCAGACGTCGATGGTGTTCGAACGCAGGATGGTGCGTACAATCTTGCAGTGCAGGCCCAGGTACGTGTCTTCGCCCACTTCCTGGAACCCTGCGCCGTATTCGAAGGGAGTGACCGATGCGATGACCTCTCCGTTGGGCAGAATCGCTTGCTTGTAGCTGCAGCGGCGGCTGAAGTCGATGTAGTTGCATTGTTGCAGTTCGCCCGCAGCCGGTTGGCCGGCACCGGGTCCCTCCTTGGGACGCGCCGCTTCGATTTTCACCTGGTCGCCCGTCACGCTCATCATCATGCCGCCCGGGCGTACCTTATTCTTATAGACCGATTGGTAGATCACTTCAATGCCGGTCGCCTTTTTCAGCTTCTTGGCATAATTCTGTGCTTCTGCCCCTGCGATGGTAGCGAGGCAAAGCATTGTCAGAAACATTTTTTTCATACACTGTGTTTTTTTGATAGTTAAGGGCTTTTTGGGGTTGATTCTAAGGGAATTTCGGGTATTGGCTCCAGTCCGGCTTGCGCTTTTCGAGGAAAGCCTTTCCGCCCTCCTGCGCCTCCTCCGTCATGTAGTATAGCAGGGTGGCGTCGCCTGCCAGTTCCTGAATGCCCGCCTGTCCGTCCAGCTCGGCATTCAGTCCGGCCTTGATCATGCGCAGGGCCAGCGGACTGTGCTGCATCATGGTTTCTGCCCATTCCACCACCTCGTCTTCCAGCCGGTCGAAGGGGACCACCTTGTTCACCAGTCCCATCTCCAGTGCTTCCTGGGCCGAGTATTGGCGGCAGAGGAACCAGATTTCACGGGCCTTCTTCTGGCCGACGATACGGGCCAGGTACGACGAGCCGAAGCCGGCATCGAAGCTCCCCACTCTCGGACCGGTCTGGCCGAAGATGGCGTTCTCGGAAGCGATGGTCAGGTCGCACACCACGTGCAAGACATGGCCGCCCCCGATGGCATAGCCGTTCACCATCGCAATCACCGGCTTCGGGATGGAGCGGATTTGTTTCTGCACATCGAGCACATTCAGTCGGGGGACCCCGTCCGTACCGATGTAGCCGCCGTGGCCTTTCACGTGCATATCGCCGCCGCTGCAGAACGCCTTGTCGCCTGCTCCCGTCAGCACCACCACGTTGATGTCCTGGCACTCGCGGCAATAAAGCAGCGCATCGCTGATTTCGGCAGTGGTGGTCGGCGTAAACGCATTGCGGTAACGCGGCCGGTTGATGGTTATCTTGGCAATGCCGTTGTAATAGTCAAAAAGAATATCCTGGTATTCTTTGATGCATGTCCATTCTCTTTTTTCCATGGTTCTATTGGATTGTTCTCTATGGTTGGTTCATTGGTTGTTGTACAAAAATCGGTCTCAAAGTCCTTTGATTTCCCTGAAATAGGCTTTGAGCAGTTCCACATCCTTGGCCTTGTCGGTAAATGCCTCCAGCAGCAGGGGCCGGTGTCCTACCGACGGGTCGGTAAATTCCGGCAAGGCTGCTTCCAGTTCTTCGTCATCGTGAACGGCACGGTAGGCGAAGCCTCGGTCTTCGGCCCAGGCCTGGGCGGAGGCCGTGTGGGTACCCGTCACGAAACGCCGGCTGTTGTCGTGCAGTTCCAGGCCCGGCAAGGCATGGAAAATCTCTCCCCCGCCGTTGTTCAGTACCAGCAGGCGGAGGTTGCTGCCGTAGTTGGTGTTCCACAACGCATTCATGTCGTAGAAGAAACTCAAGTCGCCGATGAGGACGAAGTTCAGCCGGTCCGAGACCGATGCATAGCCGATGGCGGTCGAAAGCGAGCCTTCTATGCCGCTGGTGCCCCGGTTGCAGAGCACCTCCACTTCGTCGGGAATCGGGAAGAACTGTGCATAGCGCACCACCGAACTGTTGGCGAGGTGCAGCGTACTGGGCGAGGGCAGGCGACGGAGCACACAGCCCACCACCCGCATTTCCGAATAGCCGAACTCCACGGCCGGAATCGCTTTGGCCCGTGCTTCCCATAGGCGCGGGTAGTCCGGCGTACGGCTTTCCATCCGTGTGGCCACCTTTTCGAGAAACTCGAACGGGTCCATTTCGATGACCGTCGTCAGGCAGCCGTAGAGGTCCGTTACCTCGCCGTCGGCTGCCACGTGCCAGTGCTCTTTGGGCGGATGCTTGCGCAGGAACAGTTTCAGCCGCTTCGACACGATGTGCCCCCCGTAGGTAATCAGCAGGTCCGGACGCATCCGTTCCTGTTCCTCGCTGTTCATGGCGGTCAGCACCGTTTCGAGATGCGCCACAGGCAGTCCGGGGATGGTACGGTTGCTCAGGTGTTCGGTCACCCACACAAAATGCTTGTAGAGCAGTTTCGTGTAGCGCTTGTCGAATAGGTAGATCAGGTTCATCTGCCCCACCACGACCATGCGCCGCTGGTACCGGTTCAGCCGTTCAATGAGCGGCTGGTAGTCCTGGTCGTAGACCGTCAGTCCTTTGTACCGCCGGATGACTCTCGCCGGAGGCAGCGCTGTCACCGGCAGCAGGAAAAACGGGTCGCTCACCGGCACATTGATATGTACAGGCCCCTTTCCGTGGTGGTTCAGTTCCAGCAGGGCCTCGTTGACCATCCGGTTGCAGAACCATTCTTCTTCCTCGGTGTGCACTTCGGGCAGGTGGACCGACTTCTTCACTAACGGCCCAAATACCCCCGGCTGGGGCAAGGTCTGTCCGTCCATCTGCCCGATCCATGCCGTGGGCCGGTCGGCGGAAATCACCACTAACGGCACCTGTTGGTAGTAGGCTTCCGCCACTGCCGGGTGGAGGTTCAGCAGTGCCGTCCCCGAGGTGCAGCATACGGCTGCCGGCATTCCGTCGTGCAGGGCCAGTCCCAGCGCGAAGAATCCCGCGCTGCGCTCGTCTGTCATCGGGTAGCAGGTCATCTCGGCCATGTTGGCCAGCGTTTGCACGATGGGAATGTTGCGGCTGCCCGGGCAGAGGACTACCCGCCGTACGCCGTGTTCCTTCAGCAGTGCCACCAGTTGCAATATGTTCTTTTTGTCTGTATACACGTTTTTTTCACTCCTTTCTCTATTCGGTTTCCATTCGTCAGCTGTCCGTCAGCCGCTTCATGGTCTTCAGTTTTTCGTTGGTCTCCTCCCATTCTGTTTCGGCAGTGGAAGTGGGCAGGATGCCGCCTCCGGCATATAGGGTAGCCGAATGCGGATGCAGTTCCATGCACCGCAGGTTCACGTACAGGTGCGTGTCGCCTTCCGGGTCCAGCCAGCCGATGATGCCCGAATAATACCGCCGGTCGTGCCCCTCGTTCTGCAGGATAAAGTCGTATGCCTCCTGCTTCGGCAGTCCGCATACGGCCGGAGTAGGATGAAGCTCCTCCAGCAGGTCCCCCAGGTGGAGGGCATCCTTCAGACAGAAGCGGAAATCTGTCTTCAGATGTACCAGACTCCCGGCTCTGGCCGTGTACGGCCCTTTCTCGTCGATTTTTCCGGCCCGCTTTTTCAGGATGCGCCGCACGTACTCCGCCACGAACGCCTGTTCCTCCCGGTTCTTCTTGCTCCATTCGTCCGGCAGGCCGTCGCCATCCAGCGGCATGGTGCCTGCCAGGGCTACGGTGCTCCATTGCCGTTCGTGTCCGCTCAGGATGATTTCCGGCGTGCTGCCCATCCACGTACCCGTCAGGGGTGTATAGCAGAGGGTGACCATCATGCGCGGATAGCTGTTGCAGGCCCGGATGAAGGCCGCCAGTGGCGAGAAGTCTTCCGGTAGCTCGCAGGAGGTGCTGCGCGAGAGGACCAGCTTGTGGAATTCCCGTTGCTGCAGCGGGGTGATGAACCGGTGGAAGGCCAGGAAGTAGCTGGCTTTCTCTGTCACCGTGTCCACCTCTTCTCGCGGCCTGTCGGACAGGTCGGCGGTGGTTGCCGGCCATTCCCCTGCGCGGTAGGCCTCTGCATACGGAGCCAGTGCTTCTTCGATTTCCTGCCAGTCCCTTCCCGTACGGTCGTCCCGGATGAGGAGGGCCGGATGCGCGTCGGTGGCCTGAAAAGGGGTCAGGACAAATCCCCGCTTTCCGTTCAGTTCGCAGGGAGTGGTAAAGACTTCCGGCGAGCCCTTTTCTTGCAGAATCAGTACCGGCTCGTCCGTCCACGGCAGCCTGTACAGCGCGAAGCTGAGCGGGCCGCCGACCATTCGGTCGATAATGCGTTGGATGATAGGGTCGGGCAGGTTCATGGCCGTTGCTTCACAAGTTGGTTCACGATGCGGGCTGTAGACACCAGTTTCCCGTCAGGTGTCGTGATGTCTACGTTCCAGATATGTTGCGTCCGTCCGCGGTAGATCAGTCGCCCTGTCGCTTCAACCGTTGTCCCTTTCGGTACCATCCGCAGATGGTTGCCGCTCACCTGAATGCCGCAGGGAATGTACCCGGGCGGACAGAGCGGTATCGAGCCATGTCCGGCCACACTTTCCGCCAGTGCCAGCGATGCGCCTCCATGCAGCTTGCCATACAGCTGGCAGGTGCGTTCGTCCACGGGCATGGTCGCTTTCACGAATCCCTCTTCCAGCAGGGTCAGTCGAATGCCCAACCGGTCGCAAAGACTGTGCGTAAAGTCGGGCAATGGATATTCTTTGTTGTCTGTTTGCATATCTTTCCTTTCTTATCTTGCAAAATTACGAAAAACTCTGGAATAAACGAAAAAAAATACAAGGAATCCTTGCTGCATCATCCTTTATGTCTTGTGTCATCCTGAACAGCCATCACACGTTGTGTGAAACCATTCGATGATGAAGCTGTAGGGGCGGACCTGCGTGTCCGCCCGGAATGCCGAGGTGGATGTTCCGTACGAAGAAACTGATTGCCAGATGTTATGAACCAAGTATAAAAGGTAGCTGAACGGTTGCCGGAAGAAAAGCCAATACTTAATGTATCTTAATTAATAGTACTTTGCGATACAAGGTACTAATATTTTGCATACATTTGTGCTATCAAAACTGATAAGAAGATGAAAGACATTGAAACGACCAAATCGCAGATGCGGAAAGGGATGCTCGAGTATTGCATCCTGCTGCTGTTGCACCGCGAAGCCTCTTATGCTTCCGACATCATCGCCCGCCTCAAGGAGGCGAAGCTGATTGTGGTGGAAGGGACGCTCTATCCGTTGCTGACGCGGCTGAAGAACGAGGAGATGCTCTCGTATGAATGGGTGGAGTCCACGCAAGGACCGCCGCGCAAGTACTATCGCCTGACTCCGCAAGGGGAGGAACTGCTTGACGGCCTGCAGGTCGCCTGGGACGAACTGTCCGATACTGTCAACCATTTACGTACCAAACTTTTAATCCAATAGACCATTATGAAAAAGACACTGACTGTCAATCTGGGAGGCACCGTTTATCATATCGACGAGGATGCCTATGTATTGCTCGACAACTATTTGAAGAACCTGCATTGCCATTTCCGCCGGAAGGAAGGGGCGGAAGAAATTGTCCGCGACATGGAGGCCCGTATTGCCGAACTGTTCGACGAATACCTTCGTCAGGGGTTGAAGGTCATTACCATCCAGGAGACGGAGTCCGTCATCGCCCGCATGGGCAAGCCGGAGGAACTGGGGGACGAGGATGCACCCGCGGCGGAGAGTGCCCGCACCGCCACTGCCGAAGGGGAAGGGCCGCGCCGCCGGCTGTTCCGCAATGAGGACGACCGCGTGCTGGGCGGTGTGGCCTCGGGTATCGCTGCCTATATGGGCTGGGAAGTCGTCTGTGTCCGTCTGGCCCTCCTGTTGCTGGGCTTCTTCGTGCATGGACTGATTTTGGCCTACCTGGTCTGCTGGATTGTGATTCCTGTGGCCAAGACGGCGACCGAGAAACTGCAGATGCAAGGGAAGCCGGTGAACATGGAGAATATCGGCAAGACCGTGACCGACGGCTTCGAGCGGGTGAACGACTATGTCCGCTCTGACGAGACCCGTTCGTTCCTGGCCCGGGTGGGCAACGTGATTGTGCAGATAGCCGGGTTTGTCATCAAACTGGCCCTCGTGCTCATCGCCATCTGCTGCACCCCTGTCCTGATTGCCGTGCTGTTTGTCTTCTTTGCCTTGCTGCTGACAGGTGTCGGCCTGACGGCCAGTCTGCCGGTGGTATTCTACCATGCGTTCCCCTTTATCGACTGGACATGTATCGGTACGCAGCCGCTGGTAGCCATCATCCTGGCCCTGTGCGGACTGCTGGCTGTCGGCCTTCCCATCGTGGGCCTGCTGCAGTTGGTGTTCCAGAGCCTGAAGATGTGGCGTCCTATGTCCACCGGTGTGAAGGTCGGACTCATCCTTCTTTGGATTGTGGCCATTGCTGTCGGGCTGGTATTGCTGCTGCAGGTGCCGTTGGTGGACGAGTCGTTTTTCCCGAACGACTGGCGTTTTTATGGGAATTTCTAGTTCTCCGTTCGCTTTTATGAGTTTTTTTATTTTCCATTCGCAATTATAGTATTATCTTTGCATCGACGCATAAAAACTATTTTATACCGATTATGACAAAGAAGATTCTTTTATTGGGTTCCGGAGAGCTGGGCAAGGAATTTGTGATTGCTGCCAAGCGTCTGGGACAGTATGTCATCGCTTGCGATGCGTATGAAGGGGCGCCTGCCATGCAGGTGGCCGATGAGTGTGAAGTGTTCAGTATGCTCGATGCTGAGGCGCTCGACCATGTCATCGAGAAGCATCGTCCCGATATTATCGTGCCCGAGATTGAGGCCATCCGTACGGAAGAACTCTATCGTTTCGAACAGGAAGGCATTCAGGTGGTGCCCAGTGCACGTGCCGTGAACTATACGATGAACCGTAAGGCTATTCGCGACCTGGCCGCCAAGGAACTGGGGCTCAAGACCGCCAAGTACTATTATGCCAAGACGTTCGACGAACTGAAGGAAGCGGCTGAAAAGATCGGTTATCCCTGTGTCATCAAGCCGTTGATGTCATCATCCGGTAAGGGCCAGTCGGTGGCCAAAGGTCCCGAAGATTTGGAATATTCGTGGGCGTATGGATGCAGCGGCAGCCGTGGCGACATCAAGGAACTGATTGTCGAGGAGTTCATCCATTTCGACAGCGAAATCACCCTGCTGACGGTGACGCAGAAAGATGGTCCCACGTTGTTCTGTCCGCCGATCGGCCATGTGCAGAAGGGCGGTGACTATCGCGAAAGCTTCCAGCCGGCCCGCATCGCTCCCGAACACCTCGAAGAGGCTCAGCGCATGGCCGCCAAGGTGACGGCGGCACTGACGGGGTATGGCATTTGGGGCGTGGAGTTCTTCCTGAGCCATGACAACGGAGTCTACTTCTCCGAATTGTCGCCGCGTCCGCACGATACGGGTATGGTGACACTGGCCAATACGCAGAACCTCAATGAGTTCGAGCTTCATTTGTATGCCGTGCTCGGCTTGCCCATCCCGGGCATTCAGCAGGAGCACATCGGTGCCAGTGCGGTGATTTTGTCGCCGATTGCCAGCAAGGAGCGTCCGCAGTACCGCGGGGAGGAGCTGGTCTGCTCCCAGCCCAACACGTATCTGCGCCTCTTCGGCAAGCCCTACACGAAGCTGAACCGCCGCATGGGGGTCGTTGTTTGCTACGACCAGGTGGGCGGCAATCTCGAAGCCTTGCGCGACAAGTGCAAGTCGTTGGCAGCCAAGGTAGAAGTATATTAACCTTTTTCTCGACATGGCAGAAGGAAAAGAACTGATCAGTGTGTATGGAGCCAGGGTCCACAACCTGAAAGACATCGATGTGGAGATTCCGCGTGACAGCCTGACGGTCATCACGGGACTGAGCGGCAGCGGAAAGTCTTCCTTGGCGTTCGACACGCTCTTTGCGGAAGGACAGCGGCGTTACATCGAAACCTTTTCGGCGTATGCCCGCAATTTCTTAGGAGGGATGGAGCGTCCTGATGTGGACAAGATTACGGGGTTGAGCCCTGTCATCTCCATCGAACAGAAGACGACCAACAAGAATCCCCGTTCTACGGTGGGGACCACCACCGAGATCTATGATTACCTGCGCCTGCTCTTTGCCAGGGCCGGTACCGCTTATTCCTACCTGTCAGGAGAGAAAATGGTGAAATATACGGAGGAACAGATCTTCGACCTCATCCGCCGGGAGTACCTCGGCAGGCGTATTTATATCCTTGCCCCGCTGGTGCGGTCGCGCAAGGGGCATTACCGTGAACTGTTCGAGCAGGTGCGCCGGAAAGGTTACCTTTATGTGCGCGTCGACGGCGAGATACAGGAAGTGATGCACGGCATGAAGCTCGACCGTTACAGGAACCACGACATCGAAGTGGTGGTGGACAAGATGGTCGTGGCCCAGAAGGATGATGAGCGGCTGCGCAAGAGTATCGCTACGGCGATGACCCAGGGCGACGGGCTGCTCATGATCCTGGATGCACAGCAGGGCGGCTTGCGCCACTACAGCAAGCGGCTGATGTGTCCCGTCACCGGACTGTCCTACCGCGAGCCGGCTCCCCATAATTTTTCCTTCAATTCTCCCCAAGGGGCCTGTCCGCGCTGCAAGGGACTGGGATTCGTCAACCTGATTGATGTGGACAAGGTGATTCCCGACCGTTCCTTGTCGGTGTATGAAGGGGCGGTGGCTCCCTTGGGAAAATTCAAGAACTCGATGATTTTCTGGCAGCTGGAAGCCTTGCTCGAAAAGTATGAGGCGACGCTGAAGACACCGGTGTCGGAACTGCCGGAGGAGGCTGTCAACGACCTGTTGTATGGCAGCAACGAGCGGCTGAAAATCAAGAGTTCGCTGATGCACTCGTCGTCGGATTATTTCGTGACCTACGAAGGCATCGTGAAGTACATCCAGCTGATTCAGGACAAGGAGGGCTCGGCAACGGCCCAGAAATGGGCCGAACAGTTTGCCCGCACGGCGGTCTGCCCCGAATGCCAGGGGGCACGGCTCAACCGGGAAGCCTTGCACTTCCGGCTGCACGACAAGAATATCTACGAACTGTCGGTCATGGACATCAGCGAGCTGTACGACTGGATGCTGCAGGTGACGGACCACCTCGACAGCAAGCAGCAGCTGATTGCGGCGGAAATCCTCAAGGAAATCCGTACGCGCCTGAAGTTCCTTTTGGATGTGGGGCTCGACTACCTCTCGCTGAACCGCTCGTCGGTGAGTCTGTCGGGCGGGGAGAGCCAGCGCATCCGCCTGGCTACGCAGATCGGCTCGCAGCTGGTCAATGTGCTCTACATCCTCGACGAACCGAGCATCGGACTGCACCAGCGCGACAACCTGCGGCTGATTCGTTCCCTGAAGGAGTTGCGCGACCTGGGCAATACGGTCATCGTGGTCGAGCATGACAAGGACATGATGCTGGCGGCCGACTATGTGGTGGACATGGGGCCGAAGGCCGGACGGCTGGGGGGCGAGGTGGTGTTCCAGGGAACACCCCAGGACATGCTCCGCACGCATACCTTGACCTCGCAGTACCTGAATGGCGAAATGTCCATTGCCGTCCCCGCCTGTCGCCGGGAAGGCAATGGCCGTTCCATCTGGCTGCGCGGGGCACGCGGCAACAACCTGAAGGGAGTGGACGTGGAGTTCCCGCTGGGCAGGCTCATCTGTGTCACCGGCGTGTCGGGCAGCGGCAAGTCGACCTTGGTCAATGATACCCTGCAGCCCATCCTGTCCCAGCATTTCTATCGCTCGCTCCAGGACCCCTTGCCCTACGACTCCATCGAAGGCATTGAATATATAGATAAGGTGGTGAATGTCGACCAGTCGCCCCTGGGACGGACGCCCCGCTCGAATCCGGCCACCTATACGGGGGTCTTCTCCGACATCCGCAACCTGTTTGTCGGCCTGCCCGAGGCCAAGCTCCGCGGCTATCGTCCGGGCCGTTTCTCGTTCAATGTGAGCGGCGGCCGCTGCGAGGCATGTGGCGGCAACGGCTACAAGAGCATCGAGATGAATTTCCTGCCCGATGTGCTGGTGCCCTGCGAAGTCTGCCACGGCAAACGCTACAACCGGGAGACGCTGGAAGTCCGGTTCAAGGGCAAGTCCATCGCCGATGTGCTCGACATGACCATCAACCGGGCCGTGGAGTTCTTCGAGAATGTTCCGCAGATTCTCCATAAGATACGGGTGCTCCAGGAAGTGGGACTGGGCTACATCAAGTTAGGCCAGCCGTCGACCACCCTTTCCGGAGGCGAGAGCCAGCGCGTGAAACTGGCCACCGAATTGTCCAAACGCGATACGGGCAAGACCCTCTACATCCTCGACGAACCGACCACCGGTCTGCATTTTGAGGATATCCGCGTACTCCTCACGGTGCTGAACCGCCTGGTGGACAAGGGAAATACGGTGGTGGTCATCGAGCACAATCTCGATGTCGTGAAGATGGCAGACTACATCATCGACATGGGACCGGAAGGCGGAAAAGGAGGAGGCCGGCTGCTGGCCTGCGGTACGCCCGAGGAGGTGGCGAAGGTCCAGCGAGGCTATACCCCGCACTTCATCGCCGAAGAGCTGGGGCGGCAGGCTGCCCGGAAATAAGTGGTTCCTATCAACAACAGAACGATGAAAGAAAAGATTGCAAAAACCAATGCGGCACGCTTGCTCGACCGCGACAAGGTGCCCTACGAACTGGTCCCCTACGAGGTGGACGAAAACGATTTGAGCTGCAGGCATGTGGCGGCTACACTGGGCGAGAACATCGAACAGGTGTTCAAGACGCTTGTTCTCCACGGGGAGAAATCGGGCTATTTCGTCTGTGTGGTGCCCGGCGAGCACGAAATCGACCTGAAAAAGGCGGCGAAGGTGTCGGGCAACAAGAAGTGTGACCTGATTCCGATGAAAGAGCTGCTGCCGTTGACGGGATACATCCGTGGCGGCTGTTCGCCCATCGGGATGAAGAAGCATTTTCCGACCTTCATCCATGCCACGTGCCTGGATTTTCCCTGTATTTATGTCAGTGCCGGTGTGCGCGGCCTGCAGGTCCGGCTGGCTCCTTCCGATTTGATTCGGGTCAGCCAGGCACAGGTCTGTGAGCTGTTCTGACCCTGGCGGTCCGGGTAAAGGGGATGTCGGCAAAGGAAGTGGTTAAATAATGAAAATATTTTTCCACAAAAGATAGAAAGGTGCTAACTTTGCGTTTGCTATAAATTGACTATTGGAATGACTCGCATGAAAAAGTTTTGGTTCTTCTTTCTCCTTTCTGCAGGGTGTGCCTCCTGTACGGGCAAGTACAGCATTGAAGGCACTTCGTCGGTGTCGCGTCTGGATGGCAGGATGTTGTATATCCGGGTGCCTCAGGATGGCGAATGGGTCAGTATCGACTCGGCCGAGGTGGTGCACGGAGCATTTGCGATGAAGGGAGAGGTGGACTCCACGGTCCTTGTCTCCCTGTTCGTGGGGGAGGACTATGTGTTGCCTTTGGTGCTGGAGAAAGGAAGCATCCGCCTGAACATCGACAATGCGTGCATGACGGTCAAAGGGACTCCCTTGAACGACCGCTTCAATGAATTCATGCTAAAGAAAAACGAGCTGGACGACAAAGCCTACGAGGTAGAACGGCTGGAGAGCCGGATGATTATGGACGGTTGTTCGGCGGCGGAAATCCGTACGGAGGTGGACAAGCGGCGCAGGCAGTTAGGGAACGAGGTAGACCAGCTGGCCAAGTCGTTCATCCAGGCCAACTATACGAATGTGCTGGGTCCCAGTGTTTTCCTGATGTACTGCAACGGTTTGCCGTACCCCATGCTGACCCCCGTCATGGAGGAGATTATCCATGCAGCCCCCGAGTCGTTCAAGAATCATCCGCAGGTGAAGGATTTCCTGTCCGCAGCCCAGGAAAGCAGGAAGTAGGTGGGGAGTGACATCCGTTCAGTCTGACAAGCAGTTTATAATTTAAAATTTAAAATTAAAAATTTAAAATAGATTCTTTCCTCCGTTCAGTCTGACAAGCAGAGAAACAATTTTAAATTTTAAATTGTAAATGGCTTCTTTCCTCAGTTCAGTCTGACAAAGCAGAGAAACAATTTTAAATTTTAAATTATAAACTGCTGCTGTCTCTTTTTATGGATGATTTGAGAATTATTTCTGATTTTTTTGGAAGAATAATTGCTTGTGTATATCTTTGCCCGACAATCTCCCGAGAGAACGGGGGAATGAATAATTAAAGGAAAGGCATATGCAAGAGAATTACCTGCGTGATGAAAATACGACTTTCAATTGGTTGTACCGGCACTACCAGCATCGTTTTGTTCGTTTTGCCAACTCCTATATCCAGGATTTGCCTGCAGCGGAGGACATCGTGACGGAAGCCTTGATGTATTATTGGGAGAACAAGGCCAGTCTGGCAGGAGAGTCGAATGTGCCTGCCTACGTGCTGACCGTGATCCGCAATAAATGCTTGAACTATCTGCGTTCCCAGGAAGTGCGGAGGGATTATTCGCAGGCCGTGCAGGACTATTATGAATGGGACTTGAACACGCGCCTGGCAACGCTCGAAGACTGTGAGCCACACGAACTGTTTTCCGAGGAAATCAAGGAACTGGTGAATGCCGCTTTCCGCAAACTGCCTGAAAAGACCCGCAGGGTGTTCCGGATGCATCGTATCGAGGGAAAGTCCTACAAAGAGATTGCCGATTCTACGGGACTGACTGTCAAGGGCGTGGACTTCCATATTCAGAAGGCTTTGAAACTGTTTCGGAAGGACCTGAAAGATTATTTCCCACTTTTTTTACTTTTTTACTAGGAATGTCGGTAGCTGAGGTGCTTTATACATAGAAACCCTAAAAAAGCACCCGTTATGGACAAAGACCTGTTATACCGCTATTTCGACGGAACCGCCACGCCCGAAGAGGGGAAGGAGGTGAAGCGATGGATGGAGGCCTCGGCAGACAACCGCAAAGCCTTCTTCCGCGAACGTCGCCTGTTCGATGCCTTGCTGATGAATGCCGACATGGCTTCGGAAGAGGAGCGGCGGCATCCGTTCCTTCGTGGCTTCCAGGGATGGGAATGCCTCAAGATAGCTGTTGTCCTGCTGGTGGGGGTATGTCTGCACCAGGCCTACCTGATGCTGGCCGACTGCCGGACGGAAACGTGTACGACGGTCCGTGTCCCGGCCGGACAGCGCACGCACATCACGCTGCCCGACGGAACCGGGGTGTGGCTCAATGCCCGGTCGGAAATGAGTTATTCCACCTCCTTCAATCAAAACCACCGCGAGGTGTCGCTTCGGGGCGAAGCCTTCTTCGAGGTGGCGAAAAATGAGGGGCTTCCTTTCGTAGTGCGCACTTCCACGTTCGGGGTGGAAGCCACGGGGACACAGTTCAACGTAGAGGCCTATCCGGGCCGTCAGCATTTCGAGGCGGCCCTGATGGAGGGCGGCATTCATGTCTACCGTCTCGACCGGCCCGAGCAAAACGTGCGTCTGGCACCTCTTCAGAAAGTCTATTGGGAGAACGGGCGGCTGAAGGTGGCGGCCTTGGACAACCTGGACGATTACCGTTGGCGCGACGGACTCATCTGTTTCCGCAACGAAACCTTCTCCCACATCATGCAGCAGTTCCAGAAGTCGTTCGGCATCCGCATTCAGATTCATAACAAGGAAGTGATGAAATACACCTACACCGGCAAGTTCCGGATGAACGATGGGGTGGACTATGCCCTGCGCGTATTGCAGCGCGACATCCGCTTCCTGTACAGGAAAAACGACGAGAAAGAAATCATCGATATTTATTAACCAGTTAAAAATGAGTTGCCTATGGGAAAGAAGTAATACGGAAAGACACAACAACATTGAAACAGGAAGCAGCCGACTCGTGTTGGCGCATCTCGTCAGCTGGCTTCCCGAATGATTTTAAACTTTTGAAGTTCCATAAAAATCGCCTTAAAAATATGAAAAATTACAGTATTGGAGAGGACTTTGGAAAGAAAAGTCCTCATTTTAAACAATTATTTAGATGTATGAGACTTTCAACAGCTCTTTTCATGGCTGGAGCATTGTATGCCAATGCGGGTAGTGTGTATTCGCAGAGTGCCCGGGTGAACATTCATGTCACCAATGCCCAGCTCAGTACGGTCCTTAGCGAAATCGAATCGCAGACAGATTATTTGTTCATTTACAACAACGAGGTAAACACGCATTTCCCGACTTCCGTGTCGGCCAGCAATGAAGCCGTGTCCAAGGTGCTCGACCGGGCACTGAAGGGAACGGGCATCCAGTATGAACTGGAAGGGACGCACATCATCCTGTCGGCCAAGGACGGAAAAGAAGTGCTCCAGCAGTCCAAGACCATCAAGGGTGTGGTGATGGATGCCAATGGCGACCCCGTCATCGGTGCGAATGTCCGCGTGAAGGGGACGACGGTCGGCACCATTACCGACATCGACGGTAACTTCTCGCTGGAGGCCGACGCCAAGTCGGTCATCGAGGTGTCCTACATCGGCTACCTGACCCAGGAGGTCGTTCCGGGCAAGCAGACTTCGCTGCGCATCACGCTGAAGGAAGACACGAAGGCCCTGGACGAAGTGGTGGTCATCGGTTACGGCACGCAGAAGAAGGCCGACCTGACCGGTTCGGTGGCCAATGTCAATGCCGAGAAGCTGAACACGCAGAGTAATGCCACCATCGGCCAGGCCCTGCAGGGCCGTATCGCCGGTGTGGACATCGTTTCCCAGGGCGGTACGCCGGGCGGCGGCACGCGCATCATGGTGCGCGGTATCGGTACGCTCAACAACTCCGCTCCCCTGTACATCGTCGACGGCATGTACATGGACGGCATCGACCATATCAACCCCAACGACATCGCCAGCATCGACGTGCTGAAGGATGCCTCCTCAGCCGCCATCTACGGTTCGCGTGCAGCCAACGGCGTGGTCATCGTCACGACGAAGGAAGGCTCGAACACGGAGGGCCATCCCACCATCGACCTCTCGGCCAACATCGGTATCAGTGCCCCGACGAAATACCTCGACCTGCTCGATGCCAAAGGCTGGGCGGAAGTGACGACGGCCTCCCGCAAGGCGGCTGGCATGCAGGCACTCGACATGGCGCAGGATCTCGGTTCGAAACCCGACAACGACTGGCAGGACATCATGTTCGGTCCGGCCCTGATGCAGAACTACAACCTCTCCGTGAAGGGCGGCGGCAAGTACAGCACCTATTATAACAGCGTGGGCTACACCAACCAGGACGGTACGATGAAGGGCACGAACTACCAGCGTTATACCCTGCAGAGCAAACAAGACTTCAAGCGGGGCATTTTCCAGGCAGGTACGAATGTGGTATTGTCGTACGACCAGAACAAGCCGTTGCTTTCGGAAGTGCGCGGCGGCATGGTGGGCCACACCATCCAGGCCATCCCGACCCTGGCCCAGTACGATCCGGACCGCACGGGCGGCTACGGCGGCCTCTATGGTGACGTAGTGAACCTGAACAACCCGCTGGCCATGACCGACGACAACCTGATGGAACGCCGCAGCGAGAACGTGAAGATCTATGCCAACCTCTATGCCTCGGTAGAACCCATCAAGGGGTTGAAGTACAAGCTGAACTTCACGCCCGACTTCCAGTTCTACCGTTACAATGCGTATAAGGGATTGTACGATTTCGGACTGTCGACGAACACGAAGACCGATGTGCAGGAGCAGCAGACCCGCACCCGCAACATCCTGGTGGAGCACTTGCTGACCTTCGACCGTACCTTCGGCGACCACAAGGTGTCGGCATTGGCCGGTTACAGCTACCAGGACACCCGCTACCGCTACCTTCAGGGCTCTGGTCAGGGCATGCCCGAGGGCATTAAGGAAATCAATGCCGCCGCACAGGGCATCACTTCCAGCGGTTACAGCAACCGCAGTGTGTTGACCTCCATCCTGGGCCGTATCTTCTACTCCTACAAGAACCGCTACCTGCTGACGGCCACCATCCGTCGGGACGGATCGTCGAAGTTCGCCAAAGCCAATCGCTACGGTAACTTCCCCTCCGTGTCCGTGGGCTGGAACATTGCCGAAGAGTCGTTCGTCAAAGATAAGGTGCAGTGGCTCGACCAGCTGAAGCTCCGTGGCGGCTACGGCGTGCTGGGTAACCAGGAAATCGCCGACTACCAGTTCGTGTCGGTCGTAACCACCGGTATCAACTATCCCGACGGCAAGTCGGGGCTGATCCAGGGAGCCTTCCCGAAGGTCTTCGCCAACCCGGACATCAAGTGGGAGGAAACGGCGATGACGAACATCGGTATCGACTTCATGGCCCTGAACAACCGCCTGTCATTGACGGCCGACTGGTACGTGAAGAACACGAAGGACATCCTGCTGAACGTGCCCATCCCCATTTCGTCGGGCGGTTCGAACGACCCCGTGCGCAATGCCGGTAAGATCCGCAATACAGGTGTCGAGTTCAACATCGGCTGGAACGACCGCATCAGCAGCGACCTCTCGTACGGGGTGAACGTCATCGGTACCTACAACAAGAACAAGGTCGTGGAGATGGGTTCCGAGTCGCAGGCCATCACCGGCGGCACCATCCATGGAGGAACGTACACCACCAAGACCCTGGCCGGCTATCCCATCGGCGGCTTCTGGCTGATCGAGACCGACGGCTACTTTAACAGCGAGGCCGAGGTACAGGCTTACCAGAAGGACGGCGTACTGATCCAGCCGAGTGCCGAGCCGGGCGACATCCGCTTCAAGGATGCCAACGGCGACGGAACCATCAACGATGGCGACCGTGTCTACTGCGGCAGCCCGTTCCCGAAGTTCACGTATGCGGTCAACGGTAACGTCTCCTACAAGAACTTCGACCTGTCGGTAGGGTTCCAGGGTGTCATCGGCAACAAGATCTACAATGCCACCCGCCTGGAGCTGGAAGACGTGACCCGCGGTACCAACTACCTGGCTTCCTGCCTGGACTACTGGACCCCGCAGAACCAGAACGCTTCCCATCCGCGCCTGATCTGGACCGACCCGAACCGCAACTCGCGCTCCGAGTCCGACCGTTGTCTGGAGAGCGGCTCTTACTTCCGCATGCGCAGCTTGCAGGTGGGCTATACCTTCCCGAAGGCATGGTTCGGCGGACTGGTGCAGAAGGCACGTGTGTACGTGAATGTGGACAACCTCTTCACCATCACTAACTACAGCGGCTACTCGCCCGACGTGAACTCGTCCAACGTCTATTCGCGCGGCTTCGACGAATTCATCTATCCGTCCAACCGCACCTTTATGTTAGGCTTGAATGTTACATTTTAAATGAAAGACCATTATGAAACGAATCTATGTATATTTGACTTCATGTATAGTTTCGGCGGCCAGCCTGTGTACTTCCTGCGACAGCCAGCTCGACCAGGTGAATCCGAACCAGGCCACCGAAGATACGTTCTGGAAGAACGAAGCTGACTTTGAACTGGCACTGACCTCCTGCTATACGCCGCTGAAGAACGCGCTGAACGGCGGCTACTACGGCACCCGCGGCGTGATGATGCGTATCGCCCGTGCCGACGAGGTGGAGTTCCGCAACGACATCAGCGATGTGTTCCAGGCTTGCTATTTCACGAACACCAACGGTAACTCCCTGTCGCAGGGAATGTTCTACCAGTTCTACAACGCGCTCTACCGCACCAACTCCATCCTGCAGAAGCTGGAGGAGAAGGGCGAGAACTTCTCTCAGACCTTCATCGACAAGGTGAAGGGCGAGTGCCTCTTCATCCGCGGCTTCTACCTCTTCCAGCTGGGCAAGGAGTTCAAGGACGCTCCGCTGCGTCTGACGGCTTCGCAGTCGCCTTCCACCTTCCCGCTGGCCAAGTCGTCGCAGGCCGAGATCTGGGCGCAGGCCGAAAGCGACCTGACCACGGCGGCTTCGCTGCTGCCCGTGAAGAACGAGGTCATCGGCAAGCCGACGAAGGGGGCCGCCCTGGCGGTGCTGGGCAAGATCTATGTCTACGAGGAGGCGTTCGAGAAGGCCATCTCTACGCTGGAACCGCTGACGCAGTCGCCTTACACCTACAAGCTGGTGGAGGACTTTGCGTGGAACTTCGACGAGGCGCACGAGAACAACTCGGAGAGCATCTTCGAGCTGCTGATGGAGCCGGTGGGCGGTACCGACATCTGGGGCAACGGCGAGAACATCAATTCCACCCAGACGAACACCCGTCCGAAGGAGTATGCCGCTGCCGAAGCCGGTGGCTGGTACGAAGCGAACCCCACCCAGCAGATGATGGAGATTTTCTGGAAGGAGAAGGACAAGGACGGCAACTTCGACTACCGTGCCCGGGCTTCCGTGGCATGGGACTATGAGGGCTGCATGTACTACCTGAAGCCGTTCCGCGAAATCTTCAAGGAAGACAAGTGGGGAACATACTGGCTGCTGAAGTACCAGAACTGGAACACGGCTTCGTCGGAGGTGTCGCCTCCCATGTCGCGCATCAACGAGCGGGCCGTCCGCTACGATGAGGTGCTCCTGCTGTTGGCGGAGTCGTACCTGCGCAGCACGTCCCAGCAGAACCTGCAGAAGGCGGTGGACTACATCAACATGATCCGTCGCCGTGCGAACCTCAACGATTACAGCGGTGCCATGACGCAGCAGGCCATTTTCGACGATCTGGAACACCAGCGGGCCATCGAGTTCTTCGTGGACGGCGAACGCTTCTACGACCTGCGTCGCTGGGGCTTGCTCGAACAGCGCATCCAGACCTGCAACGAGGCTCGCTACAAGCAGCTCATGACAGGCAAGACGGGCACCACGAACCGCTACTATTACTATCCGATTCCTTCGAAGGAGCTGGAGACGAACCCGCTTTGCACTCCGAACGAAGGATGGTGATTTTGAATTTAAAATTTAAAATTTAAAATTGACGATAACGCTGTAGGGGCGGACCTATGTGTCCGCCCGGAATACCGAAGTAGATGTTTCCGGGCAGACACATAGGTTTGCCCCTACAGTTTCGTCATTGGTAGCGAAGCGAAGAATCTCTGAATACATTCACTTTATGTTAACAGGTCCTTCACTACGGATGACAAGTAAGGTAGCAATTTTAAATTTTAAATTTTAAATTCATCCCGCTTCTTCCCTTCGTTCAGTCTGATAAGTAAGGTAGCAATTTTAAATTTTAAATTTTAAATTTGCGAAGCAAAAACACCCGACCATGAAAAATACATTGAACAAACTTCGGCAACTGCTGTGGATAGTAGGCAGTTGCCTGATCGGTGAGATGGCAGCTCAGCAGCTCATCCCACAACCCAAGGAAATGACCGTCCGGGCGGACGGGAAAGTGACCCTACAGCACGTGGATGCGAAAGTCAATCCGCAGCTGAAACTGCCCGACGAAGGATATACCATCGATATCAAGGGCACGACGGCGGTGGTGCGTGCCAAGACCGAGCAGGGACTGGTATGGGCACGGCAGACGCTCCGTCAGCTGGAAGATGCCGACGGACGACTGCCGCAAGTCACTATCAAGGACTATCCGGCCTTCCCGCTGCGGGGATTCATGCACGATACGGGCCGTAATTTCCGTCCGGTGGACATGCTGTTGAAGGAAATCGACCTGTTCTCTTTCTATAAACTGAACGCCTTCCACTGGCATCTCTCGGACAATCCGGCCTGGCGCATCGAGTGCAAGGCCTATCCGCAACTGAACGACCCTCAGTACCAGCGAAAGGGACGCGATGAAGGCAAGTTCTATACGTACGATGAAATCCGTGCGGTCATTGCGTATGCCAAGGAACGGGGAGTGACCGTCATCCCGGAAATCGACATGCCCGGCCACAGCAAGTTCTTCGATACGACCTTCGGTTTCTCCATGGCCTCCGACGAGGGCATGAAGGTGCTGAAAGTGTGTCTCGAGGAGTTTTTCCACGAAATTCCGGCGGCCGACTGTCCGTATTTCCACATCGGTTCGGACGAGGTACATGTGCGTAATCCGAAAGCCTTCATGAAGTTCTGCGAGGACCTGGTGCGGGCCAATGGCCGTATTCCCATTGCCTGGGACCCGGGACTGGAACCTTCCGACGAAACCATCGGCCAGATCTGGTATGCCAGCATCGGCGAAAAGCTGGAGCAGGGAGAAACCTATCCGCGCCGTTTCATTGATTCGTACCAGGGCTACCTGAATATCGGCAGCCCGATCCTGAATGTCACCAAATATTTCCAGCATACTCCCTGTGGGGTACCTGCAGCAAACGCCCAGGCATTGGGCGGCATCCTGTGCCTCTGGAACGATGTGAGGGTAGCCGACAAGTCGCTCACCTTCCCGCAGAACGGAATGCCCAACGACCTGCTGGCATTTGCCGAACGCTACTGGTGCGGCGGAAAGGTCCTGTCCATCGGGGAGGAGAATCTGGTGCCGACGGATGACACGGAGGTCTATCGTTCGCTGCTCGACTTCGAGCAACGCCTGTCTTACCACCGCGACCGTTTCCTCTACGACTGGGACATGCGCTGGGTGGCCAATGCGTCCATTCCGTGGCAGGTGACCCTGCCTCGCCGGCGGGGCACGTCGGTGGAGAAAATGGAATGGCGGCCGGCCCGGGGAGGCGTGGTAGATATGCTGGCCTTCTGCCGCCGCCACGGGGTAAAGGTGCACCCGACCATGGATGCGTGGATGCAGACAGACATCTACGTGGAGCAGGATACGACCCTCACGGCCTGGTTGGGATTCGATTCTCCGGGCCGTGCCTCGAAGATGTCCGATGGTATCGGTTATCAGGGCCAGTGGGAGGCCCAAGGCCGTCTGTTCGTCAACGATACGGAGGTCTTCCCGCGTGACCCGTGGAAGGAACCGGGCAGGTATCGCTTCCACCAGCACACCTGGCACCAGGCTCCCGAAGAAGTGCCGTACACGCCGGAACAGTTCTGCTGGTTGCGTCAGCCGGCCTATGTCCCCTTGCACAAAGGCTGGAACCGCATACGGCTCTATTGTCCCCGAGTTTTCCCCGGCGAGGTCTGGCAAGTGACCTTCCTGCCCGTATCCATCGATGCGAACGGCCATGTGTCGGAAGTGCAGGGACTGGTCTATCGCCGTCCTTAATTTAAAATTTAAAATTTAAAATTCATGAGTCTCCATTACACTTTGTGTGAAACGATTCGATGTGGATGCCGTAGGGGCGGACCTGCGTGTCCGCCCGGCTGCCGAGGTGGATGTTTCCGGGCAGACACATAGGTCTGCCCCTACAGTTTCGTCATTGGTAGCTCCTTCACTACGATGACAAGCAAGGAAATAATTTTAAATTTTAAATTCATAACAGATTCTTCACTACGATGACAAGCAGGGAGCAATTTTAAATTTTAAATTTTACATTTACTTTTACCTTTTAAATTCATAACATGAAAAAAGCAATGTTGACTTTCTGGCTGCTGCTGTGCTGTCTGGCAGCAGGAGCAGCCCATCAACCCGAATTCTCCACGGCTGGCTTCTTCCAGCTACCTGAATCCGGGCGAGAAGTATTCTCGATGAATCCGGCCTGGCGCTTCCACAAGGGAGCCGCAGCCGGAGCCGAAGCCCGCGGGTTTGACGACTCGCAATGGGCAGTAGTGTCGTTGCCTCACGGGATTGACTATGTACCGACCGAGGCCAGTGGCTGTGTGAATTACCAGGGTGAAGTGTGGTACCGCAAGCACTTCACTCCCGATGCCCGTTTGCAGGGCAAAAAGCTGTTCCTGCATTTCGAAGCCATCATGGGCAAGAGCAAAGTCTATGTCAACGGACAGCTGCTGACGGAACATTTCGGCGGCTACCTGCCCGTCGTGGTCGACCTGACCGATGTCGTGGACTGGACGTCAGAAAACATCATCTCGGTCTGGGCCGACAACAGTGATGACCCGTATTATCCGCCCGGCAAGGCACAGGATGTGCTGGACTATACCTATTTCGGCGGTATCTACCGCGACTGCTGGCTGGTGGCACACGACCGTCTGCACATCACCGACCCGAATTTCGAGCAGGTGGTGGCAGGAGGCGGCCTGTTCGTCTCCTACGACCGGGTGAGCAGCGAATCCGCACAGGTCAACCTGCGGCTGCACGTACGCAACGAGCGGAAGCAGGCCTTCTCCGGCGTGGCCGAGTTTGAGTTCCTCCGTCCCGACGGCACGCAGGCGGCCATCATCAACCGTACGTTCTCAGCCAAGGCCGGACGGGCCGTTACCGTCGACGAACAGGTTGTGCTGAAATCGCCGTGCCTGTGGTCGCCCGAGCAGCCGCAGCTCTATCAACTGTTGGTTCGTCTTCGTGACAACGAGGGAAGGGTAGTGGATGGCTATCGCCGCCGCATCGGCGTGCGCAGTGTCGAATTCAAGGGACAGGACGGCTTCTGGCTGAACGGACAGCCCTACGAGTCACCGCTGATCGGTGCGAACCGTCACCAGGACTTCGCCGTGGTGGGCAATGCCGTACCGAACAGCCTCCACTGGCGTGATGCGAAGAAGTTGCGGGATGCCGGACTGAAAGTCATCCGCAATGCCCATTGTCCGCAGGATCCTGCCTTTATGGATGCTTGTGATGAACTGGGACTGTTCGTGCTCGACAATACGCCGGGCTGGCAGTTTTGGAACGACGATCCCATTTTTGCCCAGCGCGTCTACAGCGACATCCGCAATTTGGTGCGCCGCGACCGTAACCATCCCTGCCTGTGGATGTGGGAACCTATCCTCAATGAGACCTGGTATCCTGCCGACTTTGCGCAAAAGACCCAGGCCATCGTGAACGAGGAATATCCTTTCCCGTATTGTTATTCCGGCTGTGATGCTACGGCCCGCGGCCACGAGTACTATTCCATCCAGTTCACCCATCCGATGAATGGTGGCGGTGGAGCGTTCAGTGCCCAAAAGATTGATCCGAACCTGACCTACTTTACCCGTGAATGGGGCGATAACGTGGACGACTGGAGTTCGCACAATTCGCCCAGCCGTGTTGCCCGCAACTGGGGAGAGCAGGCCATGCTCATCCAGGCGCAGCATTATGCGCATCCGTCGTATCCCTATACCTCCTACGATGCCTTGTTCCGTACCTCCCGCCAGCATGTGGGCGGCTGTCTGTGGCATTCGTTCGACCATCAGCGTGGCTATCATCCCGACCCCTTCTATGGCGGTATCATGGATGTGTTCCGCCAACCCAAGTATTCTTATTATATGTTCCAGTCGCAGCGTTCGTCCCGGCAGGAAGACCGCCTGTTTCAGACAGGTCCGATGGTGTACATTGCGCACGAAATGACACCTTTCTCGCCCAAGGATGTGACGGTCTACTCGAACTGTGACGAGGTGCGCCTCACCTATAATAAGGGGGGGAAGGTGTTTACCTACCGCAAGCCGGTGCAGCAGGAGGGCATGCCTTCGCCCGTCATTACCTTCGAAGGGGTGTACGACTTCATGATCGATAAGTATATGTCGATGAATGAGAAAAAGCAGGACGAAGTCTTCTTCCTGGCCGAAGGACTGATTGATGGAAAGGTGGTGGCCACCCACAAGGTATGTCCGGCTCGTCGTCCGGAGAAGATTCTGCTGTGGGTGGATGATGAGCAGGTATCCCTTCAGGCAGACGGATCGGATGCGGTGGTAGTGGTGGCTGCCATTGCCGACAAGAGCGGTAACATTAAACGCCTGAACAACGACTACGTCAAGTTTCGGGTGGAAGGGGAAGGACGCATCCTCGGTGGGGCCGATGTCTTGGCCAATCCGGCACCAGTGAAATGGGGAACCGCTCCCGTGCTGGTGCAGTCAACGCTGAAGCCCGGTATAATTAAGGTCACCGCCAGTGTATTGTTCGAAGGCTCGCAGATGCCGGTCAGCGGCACCATCGAACTGACAAGTGTCCCGGCTGCCCATCCGCAGGTGTTTGCCGCTGCCGAAGCCGAACTTCTTCCCATGGAGACGGGCCGTGCACTGACCGCCACGCTGAAGTCGGCTGCCGAGCTGGAGAGCGAGCAGCAGCTGCGCGATGCGAACAATCTCCGGCTGAAGGAAGTGGAACAGCAACAGCAGGATTTCGGCGAGAAGAAATAAAATATTTATTCTCTTTCTGTAGCCATCACACGTTGTGTGAAACGATTCTGAGAGGGTGTGTCAAAATAGAAAACGCCTGTCATTTTGCTTATCATGCAGGATGATAGTTTGAAATGTATCATTGGTTTTTGACACACCCTACCAATGACAAGTTGACAAATTGCCATTATCGAATCGTTTCACACCCCTATGTGATGGCGACTCAGGATGACAAAGCAGAAGGAAAGTAGAAATATGGTTCTCGGACAGTCTGGGGGAGGAATCATCACAGCGAAGGAGCTAATGGACTTTTCGGTCTTCTTTGGTCTTCTTCGGAGGAGACATCGCTTCGCAGCCTGTCGGAGCGGTGCTTCGCAGCCTGTCGAAGTAGTGCTTCACGGCCTGTTGAAGTAGTGCTTCACTGCCTGTCGAAGTGGTGCTTCACGGCCTGTCAAAGTGGTGCTTCACGGCCTGTTGGAGTGGTGCTCTCGCACGGTAATGCGTAGCACCTGCGACGGAAAAAATTGCGTTGCGTTGCATGCAGTGCAACACAATTCCCACACAGGCGCGTGCGCGCGTACGTACATTATATATGCCATTCCTTTTCCGAGGCCGGCTTTTTACCTCCCCACTTGCGGAAACGTCCCTCCCACCAGGCCGTCCGAGAATCGTTTTTTCGCTTTCCTTTTTCCCTGACATTTCGAACGAAGTGAGAAATCTGTTGACACAAAGTGGATATATGCAGATGCTTCACTACACATGATAATCTGATAGGTGTCCCAAGGTGTTCGGACAGGCTTCCCCGCGGCAGGGGTATCCGCACCGCTGAAAACGTTGCACTCTCGTTGCATGCAACGCCGAAAAGACCGTTTTTGTCTGGATTTTTCTAAAAATAGACGACTGCTACACCTTATATATCGCGCGTGTGTGTGGAAAGTGTGTTGCAGGGGAGTGCAACGCAACGTTTTCCACGCAGTGGTTGTTGGCCAGCCAAAAAGCGGTGCCGGAGTGTAGGTCGCCACGGTTGCTTTTTGTCATTCTCCATTTTAGTCAACCGGCAAGCCTCAAGGGGATTTCACCCGGCCTCCCTGCAGCCAGTGCTGGCGGTAATAGGGCTCGTCGAGCCGACTGACGATGACTCCCCGGGTGGTACTGGCATGGACGAACCGCCCTTGCTTCAGATAGATGCCTACATGCGAGGCAGTGCGGCGGTTGCGTCCGTTGTGGAAGAAGACCAAGTCGCCTTCCTGCAGGTGCTTCCTGCTGATTTTTTGACAATTGTACTTGCGCTGTGCCTCCGCATTGGGCTGTAAGGACTGGCGGAAGACGGAGCGGTAGAGCTGGCAGACCAGTCCCGAACAGTCCGTTCCCCGCTGGTCCTTTCCTCCGCTGCGGTAAGGTACGCCTATCCATGAAGCGGATTCCACATACAGGCGGTGGTTGTCTTCCGGCGCAATGTCCATGTCCAGCACGATGGCGGCATGAGCCAGTTTGCGGAAATCATACCGGGGCGCCTTGGTGGCGCACGAAGAGAGCAGGATAAGGAGTATTCCGGTTAGTACGTAGTTCAGTTTCGAAGGGGTTCTCATGGCATAATACACTATTTCAGGTGACTTTCCCCACTGAAGAAATAGCTCTCCAGTTCAGCATTGGCACTGCCGTCCGTGTTCGGCAAATCACGCAGAATCTGTCCGTGTTCCATCAGCAGGATGCGGGTACTGATGTCCACCGTGTGCGTCAAGTTATGGCTCGACACGAGGATGGTCGCTTCCGTCTGTTCCCGATAGCTGCAGAGCAACTGTTTGAGGCTCGATTGGGTGGACGGGTCCAGGAAGTTGAACGGCTCGTCCAGAACAATCAGCTTCGGCTGGCTCAGGAGGGCGGCGAGGATTCCCACCTTCTGCTTGTTGCCCGCCGAGAAATTGCGGATATACTTGTTCTGTCCCATCACCTCGCCGTTCATGAACGCTTCGTAGGAGGCCAGCCGCTGATCGACGGTGGGTTTGTCTAAACCGCACATCTTGCCGACAAAATAGAAGTATTCTTCGGGTGTCAGGTAATCGATGAGGAAACTCTCGTCGAGGTAGGCCCCTGTCGATTCCTTCCACGCTTCGCTGGTGGCCACGTTGATGCCGCCGATGCAGGCGGTGCCTTGGTCAGGGTGGAGCAGGTCGAGGATCAGACGGAACAGGGTACTTTTACCGGCCCCGTTGTTGCCGACCAATCCGATGAATTCCCCGGTGCCGATGTGACATTCGGGAATGTCTACGGCCACTTTTTCGCCGTAGCATTTTTTGAGATGTGTAAGGGTGATATCCATGTTTTTGTAATTTTTTCTTTTTTGTTCCAGTTTATCGGGTAGCCCGGAATCCTTCCATGTTGGCATAGCGCCGGTGGAGGAAGCGGTGGTAGATGTTCCGTATCCAGTACTTATGAGTGGCTACGGTAGCCAGTCCCAACACACCGAGGGTGATGTAGGCATACGTAGGCGGGAGGAACAAGGTCAGTAGTTTGTTGATGAGTAAAGGCACGGTGAAACAGGTGCCTACCAGCAGGGTCTGGTACATGCTGTTACCCTGTTTACGTCCCATCAGTCCGGTGTTGAGGGGAGCCGTCTTGTTGTTGTAGACTGCCAGTTGCATCATCAGGGCAAAGACGGGGCCCATCGTGAAGAACAGGTAGCCCACCGGCATGAGCAGGGGGAGGGTACCCCGACCGACGGCGATGAGGTTGAACAGGAAGGGAATGACCAGAAAGAGGCACTGCACATAGTACTTGGCCCGCATGAGGTCGAACAGGCTCTCCTTGTGTACCATCAGGCCGTCGATGTAGTTGCCTTCCACAGCCATAATCTGGCTGAGGGTAATCAGCCCCAGCACGCAGTAGCAGTAGAGGCAGACGAAGTTGTTCATGTAGCTGCCCTCTCCATAGATGTCGAACCACAGGAAGGCAGCAAACATACACATGATGGTAATGAACCCCCAGAACTGGCTGCGGGGCGACTTGTTACGGAAAATCATCTTCAGTTCCAGCTGCATGTATTCGCCCACCCGTCCGTAGCGGTTGAGGAAGGTGTAGCGACGAAGGTGCTTGACCTGCGTGTCTTCCGTCCTCGACAGTTCACTGTGGATTAGACGGATCTGTACGATGTAGTTGACCCATCCCATGAGGAAGATGGCTGCCAGTGTGCCGAGGAAGGCCCACACGTTGCCACGGATATAGCCTTCGCCCAAGTACATGGAGGCCGTGGTCACCCATCCCTTGTCGGGTAGGAACTCCAGTAGGGCTAATAGGCCGTAGACGGGAACGAGCAGAAAGATCCAAGCAAACCGCTGTCGTTTAAGTACACGGATCAGCATGCTCCAGAAGCCGTTGAAGACCATCAGCAGCCAGATGCCGACGGCATAGCTGAGGACTCCCGTCAGACCATAGAATCGGGTTACGGTGAGCAGGGCAAAGGGGACGAAGAAAAAGAGGAAGAAGAGGTTGTAGGAGTCTAAGGCCGATTCGATGAGCAGACAGCTCATGACACGTTTCCGTGACACGGGCAACAACAGGAGGGGACGGATGTCCTGTACCGGCGTGCTCATGAGCAGCCGGATAAGGAAATCGATGACCAGGAAGATAAGCAGTCCTTTGTTGAGCACGTGATACGGTTCCAGGTGGGTGATGCCTTCCCGGAAAGCCAGGGCTATCATCACACCGAAGAAGAGGAGATAGGCCGCCCAAAAGGCGACCATGAAGCCCATGAGCAGCCGGGCGAAGCGGTTCTTGTCGAACATCGGACTTCGCCGGGCTGCCAGGCGTTGGTTTCTGCGGAGATCGAAGAAAAGCATGACGGGACTTGATTACTTGGTTTCACCGGAAGTCATGCTAACCTCGATGCTGTCGCTCTCTTGGAAGTAGTTGCGGGCAAATGCCTGCAGGTCGGCACCGGTCAGGGCGTTGAGGGTCTTCACATAGTCCGTATCGGCATCCAGTCCGGTCCAGAAGTATTCGTACAGACAGTTGCCCCAGTAGCCGTTTTCCTTCTGGTTCTCTTCGTATTTCTTCAGCAGGTATTCCTTGACGCGCTGCAGGTTTTCGGATTTCGGTCCCTTCTCGATGAAGTCATGAATACCTTTCTCGATGAGGCCCACCATCTCTGTCCGGCGTTCGGGATTCGTGTCGAAATAGATTTGCAGGATGCCTTGCGGCTGAGGATAGCAGTTAAACGAGCCTTGAACGCTGACACCATAGGTGCCGCCGGCTTCTTCACGGACGGTTTCGGTGTATTCCATTGTGAGCAGCTGAGCCGTGATGTCGAGCAGCAGGTCGTTCCGCAACGTATAGTCCATCTGGTGGTTCTTGACCAGCAGTTCACTGGCTTTGGCGGTTGCCATGTCGCGATGGAACACATTGCTGTATTGTCCCTTACGCAGCTGCATCCTGTCACGGAAATTCTCCTTTCGTCCTGTGGAAGGCAGTGCGCCCAGATACTGTTCGAGGAGCGGTGTGGCGGTGGTCAGGTCCATATTGCCCACAAAGAAGAAGGTGAAGTCGGAAGCATCCTCGAAACGGTTCTTGTAGAGGTCGATGACGCGCTGGTAGTCAATCTGGTCCACTTCGCCAAGGGTCAGCCGACGGGCACGGGGATTGTTGCCGTAGAGGGCTACGTTGATGGAGTCGCTGAACGCGATGTCGGGATTGGCTTCCAGGTTAGCGAGTTGGGCCTTCATGCGCTGCTGGAACGAAGCGAAGGCATCGTTGTCCATGCGGGGAGCGGTGAAGGACAGGTATACCAGTTGTAACAGGGTTTCCAGATCCTTGGGCGAGCAGCTGCCGTTGACTGCTTCGGTCAGTCCGCGTACGGAAGCAGTGGCGGAGGCAATCTTGCCGGCCAGCACTTTCTGGAGGTCGATGGCGCTGAAGTTGCCCAGTCCGCCCAGTCCGGCAATTTGGTCGATGTACTTGAATTGAAGGGCGTCCTGGTCGTCGAATACTGACGTGCCGCCGTTGCTGAACGACTGCAGACGGATTTCATCTGCCTTGAAGTCGGTGGGTTTGACCACTACGCGTACACCATTGCTCAGGGTGAGGACAGTGCTGCCGAAGATGCCGGCTTCGGTCTTGATCACTTGTCCTTTTGGGGGCAGTTGGGCCAGCAAGGGTTCGTCCGATACGTGGTCTACGTAGGCTTCGATTGGTTCGTCGGCCACCGCTTTCAGCAGTTGCAGAATGTGTTCTTCTGTAGGATAGGCCATTCCTTCTTTTTCTGGACAGAAGATGCCGATGGCAATGTTCTTCTCGGTCACCCACTGCCGGAAGAGGGCGTTCACTTGTTCCAGCGGGATGGCGGGGGCCAGCTGGCTCATGATGCCGAATTCCTGCTCCAGGCTGGGCGTGGGGTTGTTCTCGATGAAGTCCCTCACGTAGAGATCCACGTATTGGCGGTTTTTCACTTTTTCGCGTTCGTTGTAGGCTTTCTCCAGATTGCTCAGGTAGTCGGCTTTGGCACGGGCATATTCGCCGGGCGTGAATCCGAAGCGGGCGGCACGGAGCAGTTCGCGGTGAAGGGTGCCGATAGCGGTGTCGATACCGTCTTCCTTACAGGCGGCGTAGCTCATGAAGGCTGCTTTGGTCTTGGAGAGGATGAAGTCGCCGTCGCCGGATCCGGCACCGATGAAGGGCGGGGTGGCTGTCTGGGTCAGCTCGTCGAGACGGGTATTGAACATGCTTTCGATGAGAGATACCATGAAGTTGTAGGCCATGTAGCCGATGTGTTGCTTCTCGGCGTCGGGATAGGGTTCGTGCTTGTGGGCGATGATGATCTGGGTGGTCGTCATCTCTTTGTCTTTCGCTACGGCAACGAGGGGAGCGTCGTTGTCGGGTACAGGGAACCAGGTGCGTTCGGCAGGGTGCTCGGGCAGACGGATGGAACCGAAGAGGGACTTGATTTTCGCTTCCACCTGTTCCACGTCGATGTCGCCCACCACGATGATGCCTTGCAGGTCGGGACGGTACCACTTCTCGTAGTAGTCACGTAAGGCCTGATAGGGGAAGTTGTCCACCACTTCCATCGTACCGATAGGCAGCCGGTGAGCGTACTTGCTGTCTTTGAACAGGATGGGGAAGGCCGTTTCATACATACGCATCATCGCGCTCTGCCGCGTCCGCCATTCTTCGTGGATGACTCCCCGTTCCTTGTCGATTTCCTTCGGGTCGAGGGTCAGGTCGTCTGCCCAGTCGTGCAGAATGAGCAGACAGGAGTCGATGACGCTCTCGCGGGCCACGGGGACGCTGGAGATAATGTATACGGTTTCATCGATGGAGGTATAGGCATTGAGGTTGGCACCGAACTTCACTCCGATGCTTTCGAGGTATTCGCGCAGGCTGTTGCCGGGGAAATGGGTGGTGCCGTTGAAGCACATGTGTTCCAGAAAGTGCGCCAGTCCGCGCTGGTTGTCTTCTTCGAGGATAGAACCGACTTTCTGGGCGATGTAGAAGTCTGCCTGTCCTTTGGGCAGTTCATTGTGGCGGAGATAATAAGTCAGTCCGTTCTCCAGTTTCCCGATTTTCACGTCCGGATCGGTCGGGATAGGAGGAAGCTGCTGGGCGATGGCTTCTCCTGTAGCTGCGAAGCAGGCCAGCAGGAAGAACATTTTGGTCAGAATTTGTTTCATGGTTCAAGTTGTTAAAGGAGAAAAGAGGGTGTGTCATTGGATATGTCTCGTTCGACTCTTTGACGCACCCTCTGAAGTAGGTTACAGCAATCCGTGTTCAGAAAGGAACCGTTCGGCTTCGATAGCGGCCTTGCAACCGCTGCCAGCTGCCGTGATGGCCTGGCGGTAGTGGGGGTCGGCCACGTCACCGGCGGCAAATACGCCCGGAATGCCGGTGCGGGGAGAACCTTCTTCGGTGAGGATGTAGCCGGTGGCGTCTGTCTTCACCCAGGGCTGGAAGAGGACAGAGTTGGGCTGGTGGCCGATGGCGAGGAAGAAGCCGTCGATGGCCACATCGTAACGTTCTTCGTCAGCTTCGCCCTTCCGTTTCACGACATGCATCCCTTCTACGCCGTTGTCACCGAACAGGCCTACGGCATTGTGCTCGAACAGGACGGTAATCTTGGGATGGTTCATCACCCGTTCCTGCATGATCTTGGAAGCACGCAGGTACGGCTTGCGGACCACGAGGTAGACCTGGCGGGCCAGTCCGGCCAGGTAGATGGCTTCTTCGCAGGCCGTGTCGCCGCCGCCTACCACAGCCACCGTTTTCTTGCGGTAAAAGAAGCCGTCGCAAGTGGCACAGGCACTGACACCCATGCCGGCATATTTCTTTTCGTCCTCCAGTCCGAGGTACTTAGCGGTGGCACCGGTGGAGATGATGACCGTATCGGCGGTGATTTCCTTCGTGTCGTCGATGACAAACGAATAGGGGGCCTGGCTCAGGTCGGCCTTGGTGACGATTCCCGGACGGATGTCGGTACCGAAACGCAGGGCCTGTTTGCGGAGGTCGTCCATCAGTACAGGACCGGTCACTCCTTCCGGATAGCCCGGGAAGTTTTCCACTTCGGTCGTGATGGTGAGCTGTCCGCCCGGCTGCAGCCCCTCGTAGAGGACCGGCGAGATGTTGGCGCGACTGGTATAAATGGCGGCTGTATAGCCGGCAGGTCCTGATCCGATGATCAGGCATTTTACGTGTTCTTTTTCCATATTCTTTGTTTTTTAAGTTGTTCGTTTATCGTAAATCAATCACTTCCGCATTCGGATATTGTTTTTCCGGGAAGCGGAAGGCCGTGAGGGGCTGGCGTTTCTGGGGCTGGTAACCGGTGATGATATACGTTTGCTGCCCGCCGTTGGCCGCCTGCAGACGGAGGAGGGTGGGGTGGCCTTGGGCATTGATGTGGAGGGTGATGGAAGCCAGTTCACCAGCTGTCTTGGGGGTAAGTACCACCTCGTGTACCTGCTGGCCGTTCTCCGTCTTCTCTCCGGTATAGACACAGGTGAAGGCGGTGGCATACCGGTCTATCCAGGCATAAGGATGGATGTTGTCCAGTTCGTCGGCAGTGGGGGCAGAAACATTCACCTCCTCGTTCTGCTCCACATAGCTCCATTGCGTATGGCCATCGTACCAGCTTTTGATGCCGGCACACTCCAGCACGAAGCAGTTGTCCTGCAACAGGAGGGAGCCGGGCTGGCTGCCGCTGAACCGGATGCTGAGGCATTCAGCTCGCCGGTAGTCGGCCGCCAGGCGGTCCAATAACTGCCGGGCCTTCTGGCGGTGCTGTGCGGAACCGGCGAAGGCGAACGCCAACAGGGCCAGTCCCAGTAAGAAGATACGTTTCATAAGTCTGTCTGGTTTTTATCTGTCATTATTTCGTCAGGTTGTTCAAGCGGTTGTCCAGGTCGTTCTCGTCCATGCAGAGCACGTCTCGGGCTTTGCTGCCGTTGGCAGGGCCGACGATGCCCGCTTTTTCCAGCTGGTCCATGATGCGTCCGGCACGGTTGTAACCGATGGAAAACTTGCGCTGGATAAGCGAGGTGGAACCTTGCTGGTGGTAGATGAGCAGGCGGGCTGCTTCCTCGAAGAGAGGGTCCAGCCGGTTCATGTCGACATCGTTGGCACCGCTGTCCGGATCGGCATTCGGATCCACGTATTCCGGCAGCATGAAGGCGGTAGGATAGCCCTGCTGGCGACTGATGAAGGCGGCGATGCGTTCCACTTCCGGCGTGTCTACGAAAGCGCATTGCACACGCACCGGGTCGCTGCCCTGCAGGTACAGCATGTCGCCCTTTCCGATGAGCTGTTGGGCACCCGGACGGTCGAGGATGGTTCGGGAGTCCATCATGGAAGCGACGCGGAACGCCACACGGGCCGGGAAGTTGGCCTTGATGGTACCGGTGATGATGTTGGTAGTCGGTCGCTGGGTGGCGATGATGGCATGGATACCAACGGCCCGGGCCAGCTGGGCGATACGGCAGATGGGCAGTTCCACTTCCTTGCCGGCCGTCATGATCAGGTCGCCGAACTCATCGATGATGATGACGATATAGGGGAGGAAGCGGTGTCCGTGTTCCGGATTCAGCTGGCGCGAGGTGAACTTGGCATTGTATTCCTTGATGTTGCGGCAACCGGCATTCCGGAGCAGGTTGTAGCGCGTGTCCATCTCCACGCAGAGCGAGTTCAGGGTCTGTACGACTTTGGTCACATCGGTGATGATGGCATCTTCGCCGTCCGGCAGTTTGGCCAGGAAATGGCGTTCGATAGGGGCATAGATGGCAAATTCCACCTTCTTGGGGTCGATGATGACCAGCTTCAGTTCGCTGGGATGCTTCTTATATAATAAAGAGGTGACGATGGCATTCAGTCCGACGGATTTACCCTGACCGGTGGCACCGGCCACCAGCATGTGTGGCGCTTTGGCCAGGTCGACCATGAACACTTCGTTGGTGATGGTCTTTCCCAAGGCAACGGGCAGTTCGAAGTTCGTCTCCTGGAACTTCTTGCTCGACAGGACACTGCTCATCGGCACGATGCGGGGATTGGCGTTCGGTACTTCGATACCGATGGTGCCTTTGCCGGGAATGGGGGCGATGATACGGATGCCCAGGGCCGACAGGCTCAGGGCAATGTCATCCTCCAGGTTACGGATCTTGGAGATGCGCACCCCTTCGGCCGGGGTGATTTCATACAGCGTGATGGTGGGACCTACGCTGGCCTTGATGGAACTGATTTCGATACCGAAACTGCGCAAAACCTGGATGATGCGGTTCTTGTTGGCCGTCTGCTCCTGCATGTCAATGTCCGGCGTATTGTTTTCATAGGTCTCCAGCAGGTCGATGCTCGGGAAACGGTAGTTCTCCAGGTCCAGCCGAGGATTGTAAGGCTGGCTCAGGTCACCGCGCGGCGTTTCTTCTTCGGCTGCCGGAGGGGCAATTTCAAATGACGGTTCTTCGGCCGTCTCCCGGTCATTCAAAGAATACTCCTTTTTTTTTTCAGGCACGTCGTCCAAGGGCAGTTCGATAGCCGGTGTCGCTTCCGACGGCGGTTCGGGGACCACCGTTTCTTCCGGTTCCGGTCCGGCTTCCGTGGCGGAAGGGACATGGGACGGATTGTCAACTGTTTCCGTCTTTTCCAAGGGAGCCGGCTCTTCATCAACAGCCGTCGCTACGGGTACATCTGCACAGGCCGGTGTGGGTTCGGTAGGAGCGGTTTGCTTCCGCCCGGTACCAGCCACCTGTTTCCGGAGTTGGGGATGGAACACCTTGCGGACCACCTGGATGGTCGAACGGGAATAGAAGATTCCCAGGAAAATCGCGGATGCCAGCAGCAGGAGCAGTAGTCCGAACTGGCCGATCTGCGAGCTGATCCAGCAACCTACGTTGTACCCGTGCAGACCGCCCGGATAAAGGAAGGTATCGCCCAAAGTGCCGCCAAAGACGAAAGCCAGGGCAATGGAGCTCCACACCATGAGCAGCGTACAGCTGGCAAACCATTTCCACAACGTGAACTGGTAGGCTTTCATCAGCTTCATGCCTGTTACCAGCAGGAACAGGATAATCAGGAAGGCAGGAATGCCGAAGCAGTCGTTGATGAAGAACTGGGCCAGTTGCGCTCCTCGTGCACCGGCGTAGTTCTGGATCTTGTTGCCGGTCTCCAGCAGCTCGCCGGGATTGGGATGCGCCAGGATGTCCTGGTCATTCCCTCCAGTGAAGAAGAAAGAGGTGAATGCCAGCAGCATATAGACTCCGAAGAAGACACACAACAGGCCGATGGTGAAATGGGAAGTCTCTCCTTTCAGGAGGTTGATGACCGTGTTGCCGGACGATGCGATGGGTCCGGACGGTGCTTTTTTTGCTTTCTTTTCCGTTTGCTTATTGAACATGTTCATGCAATTTCAAGGGTTTTATTATGTTTCTACACGCAAATGTACGAATAAAACTAAAACTGAGAAATTTTTTTGCTACCTTTGCATCATAAATTGTGAAATATGGAGAAGAACGCACCTATTATCTTTGATAAAAACACGGTGGAGTTTGTGACGGTGGCTGCCGAATGTTGCGGCTTTCTGGAGAAGGTGTCGCAAGTCTCGCGCCGTAAGTTTGTGGATACAGCTCTCAAGTTGCTGCCGTTGCTCTACCTCAAGGCTTCCCTTCTGCCCCAAGGAGAACGGATGGACGAGGATGACTTGGAGGCCTTCGTGACCGAAGGCGACTACGAGCGGGTACGCGCCGGCGTGGCGGCCTTGCTGCGCGAACACGACGATTACCTGGACGTATTCGTGAAGGACATGGCCTACAGCGACACTCCCATCTGCCAGACCGTTTCTGAGAACCTGGCCGATATCTACCAGTCGCTGAAGGACTTTGTCTGTATCTATCGGTTGGGGCTTGACCGGACCATGAACGATGCGCTGCTGGCTTGCGAGGAACAGTTCCGTGAGTTCTGGGGACAACGTCTCTTGAACGCCATGCGTGCCCTGCACGATGTCAAGTACGGGACCGGCGAGTCGGCCGACGAAGAAGACGAAGAGGAGGTGGCGTGGACAGACCCCGACGATGCGGCACTCTATGAGGGGCTGGAGGCCGGTGACGACGACGACGAAACCCGGGAAGCCGGTACGGACGATGGAGAGGGCGACCGTTGGGAATAAAGCAAACGAAACAGACATGGTGGTACTACAGAACAAGATTTCGAAGAAGGAGGTGGCGGAGATGCCCAAGGCGGCGTTCGGCGGACGCATCTTTGTCATTTATACGGAGGAGGAGGCCCGCAAGGCGGTGGCCTATCTGAACAGCCACAGGGTCGTTGGAGTGGATACCGAAACCCGCCCTTCGTTCAGGAAAGGGACGATGCACAAGGTGGCCTTGCTACAGATTGCCACGGCCGATACGTGTTTCCTGTTCCGCCTGAACCATTTGGGACTACCTGATTTTCTGGAGGCTTTCCTGCAGAACGAGGTGCTCAAGGTAGGGCTCTCGTTGAAGGACGATTTCGCGGCCATGCGGCAACGCAATGAGGGCGACCCGCGCACCGGGAATTGGGTGGAACTACAGGACTATGTGGCCCGTCTGGGCATTGAGGAAAAGAGCTTACAGAAGATTTATGCCTTGCTGTTCGGCAAGAAGATCTCGAAGTCGCAGCAGCTCTCCAACTGGGAGGCGGATGCGCTGACGGAAGCGCAATGCCTGTATGCTGCGACGGATGCCTGGGCTTGCGTGGAGATGTACAATTACTTGGAGCAGCTTCGCCGTACCGGCGATTTTCGTGTGGCGAAAGTCGTGGACCAACAGGAGGCAGCCCAAACGATGGACGATAAATAATCAACTTATACCTAATGACATTGAACAAGAAAGTATATCTGAAAGCAGGGAAAGAGGAGTCGTTGTTGCGTTTCCATCCCTGGGTATTTTCGGGGGCCATCGCCCGCATAGAGGGCGAACCCGAGGAAGGCGAAGTGGTGGATGTTTACACTTCGAAGAATGCATTCATTGCCCGTGGGCATTACCAGATAGGCAGTATCACGGTGCGGGTACTGACGTTTGCGGACGAACCCATCGATCATGCGTATTGGGTACGCCGCCTCGAAGTGGCCAAGGACTTGCGCCGGAGCCTACACCTGATCGGCCATCCGCAGAACAATACCTACCGCCTGGTGCATGGCGAAGGGGATAACCTGCCGGGATTGATTATCGATGTGTACGACCATACCGCCGTGATGCAGGCGCATTCGGCCGGCATGCACATCTACCGGAAGGAAATTGCCGAGGCCTTGAAAGAGGTGATGGGTGAGGTGATTCAGCATATTTATTACAAGTCGGAAACTACCTTGCCGTTCAAGGCGGATTTGCTGGAACGCGAGAACGGCTTCCTGCTGGGCGGAAGTCCGGAGAACATTGCGCTGGAGAACGGGCTGAAGTTTCATGTGGACTGGCTGAAAGGTCAGAAGACGGGATTCTTTGTCGACCAGCGCGAAAACCGTCACCTGCTGGAACACTATGCAGCCGGACGCAGCGTCCTCAATATGTTTTGTTATACAGGGGGCTTCTCCTTCTATGCCCTTCGGGGTGGGGCCAAGCTGGTCCATTCGGTGGACAGCTCAGCCAAGGCTATCGACCTGACCAACGAGAATGTGGCTCTCAACTTCCCTGGTGATGAACGCCACCAGGCTTTTGCCGAAGATGCCTTTAAGTACCTTGACCGTATGGGTGACCAGTACGATCTGATTATCCTCGATCCGCCGGCCTTTGCCAAGCACCGCGGCGCCTTGCGCAATGCTTTACGCGGATATACCAAGCTCAATGCTAAGGCGTTCGAGAAAATCCGTCCCGGAGGTATTCTGTTCACATTCTCTTGCTCGCAGGTGGTGAACAAGGAAAATTTCCGCAACGCTGTCTTTACGGCGGCAGCCCAGAGCGGACGCAGCGTGCGTATCCTGCACCAGCTCACCCAGCCAGGCGACCATCCGGTGAACATCTATCATCCCGAAGGTGAATACCTGAAAGGACTGGTGCTTTATGTGGAATGACCCTGTAACGTGTGCCCTTGTCTGATGTCCACTTAATTTTGAACGACGGAATGGAAGAAATACTGAAGAATCTGAAAATAGAGCGGCTCACTGCCATGCAGGAGACCGCCATTGAGACTTGGAAGAAAGGAAACGATCTGGTGCTGCTTTCCCCCACGGGGTCGGGCAAGACCTTGGCGTACTTGCTCCCCTTGGTGCAGACGTTGCGCCCGGGTGTGGAGGGAGTACAGGCGGTGGTGCTGGTTCCTTCGCGCGAACTGGCTCTGCAGACCGAACAGGTCTTCAAGGCGATGGGGACTCCGTTCACAGTGATGAGCTGCTACGGCGGTCGTCCGGCCATGGACGAACACCGGACGATGAAGGCAGTCCGTCCGGCGGTCATCATCGGTACGCCGGGCCGTATGAACGACCACCTGGGAAAGGCGAATTTCGAGGCTACTACTGTGACCACGCTCGTTATCGATGAGTTCGACAAGAGTCTGGAATTCGGTTTCCAGGAGGAAATGGCTGAGGTCATCGGCCGGTTGCCGGCCTTGCGCCGTCGCTTCCTGCTCTCTGCCACCGATGCCGAAGAGATTCCTCGCTTCACGGGGATGAACCGCACCGTGAGGCTGGATTTTCTGCAGACAGACGGTCGGACGGCAGAACGTGTCCATATATATAAGGTAATGTCGCCCGAAAAAGACAAGATCGAGACCCTCTACCGGTTGCTCTGCGTGCTGGGCACGGAACAGACCTTGGTCTTTTGCAATTACCGCGAGAGTGCCGAGCGCATCGGGAACTACCTGCGTTCGAAACGGGTGGCCTGCGAGATCTTTCACGGGGGAATGGAACAAGACGAGCGGGAACGCGCTCTCTACAAGTTCCGCAACGGCAGTTGCTCGGTCTTCATCTCGACCGATCTGGCTGCCCGCGGACTGGATATTCCGGATATCCGCCATGTGGTGCACTACCATTTGCCGGTGTCGGAAGAAGGGTTTATCCATCGTAACGGACGTACGGCCCGCTGGAAGGCAGAAGGCAATGCTTATGTCATCCTTCACGAAGAAGAACAGCGTCCCGACTGGTTGCCCCAACTCGAGACATGGACGTGCCCTGATCCGTTGCCGGTTCCTCCCTTGCCGGCTTTCGTTACTCTTTACATCGGGAAAGGCAAGAAAGACAAGATCAACAAGGTAGATATTGTCGGTTTCCTGTCCAAGAAAGGAGGACTGTCCCGCGAAGAGGTAGGACGCATTGACGTGATGGACCATCATGCCTTTGTGGCAGTCGCCCGTGCTAAATACAGGCAGGCGCTCCAGCTGATGCAGGGAGAGAAAATGAAGGGGATAAAAGTCTTGATAGAGCTGGCGAAATAAGGCCGGCTCTTCTCCTCTTTGCACCTGTTTTTGGAACCTTTGTCCAAAATATAGTAAGATTATCTTTGGCGGTATGAAAATTTTAGCTACATTCGCATCCTAAAAATATGAATGTATAACCAAAACAAACTGCCAAATGAAAAAGTATAATTTCAATGCAGGACCTTCCATCCTGCCGCGTGAGGTAATCGAACAAACAGCTCAAGCTATTCTCGATTTCGACAATTCAGGCCTTTCGTTAATGGAAATCAGCCATCGGGCCAAGAATTTCCAGCCGGTGGTGGATGAGGCGGTTGCCCTTTTTAAAGAAATCCTGAACATTCCCGACGGATATTCCGTACTCTTCCTCGGTGGCGGTGCCAGTCTGGAATTCTGCATGGTTCCCTATAACTTCCTCGAAAAGAAAGCAGCGTATCTCAATACCGGTACATGGGCCAAGAAGGCCTTGAAAGAAGCCAAGGCATTCGGCGAGGCCATTGAAGTGGCTTCTTCCGAAAAAGACGGTTTTACCTATATCCCGAAAGACTACACGGTGCCGGCTGATGTAGACTACTTCCACATTACGACCAACAATACCATTTACGGTACGGAACTTCACGGGGATCTCGACTTAGATGTGCCGATGGTTGCTGATATGTCTTCCGACATTTTCTCCCGTCCGGTCGACGTTTCCAAGTATATCTGTATCTATGGTGGTGCACAGAAGAACCTTGCTCCCGCAGGTGTGACGTTCGTCATCGTGAAGAACGACGCTCTGGGAAAGGTGTCTCGCCATATCCCCACCATGCTGAACTACCAGACACACGTGGATAAGGGGTCGATGTTCAACACGCCGCCTGTCGTTCCTATCTATTCGGCTTTGCTGACATTGCGCTGGATCAAGGCTCAGGGAGGTGTGGAAGAAATGCAACGTCGTGCTCGGCAGCGGGCAGAAATGCTGTATGCCGAAATCGACCGCAATAAGTTGTTCCGTGGTACGGTGACTGTGAAGGAAGACCGTTCTTATATGAACATCTGTTTCGTGATGGCCGACGAGTATAAGGACCTGGAAGCCGACTTCCTGAAGTTTGCCACCGAAAAGGGAATGGTGGGCATCAAGGGACACCGTTCGGTAGGAGGTTTCCGTGCCTCTTGCTATAATGCCATGCCCGTCGAAGGTGTGCAGGCGCTGATTGACTGCATGCAGGAATTTGAGAAATTGCACTAAGAATAGGAATGCAGGGACTTCCCTGCCAAAATGATTTGAATCATGAAAGTATTGATTGTTACCGAAAAACCGTTCGCGAAGATTGCTGTAGACGGGATTCGTAAAGAGATAGAAGCCGCCGGTTTCGAACTGGCATTATTAGAGAAATATACCGAAAAGGCGCAGGTGCTGGAGGCGGTGAAGGATGCCCAGGCTCTCATCGTCCGTAGCGACAAGGTAGATAAGGAGGTTTTCGATGCGGCTCCCGAACTGAAGATTGTGGTCCGTGCCGGTGCCGGCTATGACAACGTAGACCTGGAAGCAGCGACGGCTCATGGAGTATGCGTCATGAATACCCCGGGCCAGAATGCCAATGCCGTAGCCGAACTTGCTATCGGGCTGATGATTATGGCCGTCCGTAGCTTCTTTGATGGCAAGGCAGGTACAGAACTCAAGGGCAAGAAGCTGGGAATCCATGCCTATGGGAATGTAGGCCGTAACGTTGCCCGCATCGCCAAAGGATTGGGGATGGAGATTTATGCCTACGATGCCTTCTGCCCGAAAGAAGTCATGGAAGCCGAAGGAGTGCGTCCGGTAGCTACTGCCGAAGAATTATATTCGACCTGCAACGTCGTGTCGCTGCACATTCCTTCTACGCCGGAGACGAAGAATTCCATCGATTATGAGTTGGTGGAACGGATGCCGAAGAACGGCTTGCTGGTCAATACGGCCCGCAAGGAGGTAGTGAACGAAGCCGACCTGATTCGGCTGATGGAAGACCGTCCGGACCTGAAATACGTCACGGATATCATGCCGGCCCACCACGAGGAGTTTGTATCTACGTTCCCGGGCCGCTATTTCTCTACTCCCAAGAAGATGGGAGCCCAGACGGCCGAAGCCAATATCAATGCCGGTATCGCTGCTGCCCGCCAGATTGTTGCGTTCTTCAAGGAAGGTTGCGAACGTTTCCGTGTGAACAAGTAAAATCGAGTTGTTATGGCCACCATCAAACCTTTCAAGGGCTTTCGCCCTCCCCAGGATTTGGTTGAACAGGTCGCTTCACGTCCTTATGATGTCCTCAATTCTGAGGAGGCCCGTCAGGAAGCGGCCGGCAACGAGAAATCCTTGTATCATATCATCAAACCCGAAATCGATTTCCCTGAAGGAACCGACGAGCACGATCCGCGTGTCTATCAGAAGGCTGCCGAGAATTTCCAGCGTTTCCAAGACAATGGCTGGCTGGTGCAGGATGAGCAGGAAGCTTATTATGTCTATGCCCAGACCATGAACGGCAAGACACAGTATGGCCTGGTGGTAGGGGCATATGTACCTGACTACCTGAATGGCACCATCAAGAAGCACGAACTGACACGTCGCGACAAAGAGGAAGACCGCATGAAGCACGTGCGGGTGAACAACGCTAACCTCGAACCGGTGTTTTTTGCCTATCCCGACGATGCGGAACTTGATGCTCTTGTAGCCCGCTATACGTCCCGGAAGCCGGTTTACGACTTCATCGCACCCGGCGACGGGTTCGGTCATTCGTTTTGGGTCATCGATGATGCTGCAGACATTGTCACCATTACGGAACGGTTTGCCCGGATGCCGGCTCTCTATATTGCCGACGGGCATCACCGCAGTGCTGCTGCCGCTTTGGTGGGTGCGGAAAAAGCGCAACAGAATCCGCAGCATCGGGGAGACGAGGAGTACAACTATTTCATGGCGGTCTGTTTTCCGGCTTCCCAGCTGACCATTATCGACTATAACCGGGTGGTGAAGGACTTGAACGGCCTGACCCCCTCGGCTTTCTTGGAGGCATTGCGTACGCATTTTATGGTGGAAGAGAAGGGGACGGAGATCTATCGTCCTGACCGGTTGCACAACTTCTCCCTTTATTTGGAGGGACAGTGGTACAGCCTCACGGCACATCCCGATACGTATGATGACAACGATCCTATCGGGGTACTCGATGTGACCATCTCTTCCCGCCTGATTCTCGATGAGATATTGGGCATCAAGGATTTGCGTTCTGACAAGCGGATTGATTTCGTTGGAGGCATCCGCGGTTTGGGAGAACTGAAGAAGCGGGTGGACAGTGGCGAGATGAAAGTTGCCTTGGCTCTTTATCCGGTTTCTATGAAGCAGTTGATGGACATTGCCGATTCCGGTAATATCATGCCTCCCAAGACCACCTGGTTCGAGCCCAAGCTCCGTTCAGGTCTGGTGGTCCACAAGTTGGATTGACGGGATTGAATAAAAAGAGAGCGTGTCAAAATAAGAATTCCTTGTTGTGACACGCTCTCTTTTTATGTGGTTTGTCGTTCTGTACGTAGGGAAGAATCTGTTGAAGCGTTAGTATAAGCATTCTGTTGCTCTGCTGCGTTCAGAAAGGCCATTCAATTAGACCCAACTTAATTCTTCTTGCACCGGCTTTTGCTCTTGGCTGGATTTGGAGTCTGCAGCGAAATCTTCAGCAGCTTGGCGCCCCATCCTGGGAGTTCGGTGCTTGTCGGACGTTCCGGCGTGAAACTGATGGTTTCCGGTTTTCCGCCCAGCAGGTCTTTTGCCTTCACGCTTTCCAGTACCGGCATACCGAGGTAGTCGAACGCATGCTGCGGCAAGTTAATCTCGACATGTGTCGGCAGTTCGTCAAAGTTGACAATCACCAGAATGGCTTCGTCGCCTTCCTTGCGCAGGAACGTATATTGGCGTTGGGCATTGAACTGCCAGTTGTCACAGTTTACATACATCAGGTCGAAGAACGTTCCCTTACACAGGGCGGCTTCACTGTTGCACAGGCCGAGCAGTCGCGCATAATAGTTCCGCAATGATTTTTCCCGGTCGGTCAGTTCGTGGTTATTATACCGTCCGTTGTTGCTCCAGCGGCGCAGGCTATCCACTGCCCAGTAGTCGAAAATCGTTGTCCGTCCGTCACGTCCGCTGAAACCTTCACTGTCCATTCCCGGTTCACCCAGTTCCTGTCCAAAGTAGAGCATGAAGGGACTGTTGTTCATGCACGCAGACACAACGAGGGCAGGAATGGCCTTGCGGGCATCACCGGCAAAGAAGTCGGAGGCGATGCGCTGCTCGTCATGGTTTTCCAGGAAGTTCAGCATATGCGGTTGGATGTCGTTCACGCTTTGCCAGCAATGTGTGATTTCAGTGGCCGACTTGTAGCCGCAAACTACGCCGCGGAGGGTATCATACAATCCTACCTTGTCATACAGATAGTCAAAATGACCGTTGTGGATGTAGTTACGGTATTCGTTCGGGTTGTACACTTCGGCTATGAAGTCCACGTTGGGGAATTTCTTCTTCACCTGCGGAATCATCCATCCCCAGAACTCGCAAGGAACCATTTCTGCCATGTCACACCGGAAGGCATCCACCTTCTTCGAGGCCCAGAAGAGAACGATGTGCAGCATCTTCTTCCATGTGTCAGGAATGGGGGAGAAGTGATTCCCTGTATTGCCGATATAGTCCGTGCCATAGTTCAGCTTGATGGTCTCGTACCAGTCGTTCTGGTTGGGCCATGCATCGAAACGGTTGTTGCCCGTAGCCTTGGCCGGCAATTCCACATAGGGGCCTGCCACTTCATCGTTGAGGTTCACCTCCCCTCCCAGTTGTTGGCCGGGGAGATAGTAAAAGTTGTTGTCGGGAGCAAAAGCCACGTCGGTACGGTCTGTCTCTCCCAGGTCTTTCACGCCGCGGGGCTTGGCGATGGAATGGTACTGGCGGGCCACATGGTTGGGGACAAAATCCAGCACGACTTTCAGTCCCGTTTCGTGTGTACGGGTCACAAGGGCTTCAAACTCCTTCATGCGCTGGTCTATCTTTACTGCCAAGTCTGGGTCGATATCATAATAGTCGCGGATGGCATAAGGAGATCCGGCTTTGCCTTTCACCACCGAAGGATGATTGGCAGGAATGCCATACGCCGAATAGTCGGTCTTCGAGGCATGGGCAATGATACCTGTGTACCAGATGTGCGTGGCTCCCAGCCGTTGGATTTCGCGCAAGGCCTTCTTGCTGAAGTCATTCATCTTGCCGCAGCCGTTCTGTTCCAGCGTTCCGTCGGAACAGGCAGGAAAGCTTCGGTTGCCAAAAAGGCGGGTGAAAACCTGGTAAATAATAATTCTCTGATCGTTTGCTTTCATAAATAGAGTGTTTGGATTATTCGATGCCATGCGCCTTGGCTTCCTTGCTGATTTTCGCAATCAGTCCCTGAAGCACTTTACCCGGGCCGCATTCGGTGAAGTCGTCGGCACCGTCGGCTACCATGTTCTGTACCGTCTGTGTCCAGCGCACGGAGGCGGTGAGCTGTGCCACCAGATTAGCTTTGATTTCAGCAGGGTCAGTGTGCGGAAGTGCATCCACGTTCTGGTAAACCGGACAGTTCGGCGTATGGAATTCGGTGGCATTGATAGCAGCTTCCAGTTCCACCTTGGCCGGCTCCATCAGCGGAGAGTGGAAAGCACCGCCCACTTTCAGCGGAAGGGCGCGTTTTGCTCCGGCTGCTTTCATGGCTTCACAGGCCTTGTTGATACCTTCTGTCGAACCCGAGATGACAATCTGGCCCGGGCAGTTGAAGTTGGCTGCTACACATACATCGCCACCATCGTTCACAGAGCTGCAGATTTCTTCCACCTTTTCGTCCGGGAGGGCAATGATGGCCGCCATCGTACCCGGCTGGGCTTCGCACGCCTTCTGCATGGCCATGGCACGGGCATATACCAGTTTCAGCCCGTCTTCGAACGACAATGCACCAGCAGCCACCAAGGCCGAGAATTCGCCGAGCGAGTGGCCGGCGGTCATTTCGGGTTGGAAAGCGTCACCCATGCACAGGGCAGAAATGACAGAGTGCAGGAATACGGCAGGCTGTGTTACCTTGGTCTGGCGGAGGTCCTCATCGGTTCCTTCAAACATGATATCAGTGATGCGGTAGCCCAGGATATCGTTGGCTTTTTCGAACAATTCTTTGGCGAGGGGAGAGTTTTCGTAAAGGTCCTTGCCCATTCCGACGAACTGGGCACCTTGACCGGGAAATACAAATGCTTTCATGCGTTCTATTCTTTTGTTAGTTGATATATTCGGACGCAAAGGTAGTGATTTTTTTTCACTTACCGCTTTTCATCGCTGAAAATGTGCATCGGACAGGGATTGAAAAGGTGGTTCAGCGGTCCGTTACCGGCCCCCGTCTGCACCTCCTTACCGCTGACGAGAGCCTGCCGCACATAGTCCTTGGCCAGTCCCACCGCCTGATGAAGCGGATGTCCCAGTGCCAGATAGGTGGCAATGGCTGACGAGAGCGTACAGCCTGTTCCGTGGGTGTTCCCGCTTTCCACCCGGGGAGCGGTGAAGAGATAAGGCTCCGGCAGTTGCCCCAGCTGCAGGACATCGGTCATGAGATGTCCGTCCAGGTGTCCGCCTTTCAGCAGGACTGCCTGGCTGCCGTAACGCAGCAGGTGGCGTGCTGCCGTACACATCTCTTCGGGGGTGGAGACGCTACGGCCCAGCAGCAGTTCCGCTTCGGGCAGATTAGGCGTGATAAGCGTACAGTGGGGCATCAGCTCGTTTGTGACGGCCTCCAGTGCAGCTGAGTCCATCAGCTGTCGTCCGCTGGTGGAGACCATCACCGGGTCGAAGACCACGAACGGAGGTCGGTGGAGGCAGAGGCAGCGGACAATGGCGCGGACCGTCTCGCAGTCCGTGACCATGCCGATTTTGACAGCATGAGGGGAGAGGTCGGTCATCACAGCCTCTATCTGTCCTTCAATCACTGCAGGCGGCAGTACATGTACAGCTGTCACGCCGCACGTGTTCTGTATGGTGACGGCAGTAATGGCCGTGGCGGCATAGGCACCCAAAGCAGAGATGGTCTTCAGGTCAGCCTGTATGCCGGCTCCACCGCTACAGTCGGAACCGGCTATGCTCAATATACAAGGATAATGTTTCATTCCGTGAATTGTTTTGCTATTTATCGTACAAAGATAAGCAAGGGACAGCAATTTTCATCAATAAGCCATAAAATAAATTAATTCGTTTGCTTAACTAAGCAATTTCGGCTAATATTGCACCGCAATAGTTCGTAACCTATAATGATAATCTAAAATTGAATATGAAACGATTGAACAACCGGGTGTACGTCACCCTCTGTTTCCTCTTGATGATGTCGGTGACACTTCCGCTCGCTGCACAGAATGTCGTGTTTACCGTCAAAGGAATCCTGGTCGATTCGTTGACTCAGGAAAGTGAACCCTATGCCACTGTCCGCATTACGCGGAAGGGGCAGCCTGAAAAACCGGTCAAGATGGCGGTGACCAATGAGAAGGGCCGCTTTCAGGAACGACTGACGCAGGCAGGCGAGTATCAGGTGCAGATAACTTCCATCGGCAAGCGGGCTGTAGTCCGCCAGTTTACACTGACGGCAAGCCGTCCGGTCGTCGATTTGGGTACGCTCTATACGGCAGAGTCCACTGAACAGCTGAAGGGTATTGAGGTAGTGGCTCAGAAGCCGTTGGTCAGTGCGGAGGTGGACAAAATCGCCTACAGTGTTGAGGACGATCCCGATTCGAAGTCCAACACTACCCTCGAAATGCTTCGCAAGGTGCCGCTGGTGACCGTAGACGGCGAGGACAATATCCAGGTGAATGGTTCGAGCAACTTCAAAGTCCATGTCAACGGCAAGCCCAACACCCTGATGAGCAACAATCCCAAGGAAGTGTTGCGCAGCCTGCCTGCCAATTCCGTGAAGTCCATTGAGGTCATCACCGAGCCGGGGGCCAAGTACGATGCCGAAGGTATCGGGGGAATCTTGAACATCATCACCACGGCCGGCCGGATGCAGGGTTATACGGTCACTGTCAGTGCCCGTGCCTCTTCCACCGGAATGGGCGGCGGTGCTTTCGGAACGGTACAGGTGGGCAAATTGACGGTCACCGGTAACTATAACTACAACTACGATTCCCGTCCGCGTTCTTATTCCGAGTCGGGCCGTGAGGACTATACTTCCGATACGTATCGCCATCTGCAGACGAACAGCAATTCCAAAAACAGGGGCAATTTCCAGTTCGGTTACATCGAAGGCAGCTATGAAATCGATACTCTCAACCTCATCACCTTCTCTGGCCATGCCTACGGCGGCAGTTCCAAGAGTCACAGCACCGGCACTACTCAGATGCTCGACAAGGCGATGGCTCCGGTCTATTCCTATACCCAGCATTCCCGGTCGCGGGGAGAGTATGGCACCCTGAATTTCAATGCCGACTATCAGCGGTCTTTCCGCAAGAAGGGGGAATACCTCACGGTGTCTTACAAGCTGAGCCGGTCGCCCAATTCTTCCAGCAACCGTTCGGAATACGTCGACCTCACCGGAGAATATCCTTCCGACCTCTATGGGCCGTTGCTCGACCAGTGGTATGATAACGATGCCCGCACCATGGAGCATACCGGACAAATCGACTATGTGAATCCGATTACGAAGGTGCATTATGTGGATGCCGGCCTGAAATACATCTACCGTTCGAACAACAGTGATGTAATGTACCAGCGTATGAACGAGAATACAGGTGTCCTGGAACCGGACGAGGACCTGATGTCAAAGTACAAGCAGGGACAGAACATCTTGGCGGTTTATTCCGACTACCAACTGAAGCTCAAGAAATTCGGCATGAAGCTGGGATTGCGCTACGAACATACATTCACCGATGTGAAGTACGACTATATACCCGAACGGAATTTCAATGCCGGTTTCGATGACCTGGTACCTGCGGCCAACCTGTCGTATATGCTGGGGACGGGGATGAGTCTTCGCGCTGCGTATAACCTGCGCATCAACCGTCCGGGCATCTGGTACCTGAACCCTTTCAGGGACACGAGCAACCCCACTTCCATCAGCTATGGCAATCCCGACCTCGATACCGAGAAGTCCCATTTGCTCAGCCTTACTTTCAGTCGTTTCACGGCCAAGTTCAGCACCAATGTCAGCTTCAGCTACCGGTTCTGCAACAACGGCATCGACCACTATTCCTTCCTGTCTCCCACGCAGCCAGGCGTTATGGAGAGCACCTATGGGAATATCACGAAATCCAAAAATGCGCGTCTCTCGCTCTGGGCGAACTGGAATCCGGGCAACAAGACCCGCGTTTCCCTCAACCTGTCGGGCAGTTACCTGGACTATCGGAGCCCTCAGCTGCAGCAGTCTAACAGCGGATGGACGGGCAATGTGTTTGGCAATGTCCAGCAGACCCTCCCGGCTGATATCCGTTTCGGCGTGTATGGCGGGTGGGGATCTCCCTATTTGACGCTGCAGGGAAAAGGGTCTTCCTATTCGTATTACGGGCTAAGCCTTAGCCGTTCGTTCCTGAAAGAAAAACGGCTCAGCCTTTCCCTGTTTGCCAGTAGTGTCTTCGACAAATACCGCACCTATACCAGTGAGACCATCACCGATTCCTTTCGCTCATGGAGCCGTTCCAAAAACCCCATGCGCAGTTTGGGGGTGAACCTCAGCTGGCGTTTCGGCGAATTGAAGGCCCAGGTGAAGAAGACGAACCGCACCATCAACAACGATGACCTCAAATCCGGTGAAAGTTCCGGCAGCGGTTCGTCGTCTGGCGGAAACGGCTAATTCGTCATTCCGCCTGTCGATGCTATCGACTTGTTCACTTCCTCGATATAGTCCAGAATTTCCTGCCGCCCTGTCTTTTTCTCCGATGAGGAGATGAAGTAGGGCGGCAGTTCTTCCCACTGCTCCTGCAGCTTGTTCATGAACCGCTCCACGCTCTGCCTTGTCTTCGTCGTCGTCTGTTTGTCGGCTTTGGTAAAGATCAGGGCAAAGGGTACACCGTTTTCGCCCAGCCATTCAATGAATTCCAGGTCGATACGTTGCGGCTCCAGCCGGCTGTCGATCAGCACGAAAAGACATGTCATCTGTTGGCGTTCCAGCACGTAATATTCAATCAGTTTCTGAATCTTGTCCATTATCTTCTTCCCCCGTTGCGCATAGCCATAACCTGGCAGGTCGACGAGATACCAAGCCTTGTTCACTAAAAAGTGGTTGATGAGCAATGTCTTTCCCGGTGTGGAAGAAGTCATGGCTAGTTTGGGCTTTTGGGTCAGCATGTTGATGAGGCTCGACTTGCCCACGTTCGAACGTCCGATGAAGGCATATTCGGGCAACTTCGTGTCGGGACACATATCCGCCCGTGAGTTGCTTATTACAAATTCGGCACTGGTTATTTCCATTTGATCTACTATTTATAAATTGGTTTCGGGGACAAATTTAGCTAAAAACTATGAGATTCCACACCGACAGCATGAAGAAAGAGATTCTCGATAGGGAAAGAGGGGCGATTGGACGCCAAACACCCACAAACGTCCGGTTTGTTGTACCCAGCGTTTCATGTTCGCAGATTATTTGAAGATAGTGGGTTGCATTCGACTCTTTTGCTTATTCCTACATGAGTCGGGAGCCATCGACGATACAGGGCTGTCTTGTCCGGTCACTTCGAACGGATGCAGAGCATCAATGAGTACGATGGGTGTCCTCTCGCTACATTGCTTCCGCCGGAAGTGGCGCGGGAAATATCCGCGCTACGGTGAACCGGCTTCTCGAAATGGAAGGATGACGTCACTTTCCGGACAGCATAGGCAGCAAAATCAAGGGGTAGACGAAGATTTTTGCGCAAGATTGCGAGATATGTGCGGAAATGAATTATCTTTGCACAAGAAGCACCAAGAAGATAATGATGACGGAATATGATTTGATAACGATTATTGGCCCTACCGCTTCGGGAAAGACATCCTTGGCGGCGGCACTGGCGGCACGGATGGATGCTGAAATCATCAGCGGAGACAGTCGCCAGGTGTATCGTCGTATGGATCTGGGAACGGGAAAAGATCTGGCTGACTACGTAGTGGACGGAAAACAGGTACCTCTTCACCTCATTGATGTGGCAGAGCCAGGATATAAGTACAATGTGTTCGAGTACCAGCGCGATTTCTTGCGGGCATACGAGGACATTCGTCATCGGGGGAAGATGCCCTTGCTTTGCGGGGGTACGGGCCTTTATATCGAAGCGGTGCTGAAAGGGTACCGGCTGATTCCTGTACCGGAGAATCCGGAACTGCGGGAACGGCTGGCCGACAAGTCGCTGGCAGAACTGACGGATATCCTTGCCGGATACAAGCAGCTGCACAATACGACGGATGTGGACACCGTGAAACGTGCCATCCGCGCCATAGAAATCGAGGAGTACTATCTCCGGCAGCCAGTGGATGCCCGGGAGTTTCCGGCTATCCGCAGTCTGTTGGTCGGTGTGGACATCGACCGCGAACTGCGGCGGGAGAAAATCACCCGGCGGCTCCGCCAACGGCTGGAGGAAGGGATGGTGGACGAGGTGAAGCGGTTGTTGGAGGAGGGAATCGCACCGGATGACCTGATTTACTACGGGCTGGAGTACAAGTTCCTGACACAGTATGTTGTGGGACAATTGTCGTTCGACGAGATGTTCCACGGACTGGAAACAGCCATTCATCAGTTTGCCAAGCGGCAGATGACCTGGTTCCGTGGAATGGAACGGCGCGGCTTTACCATCCACTGGATAGATGCCACCCTCCCGTTGGAGGAGAAGGTAGAGAATATCCTGGCACTGGCCGGGGACGTGAATGCAAGCAATGAAAGATAAACTTTAAACGATATGTAGACGAACATGGCGGTAGACACTACACGTTGGGGCGTGATCTATAACCCCAAGGCAGGCAGCAAGAAGGCACAACAGCGCTGGACGGACATCCGCAGCTATATGGAAAGCCGGAAGGTCCAGTTCGATTATGTGCAGTCGGAAGGATTCGGATCGGTGGAACGACTGGCTCGGACACTGGCGAACAATGGGTACAAGACCATTGTCGTGGTGGGAGGTGACGGGGCGTTGAACGATGCCGTCAACGGTATTCTCTTGTCCGATGCCGAAGACCGGAACAATATTGCATTGGGTATCATCCCCAATGGTGTGGGCAATGATTTTGCCAAGTTCTGGGGATTGGATTCGGACGATTACCGAGGGGCTGTCGATGCACTGGTGGAACGCCGTACCCGGCGGGTCGATGTGGGAGAGTTTTCTTATTTCGATGGGGAAAAGCATGTGCGCCGTCTGTTCTTGAATGCGGTCTATGTAGGATTGGGTGCACGTATTGTGCGCATTACGAACGAGACCCGCCGTTTCTGGGGGATTCCGTTGATTTCCTATCTGGCGTCACTCTTTCTGGTCGCTTTCGAGCGGAAACTCTACCGGATGCATGTGAAACTGAACGGTGAGCACATCCGGGGGCGGATTATGGCGGTGGCCATCGGTAGTGCACGGGGTTACGGACTGACCCCCAGTGCCGTGCCCTACAATGGCTGGCTCGATGTATCCTTCGTCTATCGGCCGGAACTGCGACAGCTCATCTCAGGGCTGTGGATGCTCCAGCAGGGCCGGTTGCTGAACCATAAGACCGTGAAACCGTACCGATCGCGGAAGATTCAGATTCTGCGGGCGCAGAATGCGGAAATCAGTCTGGACGGCCGTCTATGGCTCGACCGCCATTTCCCCATTGAGATTAGGATTGCTCCGGAGGCATTGACATTGATTATTCCCAAATAACAGAAACAACGAATGGCAACAATAGCAGATTTGCAGAACAGTGAGAACTTCTTCCTTCTGGCCGGACCTTGTGTCATCGAAGGAGAAGATATGGCGCTCCGCATTGCTGAGCGCGTCGTGAAGATAACTGACCGACTGAACATTCCGTATGTGTTCAAGGGCTCGTACCGCAAGGCCAACCGCTCCCGCATTGACTCTTTTACGGGTATCGGTGACGAGAAAGCCCTCCGGATATTGGCCAAGGTGAAGCAGACCTTCGGGGTACCGGTAGTGACGGACATTCATGCGGCTCCTGAAGCGGAGATGGCGGCGGAATATGTGGACATCCTGCAGATTCCAGCCTTCCTCTGCCGTCAGACGGACCTGCTGGTGGCGGCGGCCAAGACCGGCAGAATCGTCAACATCAAGAAAGGGCAGTTCCTTTCGCCGGGTGCCATGCGCTTTGCTGCCGATAAGGTGGTGGAAGCAGGCAACCCACAGGTGATGCTGACCGAGCGGGGGACGACCTTCGGCTATACTGACTTGATTGTCGACTACCGGGGTATTCCGGAGATGCAGGCGTTCGGCCATCCCGTCGTGCTCGATGTGACGCATTCCTTGCAGCAGCCCAACCAGACATCCGGAGTGACCGGCGGTATGCCGCAGCTCATCGAGACTGTGGCAAAGGCCGGGGTGGCTGTCGGAGTCGACGGCCTGTTCATGGAAACGCATGAAAACCCGGCAGTGGCCAAAAGCGACGGTGCCAACATGCTGTCCCTTGATTTGCTGGAAGGCCTGTTGGAGCGCCTGGTACGCATCCGTCAGGCCGTACGGTGAGCGTCAGGACACTCTGATTTCTCCGCTGCCGATGCAGAGGTGCGCCTCCCGGTCGTAAATGACACCGAACTGGCCGGGGGCGATGCCTTGGATTTTCTCATTGCTGTAGATGCGGTAGTTGCCGTCGGAGAGGGGGGTGAGGGTTCCCGGATGCCAGCCTTCTGTGTGGCGGACCTTGAAGCGGATGGCCTGTGGCTCAGGGGTGTTCCACGGGTTGTCGGTGATGAAATGGAAGTCCGTCAGGCGGAACTCATGGCCGTACTGCAGTTCGGTGTCGTAGCCGTGTGATACGTACAGGATGTTTTGCTCCACATCCTTGTCAATGACGAACCACGGGCCGCCGCTCAGACCGAGTCCTTTGCGCTGTCCGATGGTATGGAACCAAAAGCCTTTGTGTTCGCCGATGGTCTTCCCCGTCTCTTTCTCGATGACCCTGCCCGGGCGTTCGCCCAAGAACCGGCGGATAAAGTCGTTGTAGTTGATTTTTCCCAGGAAGCAGATGCCTTGGCTGTCCTTGCGGGCGGCACTCGGCAGACGGGCTTCGCGAGCTATCTCGCGTACTTCGTGTTTCATCAGCCCTCCCAAAGGAAACCAGAGCTTGGACACTTGCAGGTAGGTGATTTGTGCCAGGAAGTCGGTCTGGTCCTTGACGGGGTCTTTGGCAGTGGCCAGCCAGGTCCGTCCGTCGATGACGCAGGTATCGGCATAATGTCCCGTTACAATCTTGTCGTAGGCATATCCCGCTTTTTCTTCAAAACAGCCGAACTTGATGAGCCGGTTGCACATCACGTCGGGATTGGAGGTCAGTCCCTGGCGGACCTTGTCGATGGTGTAGGCCACCACGCGGTCCCAGTACTCTTGCTGCAGGTCAATGATTTCCAGTGCCAGTCCGTATTTTCGGGCAGTGGCAGTGGCCAGTTCGATGTCTTCTTCGGAGGTGCAGGTCAGTCCGTCGTCGGTATCCATTCCGATTTTGATGTAGAACAAATCGGGTTTGTAGCCTTGTTCGCACAGCAGGTGGACAGCGACTGCGCTGTCCACTCCTCCAGACAATAAAGTTGCTATCTTCATCGTTGTATTTCTATTTTACATATAGTTTCCGTATCAGGTCGCTCCGGCCGATGCGTTTCAGTTCGGCCATGATGGCCTTCCGTTCTTCGGGCTTGTACCAGAAGAAGAACATGCGTTGGGCCAGTTTCTCGCGGGGGGTTCGGGCGGAGAAGACCGGCTGGAGCGTATAGGGGTGGAATCCCGTGTACCAGGCCTCAGTAGCCACCGTCATCGGGGTCGGTGTGAAGTCCTGTACCTGTTCCAGATGGAAATCCAGTTGCTTGGTGATGACTGCCAGCTCTGCCATATCTTCTTCGGTACAGCCCGGATGGCTGCTGATGAAGTAGGGGATGAGCTGCTGCCGCAGGTTCAGTTCCTTGTTCAGCCGGTCAAAGATACGCTTGAACTGGTAGAACTGCTCGAAGGGCGGTTTGCGCATGATGTACAGCACTTGGTCGGAGGTATGTTCAGGAGCCACTTTCAGGCGGCCGCTCACATGGCGGGCAATCAGTTCGTGTGTATAGCGTGCCGTCCCATTGTCGATGTCCGCATTACCCGTCCGGTGTAGCAGCAGGTCGTAGCGTACACCGCTGCCGATGAAACTTTTCTTGATGCCCGGAAGGGCATCCACGGCCCGGTAGATGTCGAGCAAGGGACGGTGGTCGTTGTTCAGGTTGGGACAGATTTTCGGGTGGATGCACGAAGGACGCTTGCATCGGCGGCAGAGGCTTTCGTCCTTGCCGTGCATGGCATACATGTTGGCCGACGGGCCTCCCAGGTCGCTCAGGTAGCCCTTGAAGTCGGGGAGAGCCGTGATGGCCTGTACTTCCTTCAGGATGCTTTCCTTGCTGCGGCTGACGATGAATTTCCCTTGGTGGGCCGAGATGGTGCAGAAGGCGCAGCCGCCGAAACAGCCCCGGTGGATATTGACCGAGAACTTGATCATCTCGTAGGCCGGGATGCGCTTGCCTCTGTATTTAGGATGGGGAAGACGGGTGTAGGGGAGGTCGAAGGACTGGTCTAGTTCGCCTTGCGTCATGGGCGGATAGGGCGGGTTCACCACCACGACTCGTTGGCCCACTGCCTGGCAGATACGGGCTGCCGCGTATTTGTTCGATTCTTCTTCGATGTGGCGGAAGTTCTGGGCCTGTTTTTTCTTGTCGGCCAGGCATTCTTCGTGCGAGAACAGCTGCAAGTCCTCCTCCAGTGGCTGGAACTCCGTTTTCCGCACCATCCATGCCGTTTGCGGCAAGTCGTGCGGCAGTTGGCCGTTTGCCGCCTGCAGCCGGCGGACCAAGTCGGTCACCGGCTTTTCGCCCATGCCGTAAATCAGCAGGTCGGCTCCCGAATCCACCAGAATGGAGGGGCGCAGGCGGTCTTCCCAATAGTCGTAGTGGGTCAGCCGGCGCAAGGAAGCTTCTATTCCTCCCAGCACCACCGGCACATCGGGGAACAGCCGTTTCAGAATGGTGGTATAGACAATGCTGGGATATTCCGGACGCAGGTCATGACGGCCGTCGGGCGTATAAGCATCCTCACTGCGCAAACGCTTGTTGGCAGTGTACTTGTTCACCATACTGTCCATGCAGCCCGGCGACACCCCGAAGAACAGCCGCGGACGGCCCAGCTTCTTGAAGTCACGCAGGTCGTCCCGCCAGTTGGGCTGGGGAACGATAGCCACCCTCAGTCCTTGCGCTTCAAGCAGTCGTCCGATGACGGCCGCTCCGAACGAAGGGTGGTCCACGTATGCATCACCGCTGAACAGGATGACATCCAGTTCGTCCCATCCCCTCAGTTCTACTTCCTTCTTGGTGGTGGGAAGCCAGTCGGTGAGGGGGCGTTGTTGCGTTTCATACGTTTTCATTTCCCGACAGTTCTTTCCTCCGCTGCCAGTCGATATAGAGCAGAATGAGCTGGTGCAGTCCGAATGCCTTCATGTTGTTGTGGTAGATCACATCGATGCACAGGTCCAGGAGGTCCTTGCTGTTCGCCTCCGACGAAGCGATGAGCGAACGCAGGTTCAGTTTCAGCTTGTCCAGCACGCTTTCATCTACGATGCCGTTGCTGTCAATCAGGTGTTGGAACAGGGAGTATTTCTCGATGGTCTGCAGATGTTCGTCCGAAATTTCCATGCTACGGGTACCCGTAGGGTTCGTTTGTATGGTATACATGTCTTCTTGTTCTTTTGGTGGTTAGAAAATCTATTCTTGAGCAAAGTTAGTGATTTTTTGCTGAACACCAAGAAGGCAGGCGTTGAGATTTTGTTTTTTCCCGGTTTTTCGGTAGGATGCACGGGTTTTTTCGTACCTTTGTCCCGCTAAATAGAAACCGATATGCATACAAGACAAGAACAACTGGAAGCCTTCGGGCGATTGCTCGATGTGCTCGACGAACTTCGGGTGAAATGTCCGTGGGACCGCAAGCAGACCAACGAGAGCCTGCGGCCCAACACCATCGAGGAAGTGTACGAACTCTGCGACGCATTGATGCGCAACGACGAGAAGAATATCTGCAAGGAACTGGGCGACGTGTTGCTCCACGTGCTCTTTTATGCCAAGATAGGCAGCGAGACCGGGGCGTTCGACATCAAGGAGGTGTGTGACCGCCTGTGCGACAAGCTGATTTTCCGCCATCCCCATGTGTTTGGCGAGGTGAAGGCCGATACGGCCGAAAAGGTGTCGGAAAACTGGGAGCAGATCAAGCTGAAGGAGAAGGATGGCAACAAGACCGTGCTGAGCGGGGTGCCTGCCGCGTTGCCGTCGCTCATCAAGGCCTACCGCATCCAGGACAAGGCCCGCAATGTGGGCTTCGACTGGGAGGAACGCGAGCAGGTCTGGACGAAGGTGAAGGAAGAAGTGGGGGAATTCGAGGCCGAGGTGGCCCACATGGACAAGGAACGGGCCGAGGCGGAGTTCGGCGATGTGCTGTTCAGTCTGGTGAATGCCGCCCGTCTGTACAAGATCAATCCCGACAATGCCCTTGAACGCACCAACCAGAAGTTCATCCGTCGGTTCAATTACCTGGAGGAGCATACCCTTCGCGAGGGGCGTAACCTGAAGGACATGACGCTCGAAGAGATGGATGTTCTCTGGAACGAGGCAAAAAGCAAGGGACTCTGAACGAGTCCCTTGTCAGACAATCCGAAAATAGTGTCTTTGTCTTTCTGTTGACACCTCCTCCTCAAAGCCATTCCTTCAGGAAGCGGGCCACGCGGTCGGTGTATTCTTCCGGCCGGAGTAAGTACGACCGCGCATGGGTGGCGCCAGGAACTATCCACAGCTCTTTCGGGTCTGGCTTGGCCGCATACAGCGGATAGACCATCCAGGTGGGGACGAAGTCATCGGCATCCCCGTGGATGAACAGCATCGGCAGCCGGCACCGGGCCACCTGACGCAAGGCAGAAGCTTCCCGGAAATTCCAGCCATACTGCCACTGGCAGAGGAGGCTGGCAACAGATAGCAGGGGGAACGCCGGAAGCGAGAACTGCTGGCGCAGCTCTTTGCTGAACTGGTCCCACACGCTGGTGTAGCCGCAGTCTTCCACGAAGGAGCGGACGTGAGAGGGCTGCGGGTCGCCCGAAAGCATCAGGGTGGTGGCCGCTCCCATGGAGATACCGTGTACCACCGTCCGCAGCGAATCGCCGAACAAGGCCGGTGCCACCTCCAGCCATTGCGCCACATCCTTGCGGTCCAGCCATCCCATCTGGAAGGCATCCCCTCCGCTCAGTCCCGAGTAACGGAGGTCGGGCAGCAGGATGTTGCAGCCCAGCGAGCGGTGGTAGAGATAGCCGATGTGGAGCATCCGAATGGCATTGTCCGTATAGCCATGGACAATAACGGCCGTGCGGGCCGTCGGACGGTCGGCCGCCGCATAACAGGCATGCAGGCGCACCCCGTCAGAAGCCACGATGAACGTGTCGCGCAAGGCGTGGGCCTTCTGCAGGCTGTCCGTCCACGACACCAGCATCGGATAGGTTTCGCGCATATACGCCCACGAGCCTGCCAGGTCCTTGCCCCGGTTTTCCGGGCGCAGGGCATAGTTCAGCAGGTACAGGCTGCCGCCTGCAATCGCCGCTGCGAGCAGCAGCACGACGGTCAGTCCTCCGGCCAGCAGCTGTCGGTTCCGGTTCATGCGGCTTCTCTATTGGTTCCAGATGTCCCATGCCCCGAACGCTTGCAGGAGCAGCATCTCCAGGCCGTTCTTCACCGTGGCCCCCTGGTCGGCGCCGCGTTTCATGAACAGGGTCGTGTTGGGGTTGTAGAGCAGGTCGTACAGCAGGTGCTTGGGAGTAATCAGTTCGTACGGGATGTCGGGACAGAGATCAGCTTGCGGATACATGCCCACGGGCGTACAGTTCACGATGACCTTGTATTCCTCCATGCGTTCGGGCGTGAGGTCCGCATACGTGATGGTGGATTCGTTGCGCCGGCTGCGCGATACGAACAGGGTGTCCAGTCCCAGTTTACGGAGCGAGTAGTTCACGGCTTTCGAGGCCCCTCCCGTGCCCAGGATGAGGGCCTTCGTGTGGTGGCGTTCCAGCAGCGGTTCGATAGACTGAGTGAATCCCAGAACGTCAGAGTTATAGCCTTTCAGCGTCACTTTCCCCTTGTTGCGGATAATGCGGATGACATTCACCGCCCCGATGCTGGCAGCGTCCTTGTCCAGCTCGTCCAGATAGGAAATGACTTTTTCCTTATAAGGGATGGTGACATTCAGTCCCACGAGGTTGGGGTGGGAGGCCACTACTTTGGGGAAATCCTCGATGGTCGGGATTTCGAAGTTGACGTACTCTGCGTCGATGTTTTCTGAGTGGAACTTCTCGTTGAAGAAATTCTTCGAGAACGAGTGTCCGAGCGGATAACCGATCAGGCCGAATTGTTTCATGGTTGATGCTTGTTTATTGGGTTATTTTACGGCAAAGTACAGCGTACAGGTCCCCAGCGTGAGTCGTTCGAACTCCACGTGGCTGAAGCCTGCCTTGCGGAGGATGTCGCGCATCACCTCGCCTTGCGGGAATGCCTGGATGGATTCGGGCAGGTAGGTATAAGCGTTGCGGTCCTTCGAAAGCAGTTTGCCGAGGGTGGGGATCACCAGGCGCGAGTAGAGGGCATAGAGCTGTTTCATGGGAAAGCCCTGTGGCTCCGACAGTTCCAGGATGACCAGATGGCCGCCCGGCACCAGAACACGGTGCATCTCGCGCAGACCGGCATCCAGGTCCTCGAAGTTGCGGATGCCGAACGCCACCGTGACGGCATCGAACCGAGCATCGGCGAACGTGAGGGCGGTGCAGTCTTCCTTGGCAAAGCGGATGCGGCCCTCCAGTCCCGCCTGGCGTACCTTCTCGCGGGCCACGCTCATCATCCCTTCCGAAATGTCGGTACCCGTCAGTTCGTCGGGCTGCAGCAGACGGCAGGCCTGGATGGCAAAGTCGCCCGTACCGGTCGCCACATCCATGATGCGCCGCGGACGGAACGGCACCAGCCGGCGGATGGCTTTCTTCCGCCACCGCTTGTCGATGCCCAATGAGAGGGTATGGTTCAGCCGGTCATAGGCGGAGGCGATGTTGTCGAACATCTTCTCCACCTGTGCGGCCTTGCTCTCGGCGTCGTTGTAGGGCTTGACGCTTTCTTGCGGATATTTCATGGGTACCGGCGTTTTATCCCAGATAGTCGGCGACGTTCTTTTCAATGCGTTCGGCCAGGTTGTCGGGATCGGCCTTCACGAAGGTTTCGCCGGTGATGTGCTCATACAGCTCGATGTAGCGGTTGCTGATGGATTCCACGATGGCAGGAGTCATTTCGGGAACGGTCTGTCCTTCCTTGCCCTGGAATCCGTTGTCCATGAGCCATTCGCGGACAAACTCCTTGGAGAGCTGCTTCTGCGGCAATCCTTTCTCGAAGTTCTCTTCGTAGCCTTCCTTGTAGAAATAACGGCTGGAGTCGGGGGTGTGGATTTCGTCCATGAGGTAGATTTCTCCGTTGTGCTTGCCGAATTCATACTTGGTGTCCACGAGGATCAGGCCGCGTTCGGCTGCCATCTGGGTTCCGCGTTCGAACAGGGCGAGGGTATAGCGTTCCAGCGTTTCGTACTCTTCGGGAGTGGCCAGTCCCTGGGCCAGGATTTCTTCCTTGGAGATATCCTCGTCGTGCAGGCCCATCTCCGCCTTGGTGGTAGGAGTGATGATGGGAGTGGGGAACTTTTCGTTTTCGCGCATGCCGTCGGGCAGACGGACGCCGCAGATTTCACGGACACCGCTGCGATAGGCACGCCAGGCACTGCCGCACAGGTAGCCGCGTACAATCATCTCTACGGGGAATCCCTGACACATTACGCCTACAGTCACCATCGGGTCTGGGGTGGCCAGTTTCCAGTTCGGGCAGATATCCTGAGTGGCATCGAGGAACTTGGCGGCAATCTGGTTCAGCATCTGTCCCTTGTAGGGGATGCCTTCGGGCAGTACGACATCGAACGCTGAAATGCGGTCGGTGGCTACCATGACCAGTTTCTCATCGTTGATGTTGTAGACATCGCGCACTTTACCGTGGTATACGCTTTTCTGGTTGGAAAAGTGATAGTCTGTTTTTGTTAAAGCTTTGCTCATTTTTTCTATACAGTTTTGATGGTTACAGTTATGTATGTTCCGCTTCGAGGCCGAAAGGTACGAATTTTCTTCAAGATTCGGCCAGTTGGGAAGCATTATTTTTCTCTTTTTCAACTTTCAGTCGCAATTTTTCTGCTTTGGCCCGTTCGTCGAAGGCCTCGTAGGCTTCCACGATGCGGGTCACCAGCTTGTGGCGCACGATGTCCTTCTTGTCCAGTTCGACGAAACTGATACCCTTCACGTTCTTCAGGATGCGCAGGGCCTGTACCAGTCCCGAGGTCTGTGCCGCAGGCAGGTCAATCTGGGTCATGTCGCCCGTCACGATCATCTTGGTGTTCATCCCCATGCGGGTCAGGAACATCTTGATTTGCTGGGTCGTGGTGTTCTGCGCTTCATCGAGGATGACGACCGCATCGTTGAGCGTGCGTCCGCGCATGAAGGCCAGGGGAGCTATCTGGATGATGTTCAGTTCCATGTACTCTTTCAGCTTGGCGGCAGGAATCATGTCCTGCAGGGCATCGTAGAGCGGCTGCAGGTATGGGTCGATTTTGTCCTTCATGTCGCCGGGCAGGAAGCCCAGCTTCTCGCCCGCCTCTACGGCAGGTCGGCTCAGGATGATTTTCTTGATTTCCTTGTTCTTCAAGGCACGTACAGCCAGAGCGATGGCCGTGTAGGTCTTTCCCGATCCGGCAGGACCGATGGCGAAGACCATGTCATTGCGTTCGAACTCTTTCACCAGCCGGAGCTGGTTGGAGCTGCGGGGCACAATCGGCTTGCCCGTCACGCTGAAGACAATGGCGTCGCCGGCCTTCTCCACCGAAGGCGACTGGCCTTTCACGATGTCGAGGATGCTTTCTTCGTTGAGCGAGTTGTAACGGGCGCAATGTTTTTCGAGGGCCGTAATGGCTTCCTCGAAGGCACGCATCTCTTCCTCATCGCCCATCACCTTGATGACATCGCCGCGGGCCACTATGCGCAGCTTGGGGAACAATGCCTTGATCATGAGGATATTGGCATTGTTGACACCATAAAAGATGACGGGGTCGATGTCTTCCAGTACTATATGCTTTTCTATCATTGGCTTTTCTGATTCGCTGTTAGCGTCTTGTAATTTTCGACTGCAAAATTAATCATTCCTTTTGATTGTGGATGGGATTCTTCGATTTTTTCTCTACCTTTGCTGCATCAAAACTATTTAGAGACAAAAAGACATGAAGAAGCTAACAAGCTGGTGTGGCATCGCGGCGGCACTTCTCTGCCTGGTATCGTGCGGAGAGAAGGATATGTCGATGAAGATGAACAACCCACACAATATCAGAGGTGTTATCAGTTATAAGCGGAGCTTTAACGACCTGAACGACGTACAGTTGGCCACGGCCAAGAAAATCGGAATCCGCCCCATTGCCACGCGCGAGGAAGCTGAGCACATCAAAGGTCGGCTGCTGGAAATACAGGCTTGCGAACGCTATGGTCTGGACTCGCTGACGCATTCCATCCCGTTCCTGATTCCGCAGGCGGTGGCCCTGCTGGATACCATCGGCGTGAATTTCCTGGACTCGCTGGAGGCCAAAGGACTGAACCCCAACCGGGTCATCGTCACTTCGGTGACACGTACGCGGCAAGATGTCAAACGGCTGCGGCAGCGCAACACGAATGCGTCGGAGAACTCGTGCCATTTTTACGGGACGACCTTCGACCTGAGCTGGCGGCGCTTCGAGAAGGTGGAGGACCCGGACGGACGGCCCATGCAGGATGTCAGTGCCGATACCCTGAAACTGGTACTCTCGGAAGTGCTGCGCGACCTGCGCAAGGCGGAGCGATGCTACGTGAAGTACGAGTTGAAACAAGGATGTTTCCACATAACTGCCCGCTGAGCCATGCACCGCTATTTCATGGAACTGGCCTACGACGGGACCAACTACCACGGCTGGCAGATCCAGCCCAACGGCGTCAGCGTCCAGGAAACGCTGATGAAGGCATTGGCCACCTTTCTCCGCCAACCGGTGGAGGTGGTGGGAGCCGGCCGTACCGATGCGGGGGTACATGCCCACAAGATGGTGGCCCATTTCGACTTCCCGGAATGCTTGGACGGACCGACGGTGACGGACAAGCTGAACCGTCTGCTGCCGCCCGATGTGGCCGTGTACGGCGTGCGGGAGGTACAGCCGGATGCGCATGCCCGTTTCGATGCCGTTTATCGTACCTATCAGTACCATGTCACGACGCGCAAGGACCCGTTCGGACGGCAATATGCCTGGCGGCTGTTTCATCCGCTGGACTTCGGACGGATGAACGAGGCGGCCGCCACCTTATTTGACTATACCGATTTTACCAGTTTCAGCAAGCTGCATACCGATGTCAAGACCAACAACTGCCGCATCCTGCATGCCCGCTGGGATCCGCAGGGAGAGGGGGAATGGGTGTTTACCATCCAGGCCGACCGCTTCTTGCGCAATATGGTGCGGGCCGTGGTCGGAACGCTGGTGGAGGTGGGTCGCGGCAAACTCTCGGTAGAGGGATTCCGCAGGGTCATCGAGGCGAAGGACCGTTGCAGTGCCGGAACTTCGGTGCCGGGGCATGGGCTGTTTTTGGTGGATGTCGGGTATGGAGAGAACATCGAAAAGAAAGATTGAACCAATAATTGATCAGTATATGAAAACATTATCGAACGAAAACATCACGATTCAGGTTTCCAGACATGGAGCCGAACTGACCAGTATAGTGGCTGGTGGCAATGAATATTTGTGGCAGGCTGATCCTCGCTTCTGGGCTCGCCATTCGCCGGTGCTTTTCCCTTTTGTGGGCCGCGTATGGAACAATACCTACCGCCACAGAGGTAAGGAATATACCATGGGGCAGCACGGCTTTGCCCGCGACATGGATTTCCAGCTCAGCTATGAGGAGGACAACGCCGTCGTCTATTCGCTGGAGAGTAACGAGCAGACCCTGGAGAAGTATCCGTTCCGCTTTGTGCTGGAAATCGGATATCGCCTCAAAGGCAAGTGTATCGAGGTCCTGTGGAATGTGCAGAACACTGGCGACGAAGTGCTGCCTTTCCAGATTGGTGCCCATCCGGCCTTCTATTACCGGGATTTCGATCCGATGAGCGATGACCGTGGCTATTTGGATTTCGGCAAGGATCACCGTCGGCTGGAATACATCTGCCCCGTGGAAAAAGGGTGCGTGTCTCCCCAGCTCCACACGTTGGAACTGCCCGATGGGAAGATGGAGGTGACCACTCGCACGTTTGCCTGCGACACGTATATCTTCGAGAACAGCCAGCTGAAACGCATCGCCCTGCTCGACAAACAGCAGCGTCCTTATCTGGCGCTTTCCTTCCAGTCACCGCTGGTGGCCGTATGGTCTCCCAGTGCCGCATGTCCGGATGTCCCCTTTATCTGTCTGGAACCGTGGTATGGACGTTGCGACCAGGTAGGGTACACCGGTCGTCTGGACAAGCGCGAATGGATGCAGCTGTTGGCTCCGGGCAAGAGCTTCAATGCCAGCTATACCATCGAACTGCTTGATATTTGATGACAAAAAAACGGGGCAACCCTGTCAGAACTTCATGGGCGAACAGCCCACCGCCTCCTTGAAATACTTGCCGAAGAACGACGGATTGGGAAAATTCAGCTGGTCGGCAATCTCCTTTACCGTGTAATTGCCCGTGCGGAGCAAAGCCTTGGCTTCCAGAATGACATATCCCTTGATGAGGTCCGACGGATAGCGCCCGCTGTATTCCCGGATGGCCTTTCCCAGGTATTTCGGCGTGAGACAGAGCTGGTCGGCATAGAAGGTCAGCTCGCGGTGCGTCCGGTAGTGTTGGCGCACCAGTTTCAGGAAGCGATGGAAAATCTCCTCGTAGCGATGTTGCGCACCGGGGGGAGGGGTGGTGATGCATTGTGCCGTCAGGCCGGCCATGACTTTCAGACAGCCTTGCAACGCCTCCTTCCGGTAGCGGAACTCCTCCTGCTGCATCAGCTCCTTCAGCAGCCGGTAAGTCTGTTCGTACTTTTCGGCATAATAGGGACTGAGCGACACCTTGATTGGTTCGGCCAGGATTCGGTTGAGGAAGAACTTCACGAAATCCAGGTCGAAGAGGGTAGGGTCACCGTCGTTCGCAAAGAAGATGGCAATGAGCCGGCAGTCGTCGCTCATGCTGAAACTGTCCACAATCGAGTCGGTCATGAACGAGATGAACTCCCCTTCCCGCAGTTCGTAGTCAATCAGGTTCACGCGGATGCACATGCTGCCCCTACGGCAAAACAGCGAACTGGAGAATTTCATCTTGGCCGGCAGGACGCGCCGGCTGTCGGCAGCTGCCGGTGTCCTGTTTTCTTTCCCCAAATTATCGTACAGCCGCATCTGGTTGCCGAATACCACCCGTTCGTTCACATCGGGCATCATTGAAAAGAGATAGTCGATGATTCTGTCCATAATTACGCATATTTTTCTGTAAAGGTAGGTCTTTTTTCTGAAATAAAGTCCCATTTTTCTTCTTTCTTGTTCAATTAGGGGAATTTGGGACAGACGAAGTGCAAAATGTGTCATTTCTATCCTCAGAAATATCACGAACTTTGCAACCGGAATAACAGGGGGAGACGGTCTGAAAATCGTTTCTCCGCTTTCCTTTTTCCTGTCATTTCGAACGAAGTGAGAAATCTGTTAGCGCAAAGTGGATGTATTCAGATACTTCACTGCGTTCAGTATGACAATTGGACAGGTGGCACAAGGTTCTCGGACAGGCTCACCCTGGGGAAAGACGAGGGTGTATCAAAATCCAGGATGCCTACCCAATTGTCATGTGTGGATAATTATAGTAAAAACCCTATATAAAATGAATACAATGAAACAGAAATGGATGACCATCCCGATGGCGGTATGCCTGCTGTCAGCCTGTGGAAGCGGCGAAGACACCCGTCAGCCGCTGCACAGCGTGACCACCATCGAGGCCGGTAATGCCAGCCGGCAGATAGTGAAAACCTTCTCCGGCATCGTGAAGGAGAAAGCCGAAGTGAGTCTGGGATTCCGCACCGGCGGTCAGATTGAGAAAATCCACGTGAAAGAAGGACAGCGCATCCGCAGCGGTCAGTTGCTGGCGCAGCTCGACGCTGCCGACTACCAGTTGGCACTGGATGCTTCCGAAGCCCGCTTCGTGCAGCAGCGCGACGAACTGGAGCGCCTGAAGCAGCTGAAGGCATCCAAGAGCATCTCGGCCAACGATTATGAAAAGGCCGAGTCGGGATTCAAACAGACGGAGGTGGAACTGAAATCCAACCGTAACCAGCTGAAGTACACTCGTCTTGCTGCCCCCGCCGACGGCTACGTGCAAAGTGTGAATAAGGAGGAGGCCGAAATGGTCAATGCCGGTACTCCCGTTTTCCAGCTGCTGATTGACGGACCGATGGAAATCGAGGTGGCCCTGCCTGAGGAAGTTTGCCGTCAGCGCGACCGCATCGCCTCCATCCGCTGCAAGGCAGCCGGGCGGGAAGTGCCTGTCCGCCTGCTCAACATACTGCCCAAGGCGGATGCCGTACAGCTCTACAAGGCCCTGCTGCTCATTGAAGACCGGGAGGCCGGCTTGCCGGCCGGCATGAATGTCGAAGTGGATTTCCACCTGCAGAGCGCAAGTGCCGAAGGGACGCTTGCTTTGCCTGTCGGAGCCGTGTTCCATGCCGAAGGCAAGGATTATGTATGGGTGGTGGGCACTGATTCTACGGTGACGCGCCGCGAGGTGGGCATCGGCAGCATCGACGGTGACGGCAACCTGGTGATTGCCGCCGGACTGACCGGTGAAGAAAAAATTGTCAAGGCGGGGGTGCATGCTCTTACCGAAGGCGAGAAAGTGAAGGTGCTGCCCCGTCCGGCTAAAACCAATGTGGGAGGACTTCTGTAATGTGGGTGGAGCGGTTGACTCAATTTTTCCTGCGGCGTCCCACGTTGTTCTGGAGTGTTCTCGTAGGAATTGTGCTGGCAGGTATCATCGCCTTTGTGCAGATGCCGAAGCTGGAAGACCCGGCTGTCAGCGTGAAGCAGGCGCAGGTCGTGGCCGTGTACCAGGGGGCCACTGCCCATGAGGTGGAGCTGAAGGTGGCCAAGGTCATCGAAGACCAGCTCCGTACCCTGCCCGATGTGAAGGAACTTCGCACCGAGTGCCAGAACGGCATGGCGATGATCACCGTGGAGTTTCTGGAAACGGTGCTGAGCGAACACCTGGAGCAGCACTTCGACTTGCTGCGCCGGAAGATTAACGACGTGAAGTCTCAGTTGCCCAGCGGCTGCATGGATCCCATCGTCGTCGATGACATGATGGATGTGTACGGCATCTTCTATGCCCTCATCTCCGATGGCTATACGTATCCTGAAATGGACCGTTACGCCCAGTACATCCGCAACCACCTGCTCAAGGTGAAAGGCGTGAAGCGTGTCAACATCGTCGGGGTGCGGACTGAGGAGATACAGGTCATTCTCTCGAAGGAGAAGCTGGCCCGCAACGGCATCGTCCCCACGCAGATCATGATGCAGCTGCAGAACCACGGCAAGGTGGCTGATGTCGGCAAGTACGCAGACGATGGACAGCGCATCCAGCTGCGTGTCAGTGAAGGTATTGACAATGAAGAGGATATCCGTGACCTGCTCATCAAGGCCACCAACGGACGGCAGGTGCGCATCGGCGACATGGCGGAGGTGCGCCGCACGTACAAGGAACCGCAGACCGGTGGCTTCTTCGTCGACGGCAAGCCTGCACTGGCCCTCTGCATCGCCCTGCAGGAGGGCGTGGTGGTTCCCGATGTCGGCAAGGCGGTCGACGAACAGCTGGCCCGGACCATGGCGAAACTGCCGGCCGGACTGTCTACCGAAAAGATCTTCTTCCAGCCCGACAAGGTCGACCAGGCCATCAGCACCTTCGTCGTCAACCTTATCGAGTCGGTGCTCATCGTCATCCTGGTGCTCATCTTCACCATGGGCTTCCGCAGCGGTGTCATCATCGGTGTGGGACTGATGCTGACCATTGCCGTTTCTTTCCCCATCCTGCTCACCATGGGCACTACTCTGCAGCGCATCTCGCTGGGGGCCTTCATCATTGCCATGGGAATGCTGGTAGACAACTCCATCGTCATCATGGACGGCATCCTGGTCGACAAGCGGCGCGGACTGGGTCCGAAGACCTACCTCTACCGCATTGGCAAGAATACCGCTATGCCACTGCTTGGAGCCACCATCATTGCCGCCAGTACTTTCCTCAACTCCTTCCTTTCTCCTGACTCCACCGGAGAGTATTCCCGCGACCTCTTCCTGGTGCTGTGCGTCAGCTTGCTGGCCAGTTGGGTCCTCGCCCTCGTGCAGGTTCCCATCTGTGCCAAGTCTTGGATGCCGGTCCGCGAGCAGAAGCAGGCGAGCAAGAAGGGCGACGGTATGGACTCACCCGTCCACCGGCTGGTCCGCCGCGTGCTTGTCTTTCTCATCGGCTGGAAAAAGACGGCCGTAGCCGCAGCCGTGGTGTTGCTGGTCATCTGCATGGCAGGCGGCGGTCATGTGAAGAACCTGTTCTTCCCCGACTTCGACTACAACCAGTTTGTCATTGAGTACCAGTTGCCCCCGCAGGCCAGTCCCGATCAGGTGCGTAGCGACCTGTTGTCCATCACGGCCGAACTGGACAAGAATCCCAAGGTCGACCGCGTGGCCATGAGCATGGGCAATGCCCCTGCCCACTACTGCCTCGTGCGCCCCATGACCAGTGGCGGCGACACCTACGGTGAACTGATGGTCGACTGCAAGGACTTCAAGACGGTGAAGGAAGTGATGGCCGAAATCCGCCCGCAGCTGCGTCAGGCCTATCCCGATGCCTATATCCGTTTCCGCAACTACAACTTTTCCATTTCTACTTCCCATCCGGTGGAAGTGCAGTTCCGAGGGCCCGACCCTGCCGTCCTGCGCCACTTGGCCGAACAGGCAGAAGCCATCATGCGTGAGTGTCCCTATGCCGACCGCTATTCGGTGCAGAACAACTGGCGGCCCGTGAGTAAGTCTCTTGTGGCCGACTTCGCCCAGAAGAACGCCCTGCGTTCCGGTATCAGCCGCGGCAATGTGGCCGACGCTTTGCTGGCCGCTACAGACGGACTGCCCATCGGTGTGGTGAACGACAACGACAAGATGCTGGTGGTCAACCTGCTGGTCCGCAATGAAGACGGCTCGCGCATCACGGATCTGAACGATATCCCTGTATGGAGCATGATGAACTTCACGCTCGACGGTGAGGATGTGGCAGGCCTGATGAGCGGCAGCACGACATCCGACGACCTGCAGGACAACATGTTCCGCAGTGTTCCCCTGAACTCGGTGACCAGCGAGATAGAACCCCGCTGGGAGGAGTCGTATGTCTACCGCGTCAACGGCGAACGGACCATAGAGGCAGAGTGCGACCCCAATACGACGCTGTTCCATGGCACGGCTGCCAAGGTGGTGGCTGAAATCAAGGACCAGATTGAGCGCATCCCCTTGCCCGACGGCTATACGATGCAGTGGGCAGGCGAGACCAAGGTGCAGGGCGACTCTACCGACAATATCCTGCGCTATATGCCGCTGACCATGTTCATCGTGCTCGGCATCCTGCTCCTGCTGTTCAACAACTGGAAGGAAGTCATCCTGATTATTTCCTGCCTGCCTTTCGTATTCGTCGGCATTATCCCCAGCCTGCTGGTCTTCCGCCAGCCGTTCACGTTCATGGCCATCATCGGTGTCATGGGGCTGATTGGTATGATGACGAAAAACGCCATTGTGCTGGTGGACGAGATCAACCGCCTCTACAAGGAGGAGCGGCGCTCGGCGTTCGACAGTGTGGTGACGGCCACGGTCAGCCGTGTGCGGCCGGTCATCATGGCTTCGCTGACCACCATCCTGGGTATGGCTCCCTTGCTGGGCGACCCCATGTATGGATCGATGGCCATCACCATCATGGCCGGACTGACCATGGGTACGTTGATTACCCTGGTCTTCTTGCCGGTTGTCTATTCAACCCTGTTCCATGTGAAAGTGGAGAACCCTTAAAAACAAAGAAACCATGAACAAGATACTGATGATATCCCTTTGGGCACTGGTCTCGGCAACCGGTGCCACCGCTCAGACCGAACTCCGGCTGACGCGCGAAGAATGCCGACAAATGGCTTTGGCCCACGACGAACGGCTGCGCCAGGAGCAGAACCGCCTGACGGCAGCCGGACTGGATCGACAGATTGCCCGTACGAAATACCTCCCTCAACTGGACGGTAGCCTGATTGGCTTGTCCAGTACGGATATGGATATGGGAGAGATGACCATGCAGATGCGGGGAGTCTATGATGCAGGCCTCTCGCTGCAGCAGCCCCTCTATGCCGGCGGACAGATTATGGCGGCCAACCGCTTGGCCCGCATCGGCGTGGAGAGTGCCCAGGAGCAGGTGCGGAAGACCCGTATGGAGGTCATTGCCGATGCCGACAATTCCTATTTCACCCTGTTGGCTGTCCGCGAGAAGGTGAAGATGCTGCAGGCTTACCGCCAGCAGATGGAGGCCCTCTACCGCCAGGTGGAGGCCAACGTGACGGCAGAGATGGCGACGCAGAACGAGCTGCTCCGCATTACGGCCAAACGCAGTGAGATTGACTACCAGTTCCAGAAGGCCGTTAACGGCGAGAACCTGTGCCGGATGTCACTGTGCCAGGCTTTGGGCATCGACCTGCAGACCCCTGTCGTGGTATGCGATTCGGTATTGACGGCCACTCCTCCCGAAGGACTCGACGAGAGCATCGATGCGCGTCCCGAACTGGCCTTGCTGTTCAAGCAGGTAGAAGCCAAGCAGCAGCAGGTCAAGATGGAACGCGCAGGCTATCTGCCCACTGTCGGCCTGGGGCTGGGCTATTCCTATTATGGCAACATCAAGACCAAGGGGCAGGTGGTACTGGAAGACGGGAGCGTTGTTCCCTTTACCAAGACCACGAAAGACGGGATGGCTTTTGCTATGCTGTCTGTGAACATTCCCTTGTGGCACTGGGGGGCGAACCTGAAGAAGGTGAAGGTGGCGAAACTGGAACTGGACAATGCCCGTCTGGATCTGCAGCGCAACACCCAGCTGATGGGTATTGAGGCGCGTCAGGCCGTACAGAACCTGACGGACGGTTACCGCATGGTGCAGACAGCGCGCGACGGACGTTCCCAGGCCGACGAGAACCTGCGCGTCATGCAGCAGCAGTACGACCATGGCCTGTGTACCCTCACCGACTTGCTCGACGCACAGACGCAGTGGCAGCAGGCCCGCAGCAATCATATTGAGGCCGAAACCCAGTACAAGATTTACGAAACCGAGTACCTGCGTGTGACGGGACGGCTGTAGTGCCACCGTCACACGTCGTGTGAAACGATTCTATAATGACATGTGACACTTGTCATTGGTAACGAAGTGAAGGATCTGTAAACATACACTGACGCTTTACAGATTGGCTTTCCCCTTCGGGCCGCCGAACGTTGTTTCTTCACTTCGTTCCCTTTGATTTGCATTGTTTTGGAATACGGCTGAAAGTATTTAATTGGGTGGTTTGGAAGAAACAGGTCAGCTAACTGTACAGGTAACCCATGCTTGGTCTGGATAATATCTATATTCGGTTGGGAACGTCATGCCAACGGTTATAGGACACCACGAACAACAGTGCAAGTGAGGGATGGAAAAGGTATCTGCTGATGTCCTGACAGTGATGCTTCTATACTTCTGATGGTACTTGCTGATATCTTTTGCCCGCTCTCAAAAGTTCCTCTGCCAGCTACCAAAAGTTCCTTTGCACGCTGTCAAAAACTCATCTGCTTGCTATCAACCCCTTTTTTGTTATCGATACTCCCATGGCTGTCCGGGAATCATCTTGCTGCCTCCCTTTGGCTCTTTCATCCTGGAAAGCAGATGCTTCCTTGCGTTCAGCAGCATGACAATTAGCTCCAGGCATAACGAGGTTGTTGTTCGTGGTAGGCTTCGTAAGTGCTTGTGAATTGCTCTGGCGCACCGCCCGCACGAGAACTCCGGCCGTTGGCTGGGGAGAACTAACAATCTATTCGGGCCGTCTTCAGCAATGTGCCGTCTAACTGATAGACGCACAGCTCTCCGTTTTCGTAGACAGCGAAAGTGGGGACATTGCCACCTTTCGGAAAGGTGATGGAGCCGGTGTTGCAGACCAGGGTGCCGGCAGCATTCGGTTCGAGCTTCCACAGATGGGTGTGTCCGTAGAGGAAGGCATCGAAACTACCTTTGGGGAGATTGGCTTCGTTGTAAACATGACCATGCGTGAGGAACAGCCGCTTGCCGTTGTCTACCAGCAGGGCATAATCGGCCAGGATGGGGAAGTCCAGCAGCATCTGGTCTACCTCCGAGTCGCAGTTGCCCCGGATGGCGATGATGCGGTCGGACAGGGCATTGAGGCGTTCTGCAATCCCTTTCGGGTCGAGTCCGTGTGGCAGTCCGTTGCGTGGGCCGTAGTTCAGGATATCGCCCAGCAGGCAGAGCATATCGCAATGTTCGGCGGCGTAGAAGGCCAGTACCTGCTCCAAGGCAGGGAGTGAGCCGTGAATGTCGGAAACAATCAGGTATTTCATGATGTATAGGTTTAATCGTGGATGTTGATATTTATGGTGCGAAGATACAAAAAAAGCGGCGGCCCTCGCGATAGGCCGCCGCTTTTTTTAGTTTGTAATCAGAATCATTCGATTATTCTTCTGTCTTCTTGCTCCAGTCCATGGCAGCCATGCGGAGGTAAGAGTCGTAACGCTTCTTCGCCATGTCTTCACAAGCCTGGAAGAGTTCGGCAGCTTCACCCGGATACTGCTTGGCAACGGATGCGAAACGTACTTCGCCCTTCAGATAATCCTGGAAGTTGCTCCAGTTCGGTTCCTTCGAGTCGAGCGAGAACGGGTTCTTTCCTTCAGCTTCCAGAGCCGGGTTGTAACGCCACAAGTGCCAGTAACCGCATTCAACGGCCTTGGCTTCTTCTGCCTGGCTCTTGCCCATACCGGCCTTCAAGCCGTGGTTGATACAAGGAGCGTAAGCGATGACCAACGACGGACCAGGATAAGCTTCAGCTTCGCGGATGGCTTTCAGGGTCTGAGCCTGGTCGGCACCCATAGCGATCTGGGCAACATATACATAGCCGTAAGTAGTGGCAATCATACCCATGTCTTTCTTGCGTACGCGCTTACCGGAAGCAGCGAACTTGGCGATGGCACCGAGCGGAGTAGCCTTAGAAGCCTGGCCGCCTGTGTTCGAGTAAACTTCAGTATCCAGAACGAGGATGTTCACGTCTTCGCCGGAAGCAATCACGTGGTCGAGACCTCCGTAACCGATATCGTAGGAAGCACCGTCACCACCGATGATCCACTGGCTGCGCTTCACGAGGTAGTCCTTGAATTCGGCGATAGTAGCGCAAGCACCGCACTTGTCCTTGGCAGCTTCTACCAGCGGGATGATCTTCTCGGCAGCAGCCTTGCTCTTGTCGGCATCGTTGCGGCCGTCAATCCATTCCTGGAAGGCTTCCTTGTATTCAGCCGGAGTACCTTCGGCAGCGATGGCAGTCGTCATGGCTTCTTCCAGATGGTTGCGCAGCTTCTTGTTGGCGATTTCCATACCCAAACCGAATTCGCAGAAGTCTTCGAACAGGGAGTTCGCCCAAGCAGGACCCTGACCCTTTTCGTTGGTCGTGTACGGAGTAGAAGGTACGGAGCCGGAGTAGATAGAAGAACAACCGGTAGCGTTGGCCACCATTTCGCGGTCACCGAACAGCTGCGAAATCAGCTTCACATACGGAGTTTCGCCGCAACCGGAGCATGCACCGGAGAACTCGAAGAGCGGAGTAGCGAACTGAGAGTTCTTCACGTTGGACTTAGTGTCTACCAAGTGCTGCTTGGAAGTGACATTGGCCACGCAGTAGTCCCAGTTGGCAGCTTCTGGCAACTGGCTTTCGAGGTGTTTCATTACCAATGCCTTGCCACCCTTCTTCGGATTGCCCGGACATACATCGGCACAGTTGCCGCAACCCAAGCAGTCCATTACATCTACCTGCATACGGAAAGTCATGCCGTCGAATACCTTGCCGACTGCCTTCAGCATGGTGAAGTTGGCACCCTTCTGTTCTTCTGCATCGAGCACGAACGGACGGATGGCAGCGTGAGGACAAACATAGGCACACTTGTTACACTGGATACAGTTCTCGGCATTCCATTCGGGAACGAAGGCTGCTACACCGCGCTTTTCATATTTGGCAGTGCCAGCGTACCAAGTACCGTCTTCGATGCCCTTGAAAGCAGATACCGGCAGCAAGTCGCCGTCCTGACCGTTGATGGGACGAACCACTTCGTTGATGAAAGCGGGATCGTTGTTTTCTGCCTTCGGATCGTCCGGCAGGTTGGCCCATTCGGGATCGATAGCCAGCTGCTTGTATTCGCCACCGCGGTCTACGGCTGCATAGTTCTTGTTCACTACGTCTTCACCCTTCTTGCCGTAAGACTTCACGATGAACTTCTTCATCTGTTCTACAGCCAGGTCAACGGGGATAACGCCCGTGATGCGGAAGAAGGCACTCTGCAGGATGGTGTTGGTGCGGTTGCCCAGACCGATTTCCTGTGCAATCTGAGTGGCGTTGATATAGTAAACGGTGATGTTGTGCTGCGCGAAGTACTTCTTCACCTTGTTCGGCAGGTTCTTGGCGAGTTCTTCACCTTCCCAAATGGTGTTCAACAGGAACGAACCGTTGTCGCGCAGACCACGGGTCACATCGTACATGTGCAGGTAAGCCTGAACGTGGCAAGCCACGAAGTTCGGTGTGTTTACCAGATAAGTGGAACGGATAGGAGAGTCACCGAAACGCAGGTGAGAGCAAGTGAAACCACCCGACTTCTTGGAGTCGTAAGAGAAGTAAGCCTGGCAGTGCTTGTTGGTGTTATCACCGATAATCTTTACAGAGTTCTTGTTGGCACCTACCGTACCGTCGGCACCCAGACCGTAGAACTTGGCTTCGAACATGCCTTCGCCGCCGACTGCAATTTCGGCTTCCTGAGGCAGAGAAGTGAAGGTTACATCGTCTACGATACCCACTGTGAAGAGGTTCTTCGGCATGGGGAGTTCCATGTTCTTGTACACGGCGATAATCTGGGCAGGAGTCGTGTCCTTTGAACCCAAGCCATAGCGGCCGCCTACGATGACAGGAGCGTTTTCTACGCCATAGAAGCAATCCTTCACATCGAGGTACAGCGGTTCGCCGTTGGCACCCGGTTCCTTCGTGCGGTCCAGAACGGTGATGATCTTTGCCGTCTTGGGCACAGCTGCCAGGAAGTGCTTGGCAGAGAACGGACGATACAGGTGAACAGCCACCATACCGACCTTCTTGCCCTGAGCCATCAGATAGTCGATAGTTTCGCGGATGGCTTCTGTGACGGAGCCCATAGCGATGATGACGTGTTCGGCATCTTCTGCACCATAGTAATCGAACAGACCATAGTTGCGACCGGTAATCTTGTTGATTTCCTTCATGTAGTCTTCTACAATCTGGGGAACAGCTTCGTAGTACTTGTTGCAAGATTCACGGTGCTGGAAGAAGTGGTCGGGGTTTTCGGCCATACCACGCATAACGGGGTGGTTCGGGCTCAGTGCACGTTCACGGAACTCCTTAAGAGCTTCCTGGTCAATCAGCGGAGCGAGGTCTTCGTTCTCAATCTTTTCGATCTTCTGGATTTCGTGAGAGGTACGGAAACCGTCGAAGAAGTTAACGAACGGCACGCGGCTCTTCAGGGTAGCCAAGTGAGCTACACCGGCCAAATCCATGACTTCCTGTACAGAGCCTTCGCACAGCATGGCGAAACCGGTCTGACGGGTGGACATAACATCCTGGTGGTCACCGAAGATACACAATGCATGAGAAGCCAGAGTACGGGCGGATACGTGGAACACGCAAGGCAGCAGTTCACCGGCAATCTTGTACATGTTAGGAATCATCAGCAACAGACCCTGAGAAGCGGTATAAGTAGTTGTCAATGCACCAGCCTGAAGAGAACCATGTACGGCACCGGCGGCACCGCCTTCAGACTGCATTTCTTGAACCAAGACAGTTTCGCCGAAGATGTTTTTACGACCTGCGGCGGCCCATTCGTCTACGTGCTCAGCCATTGTGGACGACGGGGTGATAGGGTAGATAGCGGCTACTTCCGTAAACATGTACGAGATGTGAGCGGCAGCTTCGTTACCATCACAAGTGATGAATTTTTTTTGTTTAGTCATACAATTACTAAAAATTAGTTGATAATTATACTTTAAAAGTAATTTCTTCCAAATAGCGACCTTCTTCCTTCCCGGGGAGCCTGGTCCTCAATAGAGGAACCCGAACAGCCAGAGTGGGATATGGTTTCCGTGTCCTATCTCCATTTTATGCATGGCATACCACGTTCCCGGAATCGGCTTGAACTTGTTGTATTCGCCGCAGATGCGGAAATTCGTTGTCTCGTCTACGAGGAAGGAACTCCCTTTGTCCCCTTTGTTTACTTTATGGTCTTTCCACAGCGAGTTGACAAAGAAGGTTTCCCACACGTTTTGTTCTTCCACTTTCACCGGGTAGATGCTGTACATCAAGTTGGTGTTGTGCATCATGATTTTGGCCGGCTTCTTGGGGAAGACTTCGTCCTTCGGGTACACCATGTTAATCAGCCTGGCGTCGGCAAGGTACTTGATATAGTTCATCACCGTGGCACGCGAGGTCTGGATGTCGGCGGCAAGCTGGCTCACATTCGGAGCCACCGGTCCGTCAACCGCAAGCAAATATAGTAATTTTTTTATTCTCGAAAGGTATTTCAATTCAATTTGTTTGATTAAAAGTATATCTACTTCAATCATCATGTTCATGGTCTTGAGCAAGTTCTCTGAAAAGTTCCTCTTTTCGAGAAAAAAAGGATAAAATCCGTGGTGCAGGTAGTCTTGAAAATAATTCAGCGGGTGGACATAGGGGAGGATGGTTTTGGCCAGATGTTCGTGGTTGTTCAGGATTTCGTCGAGACTGAACGGCGAAAAATGGTTGTCGGTCTGCAGGTTCAGGTATTCGCGGAACGAGAAACCGCGCAGGTTGTACGATTTGACAATGCCGTTCAGTTCGGGATTCTCGTCTTTCAGACGCATGACCGACGAACCGGTGAAGACCATCTTCAGGTGGGGATAGCGGTCGTAGCACGTGCGCAGGTCGTGGCTCCAGTGGGGCAGCTTGAAAACTTGGTCGATGAGCAGCACCTTTCCGCCACGGCGAACAAACTCGCCGGCAAAATCCACCAGGCTATACTGGGAAAAGTAAAAATTATTCATGTTGACGAACAAGCACGAACGGTCCAGCCCGAACTTTTCCTTGGCATATTGCAGCAGAAAAGTCGTTTTTCCCACTCCACGGGTACCCTTGATGCCTATCAAACGGTCGTTCCAGTTGATTTCATCCATCAGTGCCCGACGGACTGGAGCGTTCGTGTGTTCCACCAAATAGCTATGTGTTCTGTAAAATGCTTCCATGAATTCTGATTACTTGCTGCAAATATACGAAGTCTTCCTTATATTGCCAACTGGAGTTGACAAAAAATGAAGGAATTTTTCGGATTGTGTGCAGGAAAGGAGCTGAATGTACAAAAAAGGTGTATCTTTGTGGTATGATGTATTGTTTTAACCCCAATCATGATATGGCATTGGCGGACGGACGTCCCTATTACCGTCCGCCTGCCGGAATAGCCGGGATGGAGCGCGACCTCTGTCTGCTGCCGGTGTGGTATGCGCCTGCGGGCAGTGTGGTGAAGGTGGCCGATGAGGAATCGGCTCGCCGTTGGTTGGCGGACCTTCCCTTGCACGTGCCGGTGGAGGTGGCGGCGGAATGGCAATCTGCAGCGCTGTGCCCATGGGGGTGGAATCCGGCATTGGCAGAGCAGTTGCGGCAGGCAGGCCTTCAGGTGGAGAACTGTCCTTCTCCCGAACAGCTGGCACGCATCCGTTATCTGTCGTCGCGCGAACGTTGCATCGGCCTCCAACGGTCGTTGCGCGTCTTGCCTGGCGTGGGTGGAGAGGCAGTAGCCTGTACCGACCTCCGTGCGGTGCTCCGGCAGGTAAACGCGTATGGCGATGCCCTTCTCAAGGCTCCGTGGTCGGGGAGTGGCAGAGGACTGCTCAGAGTATCGGCTGCATCGTGGTCAGCGAATGTGGAGGGATGGGCAGCGAGGGTCCTGCGGACACAGGGAACACTAATGGTGGAGCCTATATATAATAAGGTAAGAGATTTTGCCATGGAATTCCGTTGCGAGCCCGACGGACGGGTGATGTTCGGCGGTTATTCACTGTTTGAAACCGATGCGCATGGGAACTATAAGCTGAACAGGCTGCTGTCCGACGGAGCCATTGAAGAACGGCTGGCGCAGGAGGTGCCGCTTTCGTTGCTGCATACCGTGCGACAGCACCTGGCCATCTGTCTGCAGCGGCTCATTGATTCCTCGTACACGGGCTGGCTGGGCGTGGATATGATGGTCTGCCGTGAGGGCAAAGGCTATTGGCTGCATCCTTGTGTGGAGGTGAACCTCCGCATGAACATGGGGGTGGTGGCCCGACACTTGTTCGACCGATATGTGCATCCTGCTGCCTCCGGGCGTTTTCAGGTGGAATACTTTACGGCCGACGGAGACGCCTTGCGCAGCGACCGGGAGAGGAAGCGGTCAGCTCCGCCGGTGGTGGAAGACGGACGGCTGAAACGGGGCTATCTCAGTTTGACGCCGGTGGGGGAGGCCACCCGCTATCAGGCTTTTGTCCTATTGGATGATGTAAAACAGGGTTCTTCGGAGCCTATTCTATAAACCTTAAAAATTTGAATCGATGAAACGTTATTGTCAGACTTTAGAGCTTTACGACGATCCGGAGCTGATTGCAGCTTATGTGGAAGAACATCGTCATGTATGGGACGAAATCAAGGAGGGCCAGCGTAAGGTGGGTATCCTTGACATGCAGATTTACATCCACGGCACCACTCTGTTCATGATTTGTGATACCGTGGACGATTTCGACTGGGTGAAGGACAACGAACGCCTGGCCCAACTGCCGCGTCAGGCAGAGTGGGAGGCGCATATGTCGAAGTACCAGAAATCGCTCCCCGGACAGCCTTCGCACGAGAAGTGGAAGATGATGGAACAAATCTTCCACCTCAATGACTGAGTGGATACTTCCTCTCACAGGAATTCACTGTCGAAGGCGAAGGGCAGGAGGTGCTGGACACCGTTGATTCGATAGATTTCTTCGGTCCCTGACATCAGGAGGGTCATCGGACGACCGAAGCGTTGCTCGGTTTCCAGCATCACCTGCCGGCAGGCACCGCAGGGGGGAAGGGGACGGGACAGCAGTCCGGCTTCATTGCGGGCGGCGATGGCCAGGGCGACGACGGCAGCGGTCGGGTATCGGGAATTGGCATAGAACAGGGTTGTCCGTTCAGCGCACAATCCGGAAGGATAGACTGCGTTTTCCTGGTTGGTGCCGCTGACCGTTTCACCGTTCTCAAGCAGTACGGCAGCACCTACCGAGAAGTGTGAGTAGGGGGCATAGCTGCGGAGGGTAGCTTCGCGGGCTGCATCGACCAGTCGTTGCTCTTCAGCCGACAGTTCTTCGTAGCGAAGGGCTTCGGTAGACAGGGATAGATGGATTTCTCTCATAACGGAAGGGATTGGTTTTCTACAAAGTTAGGAAATCTGTCGGAATGTACCAAGAATCCGAGAAGAAATGCGTATCTTTACGGCCAAATCCTAAAAACTATGACAACCATGAATGTTCGTAAATGGCTATGCCTGGCATGTCTGCTGGTGGCCGTCAGTGTGTCGGCACAGCAGCGTAACAAGGCATACGAAGAGTATATCAAGAAGTACCGTGAACTGGCTGTGCAGGAGATGAAGCGCTATCACATCCCGGCCAGCATCACGCTGGCACAGGGATTGTTGGAATCGGGGGCGGGCAAAAGCGAACTGGCCCGCAAGTCGCACAACCATTTTGGCATCAAGTGCGGAAAGGGATGGGATGGCCCTACGGTGAGCCACGATGATGATGCCAGCGGTGAGTGTTTCCGCAAGTACAAGCATCCCAAGGAATCGTACGAAGACCATTCGAAGTTCCTACGCACGGGAGCACGTTATGCTTTTCTGTTCAACCTGAAGGTGACGGACTACAAAGGCTGGGCCAGGGGACTGAAAAGGGCAGGGTATGCCACAGACCCGCGGTATGCTGACCGCCTCATCGGAATCATCGAACTGTATCACCTGGACCAATATGACCGGAAGGGAGGGCTGCAATGGATGAAAAAGGTGGGAGAGCCTCACCAGCCGTATATGGCCAATGACTTGGTGTATATTCTGGCTCGGCCGGGGGATACGTTCCACCTGTTGTCCAAGGAGTTTGACATCAGTGCACGGAAACTTCGTTCGTGGAACGAGCTGCCGAAGGATTACCAATTCAGAGGTGGGGAAGTGGTCTACTTGGAAAAGAAACGGCGGAGAGCGTCGAAGGAGCATTTCATGCACATCGTGAAGCGGGGAGATTCTATGTATTCCATTGCCCAGACTTATGGCATTCGCTTGGACAGGCTCTATAAACTGAACAAGATGGCGGCGGATGCTCCTGCTCCGAAGGTCGGGGACCGCATCTGGCTGCGGTGAGATGGGGGCCATGTAAAGGCCGATATATATCAAATTGTCATGTTGAATTGACATTCTGAATTCTCTTTTGAATTGTCATTCTTCACTTTCGTTCAGAATGACAACTAAAAATGACAATTCAACATGACAACTAAGAATGACAACAAAGCGGGGTGTCTTGCCCGTTTAGCCGTAATTCTTGTGGAACTCGACAACCGCCTCGATACCTTTTCGGAAGATGTCGAGCGAGAAGTTCTCGTTCGGCGAGTGGATGGCATCGCTTTCCAGTCCAAAGCCCATCAGGATTGTCTTGATACCCAGTATCTGTTCGAAGTCGTTGATGATGGGAATGCTTCCCCCGCGACGGACGGCCAGCGGCTGCTTGCCGAACGCTTTGGCGAATCCTTTTTCGGCGGCCTGGTAGGCAGGCAGATTGATGGGACAGACATAGCCTTCGCCTCCGTGCATGGGAGTCACTTTCACTTGTACGTAGTCGGGAGCGATGGCTGCGATGTAGTCGACAAACAGCTGCGAGATGATTTCGTGACGTTGGTGGGGGACCAGACGGGTGGAGACCTTGGCATACGCCTTCGAGGGAAGGACCGTCTTCGAGCCTTCCCCGGTATAGCCGCCCCAGATTCCACACACATCGAACGACGGGCGACAACTGTTGCGTTCCAAGGTAGAATAGCCGGCTTCTCCTTTCAGGGCCTTCACACCGATGGCCTGTTTGTACTTTTCTTCATCGAACGGGATATGAGCAATCATGTCTCGTTCGGCAGTCGGTACCTCCTCCACGTCATCGTAGAAATGAGGAATGGTGATGCGACCGTCGGCATCGACCATTTGTGCCAGCATTTCGCAGAGCGTGTTGATGGGGTTGGCTACAGCTCCTCCGAAATGTCCTGAATGCAGGTCACGGTTCGGACCCGTCACTTCAATTTCCCAGTAAGCCAGTCCGCGCAGGCCAGTGGTCAGGGAAGGCAGGTCAGCCCCCAGCATACTGGTGTCGGACACCAGGATAATGTCGGCTTTCAGCAGCTCCTTGTGCTCTTTCAGGAATGCATTCAGACTGGGCGAACCGATTTCCTCCTCGCCTTCGAAGATGAATTTCACATTATGTGTCAGCAGGCTTTCGCGGACCAGGTATTCGAACGCTTTTACCTGAATCATGGCCTGTCCCTTATCGTCATCGGCACCTCGGGCATAGAGACGGCCGTCGCGGACTTCCGGTTCGAAGGGCTGGCTTTTCCACAGTTCCAGGGGTTCTGCAGGCATCACATCGTAGTGAGCATAAATCAATACGGTGGGGGCATCGGCTGCTACGTGCTTCTCGGCAAAGACCAGCGGATGGCCCTGTGAGGGCATGACGTGCGCTTCGTCTGCTCCTGCTTCCAGCAGCAGCTGTTTCCACCGTTCGGCGCAGGCCAGCATGTCCTCCTTGTGTTGCGGAAGGGCACTGATACTGGGGATGCGGATCAGACTGGACCATTCGTCCAGAAACCGGGCTTCATTCTCCCGGATGTATTCCTTGATTTCCATGGTATTTTTATGTTAGGTTAGAGTCTTGTGGTTTTGTTCAGCAAGTAGTGGTCGAGCAGGGTGATGGCAGCCATGGCTTCCACGATGGGGACGGCCCTTGGCAGGACACAAGGGTCATGGCGGCCTCTTGCTTTCAGGAGGGTTTCGTTGCCGTCCTTGTCCACGGTGGGCTGTTCCATCAGTACCGTGGCCACCGGCTTGAAAGCCACGCGGAAATAGATGTCCTCGCCATTGCTGATGCCGCCCTGGATGCCTCCCGAACGGTTGGTACGCAAGGCGATGCGTCCGTTGTCGTTATAAAAGATGTCGTTTTGCTCACTGCCCTTCAGTTCCATGCTGCCGAACCCTTGACCGTATTCGAATCCTTTCACGGCATTGATGCTGAGCATGGCACTGCCCAAGGCGGCGTGGAGCTTCCCGAAAGCCGGCGAACCTAAGCCGATGGGACAGCCCTGGATGACACAGCTGATGACACCTCCCACTGTATTTCCTTCACCCTTCACCTGACGGATGTATGCTTCCATCTGCTGGGCCAGGACCGGGTCGGGGCAACGTACCGGATTGTTCTCAATGGTGGAGAGGTCGTAGTGTGTATACTCCTTGTCGAGCTTCAGGGAACCCACTTGGGCCGTGAAGGCCGTGATACGGATACCCAACTGTCGCAAAGCCAGTTTGGCCAAGGCACCTGCCACGACACGCGAGATGGTTTCCCGCGCCGAGGAGCGTCCTCCACCCCGATGGTCGCGGATGCCGTATTTCTGGGTGTATGTATAGTCGGCGTGAGAAGGGCGGTACACGTCCTTCATGTTGTCATAATCGTTCGAGTGCTGGTTGGTGTTCCACACACAGAACCCGATGGGGCATCCCGTAGATATGCCGTCGTAGATGCCCGAGAGAAACTCCACGGCATCGGCTTCCTTGCGGGCCGTGGTAATGGCCGACTGTCCCGGACGACGTCGGTTCAGTTCCTGCTGGATGAAGTCCTCGTCGATGGCAATGCCGGCGGGAAACCCGTCGATGACACCGCCGATGGCCTTCCCGTGGGATTCGCCGAAACTGGTCAGTCGGAAAATGGTTCCTATTGTATTCATATTTTTTGCTGTTAATGTATAGAAGTGTCGTTGGATGGGAAGGGGGATTCAGAACCGGCTGCCTGCGCCGCCGCCTCCAAAGCTACCGCCTCCAAAACTGCCACCCCCGAAGCTGCTGCCTCCGAAACCGCCTCCGAAGCTTCTTCCTCCGCCAAAGCCGCCCATGAACGGACCGCTGCTGCCGCCCCGGTGGATGTCATTGTCTTCGTTGCGACGGCGCGTCTCCGTCTTGGTGAATCCGCAATGGCTACAACGGTAGGTCACTTCCTCGGTGCGGGAACCCAGGAAGCGGGACACCGTACGAACGGACACTTCATGCAGGGTGTGCTGTCCGCACGACGGGCATTTGGTGCGGTGGCGGTGGGCTATCCATAGAATGGTGCCGCTGCCCCCTATAAGGAAGACCAGCAGGGCCAAGAGAATCCAAAGGTCTTCGTCCACCGGCTCGTCTCCGCCCGGAGTAAATTCTTCTGATCCTTCCAGAATTTTCCGTACCACTTCGATGCCGGCCAGCATTCCTTCGTCCCATCGTTCCTGGCCCAGCAGTCGGTTCATGTAGCGCACCTGAATCTGCTTGCAGGTGGCATCGGGCAATACCCCTTCCAGCCCGTAGCCGGTGGCAAACTGAATGCACCGCTCGCCGGTGACGAGCAGGATGACCAGACCGCTGTTCTGCTCCTTGCGCCCTACACCGTTGCGTTGTCCCAACTGGTAGGCAAACTCGAAGCAGTCGCCGCCCTCGATGTTCTCCAAGACGGCCACGAGGACCTGGATTCCCGTTTTCTGTTCCAGTGCGAAAAGCGTGGTGTCGATGGCGGCAACGGCCTGTGCCGACAGGATGCCGTCGGGATTGATGGCATAGCGTGAGCGGTCCTGTAAGTGCACCATCGGTACCTCCTCCACCTTGTATTCCTTGGCGGAGAGTATGGCCGGATGGCCCAGGCAGAGCAGTAGCCCGACGAGTGCAAAGAAGTGTTTCATGCCGGAGGGGATTAGAATTTCACTTCGGGAGCCTTTTCGGCACCCTCCTGTGCTTCGAAGTAAGGACGTTTCTCAAAGCCGAACATGCTGGCAAAGAGGGTACGGGGGAACTGGCGGATGGTGGTGTTGTAAGTACGTGCCACTTCATTGAAGTTGCGCCGTTCCACACTGATGCGGTTTTCAGTACCTTCCAGTTGGGCCATGAGGGTCTGGAAGTTCTCGTTGGCCTTCAGGTCCGGATAGCTTTCGGTGACAGCCAGCAGACGGCCCAATGCTGCTCCCAGCTCACCTTGGGCCTTTTGGTAAGCCTGCATCTTTTCAGATGTCAGGTCATCCATGCTGATGGTCATCTGGGTGGCTTTGGCACGTGCGCTGACCACGGCATCCAAAGTGGATTTTTCGTGTTCGGCATATCCTTTCACCGTATTGACCAGGTTGGGTATCAGGTCGGCACGACGCTGGTACTGGTTTTCTACATTGCTCCATGCCGTGCTGACAGCCTCGTCCTGAATCACCATATCGTTGTACGAGCCTTTGCACCAGCTGAAGAGTCCGATGGCAATGACGGCTACGACAATCAGGATTATCCATGTTTTTTTCATACGTTGTAATTTTATAATTGGTTAGTTCAGTTGGCAAACATACGAAAAAACACGAAAACTACGAAGTATTTAAGTCTTTTTATTTCTTCCGTTTCCCGTTTGCGTCCTTCAGCAGTTCGCGGTGGAAGTGCATTTCAGCCTTTTGCAGTCGGTAGATTTTCTTTGAGGTCAGGAATTTCTTGTACTTCTTCAGGTATTCCAGTTCCAGTTCGTCGCCGGTGATACGGCTTTTCAGGACATTCTCCACGATACGGTCGTATTCGGCTTCCGTCAGGTTTTCTTCTTTCCCTTTGCGCATTTGCTCCATGGCCTCGTGGTTCAGCCGGCCCTTCTTGTCCTGTAGCTCGAAGTAGAGCGGAAAGAATCGGGCTGCCTCCTGTTGGGTCAGGTCGGCCTGCTCTGTGAAATAGATGCGTTGCCGTTCGCGGAACTCTTCGCGGGTCAGACGTTTGTTCTGTGCTAGGGCCGACAGACAGCCCAGCAGCACCAGCAGGCACGTGCATGTTACAGTCTTCATCTTCTTCATGGTATTTCATTCGTTATTCGTGGTTAGACATGTCAAAATCTGCTTCCGTCAGGTATTGGTAGAGGGTGTAGTCGTCCATCAGCGTGTAGTCCATGATTGGTTCGATGTCATCGACAGGGATTCCCGCTATGGTTTCGCTGGCGGCAGGTTCAGCGGCCGGATCCGTGCCGATGAGCGTACGGATGGAGAACATCAGTCCGACAAACATGGCGGCCATGTACAGCCACGGTTTCACGCGGTCCCACAGGCGGACGGTCGGTTCCTCGATGCTCTCTTTTTCCGGCAACTGCTGCATCAGCCGGTCGGCAAAGTTCTCAAAGTAGCCGTCGGGAACACGGAACGGAGTCTTCCGGCCGTATCTTTTCAGTAAGTCTTTTTCTTCGTTCATGATGAATCCTCCTTTTAGTTAGGTGCTTCTTTTAGTTAGATGTTTCCGTGTCCGGAAGGTTTAATGGTTGGTGTTTAAAAATTCTTCAATTTTCTTTACGGCCAGGTGATAGGAGGCCTTCAAGGCCCCTACAGTGGTTCCTACAATCTCCGAGATGTCTTCGTACTTCATTTCCTGGAAATACTTCATGTTGAATACCAGCCGCTGCTTCTCGGGCAGCCGGCGGATGGCCTGCTCGAAGAGGCGTTGGGTCTCGTCCCCGTCGAAGTAGGCATCGCTTTCCAGTTGGTTCACCAATGCGGCATCGGCATCGTCGATTGACAGTTGGTTCTGTGCCCGCTGCCGGTTCAGGAAGGTCAAAGTCTCGTTTAGAGCGATGCGGTAGAGCCAGGTGGAGAGGCGGGCATCGCCTCTGAATTGTTCCAGGCTGTTCCATGCCTTCAGAAAAGTGTTTTGCAGCACATCGTCGGCATCGTCGTGCGTCAGCCCCATCCGGCGGATTTGCCAGTAGAGTTGACGGCTATAGGCATTCACCACTTCGGTGAAGGCGCTACGCTGGTGCTCGGGTTCACGGAGCCGCTGTATGACTTCCTCTTCGTTGTAGGTTTTCATCGTTCGTTCATCTATCGGTTGACTGTTTATGGGTTGGATAGCTGACTATATCGGAAGTTTAATGCGATTTAGTTTTTTTAAAGTTCGATGCAAAGATTCTCCTGAGCCAGTTGCGTGCGGGGAAAGACAGCCTGCGCTTCCTGAAGCAGTTGCGCTTCCTCGTCGTAGCGGGCGGAGTAGTGTCCGATAACCAGTCGGCCTACGCCGGCATCACGGGCGATGGTTGCAGCCTGTACGGCTGTGGAGTGCTGGGTCTGGCGGGCACGTGCAGCATCGGCCTCCACGAAGGTGGCTTCATGGAACAGCAGGTCGACTCCCTGGATCTGCTCTACGATGCGGGGCAAGAAAGATGTATCCGAACAGTAGGCATAGGCCCGGGGAGCAGCGGCAGGCGTGGTCAGACGTTCGTTGGCAATCACCTCTCCTTCGTCAGTCACGTAGTCCTCGCCGTTCTTGATGCGATTCATCCAGCAGATGGGAATCCCGTAGAAGTCAATCATGTCCCGACGGATGTGGTTGGGCAGGGGGTTTTCCCGAAACAGGAAGCCGCAGGTGGGCATCCGGTGGCGGAGCGGAATGGTCGTCACGGTCATCGAACGGTCTTCGTAGATGACGGCTTTCGTGCCCGGCTCGTAGGGGTGGAAGATGACGGAGTAGGGCATCCCTTTGCAGAAATAGTTCATCAGCGGGCGAAGCAGCCCTTCAAGGTCGGGATGGCAATGGATATGCAGGTCGGCCGTCCGTTCCAGCATTCCGAACGTGGAAATCAGTCCGATGAGTCCAAAACAGTGGTCACCGTGAAGGTGGGAGATGAAAATGTGTCCCAACCGGCTGAATTTCAGTTTCGAGCGGCGCAGCTGCACCTGTGTTCCCTCCCCGCAATCAATCATGAACAATTTCTCGCGGATATTCAGGACCTGCGAGGTGGCCTGGTGGCGGGTAGTGGGCAGAGCCGATCCGCAGCCCAGTATGTTGACTTCGAATTTTTCCATAAGCAAACGGTCAGAAGACAGGTATTTTATATTCCATCCCGATGGAAATGCGCTGCGAGTCGTGGTCGGTGGCACCGAGAGCACGGGCATGGTGGGTAGCTCCCGAGCGTTTGTAAAGGAGATGCAGGAACACGCGGAAGTCTTCTCCTTTGATGGGGAAGTATTCGGCGCAGGCCTGTGCACTCCAGGTACGGGTGTACAATCCTTTCTGGTAGCAGGCGTTCGAACGGAGCACCCGTGTGGTCTCGTACGCTCCCTTGAGGTAGAGGTTCCAGTGGGCATGGATGCGGTAGTCGAAGTTGGCAATGGTACTCAGGTACGAAGCGTACTGTGCCGTTACGCCACCTTCGGGACGGTTGGCGGACAGGTTGCTGATGAGCCCTTTCGTGTCGATGCCCTCGTAGGCATACATGATGTCCAGGTAAGCCAGTACGGGACCTTTCTCCCAGGTGTTGCCGGCAGTGACGAACACTTGTGGCCGTCCTTTGGTCAGCGGAGCGGCAGCTACGGCATAACGCAGGTTCAGGGCCCGATCAATCAGGTAGCCGTCATAGTTGAGCACGCCTATGAAGGGGGCCTTGGTGAGTTCCTTCCCTTCGGGCAGTCCGAACGGATAGTAGTCCTCTTCCATGGACGCGCGGTTGTTCAGGAACTGCAGGTTGACAGTATGGTTGGGATGCGGACTGATGGCCATGTTGACACCGGTCTGATAGCTTGTCATGGTGCTGTTGAAGTCGGAATAGAAGCGTACGCGGTTGGCGGCCACCCAATACTCGTAGCCTCCCAGCTGCATGCATTGCTTGCCGATTTCTAACGCGATGGTCGAGTTCGGTTTCCAGCCCAGAATCATCTGTTCCAAGGCCATGGAGACATTGTCCGTTTCCATGGGTGCAAAGTTGCGGGTGTACGACTGGCGGAAATAGTAGCTGAATTTCTCATGGAAGTTGCCATGGATGACCATCCGTACTCCGTTGATGGAGAAGCGGGCGCAATCCAGTTCCCCGTCGGTGAAGAGGGCAGACCCCATGGAGTTGAGCAGCAGGTTCATGTGGCCGGACAGGGACTGTTCCTTGCCCGTCACTCTCTCCAGTACGGTTTTTGTTTCGTCGGAATCCGTTTCCGTCAGTGCCTGGCTGTTGGCGGCAAGCGACAGGAACGGTGCGCATAAAATCAGTAGTATGTTTTTCATATAGCTGTCATTAGTGATGTTGCAAAGATACAACTTTTTTTCTTTTTTCCATGAAAAAAAGGGATTGCACACGCGGTACAATCCCTTTCATTCTCTTTATAGGTAGGGGAAGAATTACTTCTTGCCTTCCAACTGCTGCTTCAGAGCGGCCAGAGCGTCGATGTCGCCCAGTGTGGTAGAAGCTGCCTGGTTCTGGATAACCGGAGTTTCCTCCTTCTTGCTGTTCTGCTTCTTGGCCTTCTTTTCTGCCTTTTCTTCAGCCTTTGCTGCATCTTCGAAGATACGGCTGTGAGACAGGATGATGCGCTTGGCATCCTTGTTGAATTCAATCACCTTGAACTGCAGCTTTTCATCGAGCTGAGCCTGTGTGCCGTCTTCCTTCACGAGGTGCTTCGGAGTAGCGAAGCCTTCCACGCCGTAGGGGAGAGCAACAACTGCACCCTTATCCAGCATTTCGATGATGGTGCCTTCGTGGATAGAACCTACCGTGAAGACCGTTTCGAATACATCCCAAGGATTGTCTTCCAACTGCTTGTGGCCCAAGCTCAGACGACGGTTTTCCTTGTCGATTTCCAGTACCATTACTTCGATGTCAGCACCGATCTGGGTGAATTCAGAGGGGTGTTTGATTTTCTTCGTCCAAGACAGGTCGGAGATGTGAATCAGGCCGTCTACGCCTTCTTCGATTTCAACGAATACGCCGAAGTTCGTGAAGTTGCGTACCTTGGCAACGTGCTTGGAACCAACCGGATACTTTTCTTCGATTGTTTCCCAAGGATCTGCCTTCAGCTGCTTGATACCCAAAGACATCTTGCGCTCTTCGCGATCCAGTGTCAGAATAACGGCTTCTACTTCGTCGCCTACCTTCATGAAGTCCTGAGCAGAACGCAGGTGCTGCGACCAAGACATTTCGGATACGTGAATCAGACCTTCTACACCCGGAGCGATTTCGATGAAGGCACCGTAGTCAGCCATAACGACAACCTTACCCTTCACGTGGTCGCCTACCTTCAGGTTCGGATCAAGAGCATCCCAAGGATGCGGAGTGAGCTGCTTCAGACCCAGAGCGATGCGCTTCTTTTCGTCGTCGAAGTCGAGGATAACGACATTCAACTTCTGGTCGAGCTGTACCACTTCGCGCGGATCGCTTACGCGGCCCCAAGACAGGTCGGTGATGTGAATCAGACCGTCTACGCCACCCAAGTCGATGAACACGCCGTAAGAGGTAATATTCTTGACGGTACCTTCCAGTACCTGGCCTTTTTCGAGCTTGCTGATGATTTCCTTCTTCTGCTGTTCCAGTTCAGCTTCGATGAGTGCCTTGTGAGAAACAACAACATTCTTGAATTCCTGGTTGATCTTCACAACCTTGAATTCCATGGTCTTGCCTACGAATACATCGTAGTCGCGGATGGGTTTCACATCAATCTGAGAACCGGGCAAGAAGGCTTCGATGCCGAATACATCGACAATCATACCGCCCTTCGTACGGCACTTGATGTAGCCCTTGATAATTTCTTCGTTTTCGAGAGCTGCGTTCACACGGTCCCAAGAGCGGGTAGCACGAGCTTTCTTGTGGGACAGGATGAGCTGGCCCTTCTTGTCTTCCTGGTTTTCGATATACACTTCTACGGTGTCGCCGATCTTCAGGTCGGGGTTGTAGCGGAATTCGCTCAGGGGAATGATACCATCTGACTTGTAGCCGATGTTCACTACCACTTCGCGCTTGTTCATGGCGATGACGGTACCATCAACAACCTCACGGTCGTTTACCTTGTTCAAGGTGCTGTCGTATGCCTTTTCCTGATCTTCCTTGCTGATCTGTGATACTTCACCACCATTTTCATAAGCATCCCAGTTGAAGTCTTCAATGGGCTGCACGTTCTTTAAGTTTTCCATTTAAGTTAATTAATTGTTTTTTTTTGATACTAATTGCGTTAGACTTTATGTTGATATCTAATTCGGGCGCAAAATTACAATTAAAATTCTTGAACTGCAAAAGTTTTTCTCTGAATTTTATCGCGTTCCTCCGCTTTTGCCCTTCATTCCGGTGTTTGTTACCCGCCGGTCAGTCTTCCAGCGAGTAGTCGATGGTCGTCACGACACGTATCTTTTTGATATGCGGCGTGTTCGCGTCACGGTCCGTAATGCTGAACTGACCCTGGTTGGCGCTCCGGATTTTGCCCAGTTCGCTGTCAGAGTCTTTGGCGAATTTCTCTCCTGCCTTGCGGGCATTCTTCGTGGCTTCCTCAATCATCTGCGGCTTGATGCTGTTCAGGTCGGTGTATTCGTAGACCACGCTGTAGCGGTAGTCGCCGGTAGTGATGGCAATGCCCCGTTTCAGGAGCTCTCCCTGCTCGCTGATCAGACTACGCACCAGGTCCACCTTGTTAGAGGTGACGGTGATGACCGTCGTGACATTGTAGCGGTACTGTACCGTTCGGTCGGTGCTGTAGCGGTCGGCCAGCTGGTCATAGATTTCGGGGGCACCGAAACTGATTTCGCTGTCCTCGATGCCTTTCTCCTTGAGGAATTGCGTAATCGTGTGGTTCAGCCGATGGATATCATTATACAAAGTGTTCAGGTCGTTGCCGAGACTCCTGTACACCAACGGCCAGGTCACCTGGTTGGCGGGGACCTCTATTTCGGCCAGTCCCTTCACGCTGACTGTGCGGTTATTGTCAATCCATGCATTGATACCTTGTTTTACCATGACTCCCGACAGGAGCAGGCCGGCTGCGATGATGGCAGCCTCTGTTTTCCAACTTTGCATACTGTTTTTGTTTTTTTTTGAGGTTTCTTGCGTCAGACGGTTCCATGGTAGCGGACCAGTCCTTCTATCGGATTCTTAACAAACGAACCGACAGGAATGTTGATGTGAGTGGCCGCTTTTTTCACTTCCTCCTGAAAATACCAGGCCACCGACCCGGTGAACGAGGCGGGCAGGGGGGAGTGGTAGGCCAAGACATTGCGGAGAAAGAACTGGCCGAAGCAGTCGGTGAGGAACGCCGCCACTTCCGGTTGCTGGCGATGGCGATGGATATACGGCACCAGCGAAGCTAAAAAGCGGTTGGCCAACGGCTGGCGGTAGACTTTTTCGAGCAGCAGGGCAGGGGTGAGGCCGTACTCTTCCAGCAATCCGTCTCGCAGGCCAGCCGGCAACAGCCCTTTCAGGCAATCGCCCACGAAGCGTTTGCCCAGATAGGCTCCGCTGCCCTCGTCCCCCAGGATATAGCCTAAGGGAGATACGTTCTCCACTATTTCTTGCCCGTTGTAGAGGCAAGAGTTCGATCCGGTCCCCAAAATGCAGGCGATGCCAGCCTCGTGACCGCAGACGGCACGGGCTGCCCCCAACAGGTCAGAATGGACTTCGATGGTTGCCTGGGGAAGGGACTCCTGCAGGCAGTGGATGACTTTCTCTGAGGTGGAAGGCAGACAGCCGGCTCCATAGAAGAAGACAGCCGTGCAGGACTTCGCCTCGTGTTCGCCTAATTGCAGCACAAGCTGGTCGGTCACGATACTTCGTATCGCTTCCTCCCCTTGGTGGAAAGGGTTGATGCCCTCCGTCTGAACCTTTCGTCCGTGGCCGGCAACCTCGCCGATCCACCAATCCGTTTTCGTCGCCCCGCTGTCGGCAATCAGTTTCATCCGTCTTCCTCCTTACCTTATAATATATATACCGATTAATGGCAGTGTCCACAACCGCCGCCGCAGCAATCCTCGTCGTCTTGGTCACCTCCGCAACCTTCGCAGCCTCCGCCACATCCGCTGCCACACATGGAGGTAGCCAGACGGGTAATCTCTTCGTTGGTGGCCGGACGCATCTCGATGATCTGTCCCTCAAAGGTCAGGTCCTTTCCGGCATGGGGATGGTTAAGGTCGAGCACCACCTTGTCGGCAGTAATCTCGCCCACATTGGCGTAGAAACGGTTGCCTTCCTGGTCGTTCAGCATGATGATGTTGCCTGGGTAGATGTTCTCGCTGTCAAACTGGCCGTCGGGGCGTGTGAACATGGCCTTCGACACCGTGTGCACATTCTCCTCCTCGCGCTCGCCATACGCTTCGGCACAGGGGATGGTGAAGGCAAAATGGTCGCCCTTGCTGAGTTGGCAGATTTCCTTCTCAAAGCGGTCGAGGGTATATCCCATGCCGCTGATGAACTGGAAAGGATGGGCAGCCGGGGCTTCTTCCAACATTTCTCTCTTGCCATCCTCGATGGCATACAATTTATAGGCTACTGTAATGTACTGGTTTTCCATTGTCGTTCTATTGAAATTAGTGGTTCTGATGATTCGGGGGGCAAAGATACGACAAAAATCCCATCTACCGCTTATTTTTGCTTTTTATTTGCCGGAAAAGCCTTGTGTTCCCGAATTCTGTGTATCTTTGTCAAGGCTATATAGCCGAACCGATAAAAAAAATACTGAACAGAGATGAAAAAAATGATTGTCATGCTGTTTGCCTTTTTCACTACATGGACGGCAAACGCACAGGGAGGACTCAAGAAAGTGTACAATGAAGACCTCAACCCTATCGAGCAGATTGACCAGGCCTTGCAGCAGGCCAAGAAGGCGGGTAAGTTCGTGGCTTGCCAGGTGGGCGGAAACTGGTGCCCTTGGTGCCTGCGGTTCGCAGATTTCATTACGAACGACAATGCCGTCAGCCAGGTTGTCGACGAGAACTTCGTCTATATCCATGTCAACTACAATCCCCGCAAGTCCGCTGATCCGGCCAAGACCGAGCAAGCCAAGGCCATGCTGAAGCGGCTGGGCCAACCTGCCCGTTTCGGCTTTCCCGTCATCGTAGTGCTGGATGCCGACGGAAAAGTCTTGCACATTCAGGATTCCAGTTTCTTAGAGGAGGGCCAAGGCTACAACACCAAGAAGGTGCTCCGCTTCTTCCAGAACTGGACTCCAAAGGCTGTCCGCCAGTGAGCGGATTCGTCTGCCTCTGGCCTGTCCGAGAATCATCGTTCTCATTTCCTTTTGTCCTACCAATGACGAATTGACAAATTGTCATTATCGAATCGTTTCACACAACGTGTGATAGGGACTCAGAATGACAAACAAAATGATAGGTAAATTGGGTTTTGAAACGCCTCCTACAGTTGTCGTTATTGGGAGCGAAGTGAAGCATCTGAATATATGCACTAACACTCCACAGATGCTTCGCAACGTTCCCCTTAGACAATCGGATGGAGACTTTAAGGCTTTTCGGGCAGCCTCTCCTCCTGTAACAGTCGCCGCTTACGTTCTATCATCTCTCCCTCGCGTTGGCCGTGGAATCCTCCCAGCGAACCGTCGGACGAGATGACGCGGTGGCACGAAACGGCAGGAGCAAACGGATTCCTGCGCAGGGCCTGCCCGATGGCCTGCGGACTTCTGCATCCGATGCGTTCCCCCAGTTCCTTGTAGGAAATGGTTTGTCCACGCGGCACCTCCAGCAAGGCCAGGTATACCTTTCGTTGGAAAGGAGTGATGTTCGGATCGGTCTGTACCCTGTGTCGGATATCGTCGTTCATGGCCCTGTTGCTTCCGTTTATCGGATCAGTCTTTCCGACAGGTCCTCCTCCGTGAGGAAAGTCAGCTTGTCGAGCATGATTACCTCCTTGGCCTTCTCGCTCTGGTCAGTCCGGAACACCAGCACACCCTTTCCTTTCCATAGGAAGGAATAGAGGTAAAGAATGCTGACACCGGCATCGGAGATGGACTTCACCGCAGCCGCAGCCCTTCCGGGCACATCGTCGATGCTTAAGGCGAACACATCGGACAGCTGCACGTTCAGGCCCGTTTCCTTCAGCAGCAGGTAAGCCTGCGCCGGCGCATTGCACAGCACCCGGTAGATGCCATAATCCTTTGTGTCTGCCACTGTAGAGGCAATGATCTGAATACCTGCCTTGCTCAACAGGTCGAGTACCTTGATCAAGGTCCCGCCTTTGTTCTCAATGAATATGGATAATTGTTTGATGGTCATAATCTGTCATTTTACTGGTTCCACTTAACGTTGTTCTCGCTATTATTGATAGACTTTCCGCTTGTCGACCACGCGCACGGCCTTTCCTTCCGACACCGGGAGCGTACCTTTCGGTACCAGCTTCACGACAGGAGTCAGCAGGATTTCGTCCTTCAGCCGTCGCGTCACCTCTTTCTGCAGCGAGAGCAGCTTCTGGAAGTCGTCCGTAAAGAGTTCCTCCAGTTCCACTTCCACCGTCATGTTGTCATTGTTCTCGTCCGTGGTCAGCGTAATCAGGTAATTGGAGGCCAATTCCTTGAACTGCATCAGAATCTTCTCGATCTGGATGGGGAAGATGTTCACGCCACGGAGCACCATCATGTCGTCCGATCGTCCGCGCATTCTGTCCAGTCTCACGTGGTTGCGTCCGCACGGGCAGGTACGCCCCAGCACCCTCGTCAGGTCGCGGGTGCGGTAGCGCAACAGCGGCATCGCTTCCCGGTTGAGCGTAGTGAGCACCAGCTCGCCGATTTCCCCGTCGGGCACCGGCTCCAGCGTTTCGGGGTCCACGATTTCCACGATGTAGTAATCCTCCCAGAAATGCAGTCCGTTCTGCTCCTGGCATTCAAAGCCCACTCCCGGCCCGCACATTTCGCTCATGCCGAAAGAATTGTACGCCTTCACGCCCAGCATGTCCTCGATACGTTTCCGCTGTTCTTCCGAATGCGGCTCCGCACCGATGGCCAGCACGCGCAGCCGGGTATCCCGGCGAGGGTCTACGCCCTGCTCCTGCATCACCTCGAATAGGCGGGTCACATAACTCGGCACCGCATGGATGGCCGTAGTGCCGAAATCCTTGATGAACTTGATCTGTCGCAATGAATTGCCGGCAGCCGCAGGAACGGTCAGCGCTCCCAGCCGTTCTGCACCGTACTGGAATCCGAGTCCTCCGGTGAACATTCCATATCCCGACGAGTTCTGGAACACATCGTCAGGCCGCAATCCCACCATCCACAGGCAGCGGGCCACTGCGTTCGCCCACTCGTCGATGTCCTTCTGCGTATGCAGGATGACGGTAGGATTTCCCGTTGTCCCCGAAGACGAGTGCAGCCTCACGCACTTCCGCAGCGGCACACTTGCCATGCCGAAGGGATAGGTTTCTCTTAAATCCTGCTTGGTGGTAAACGGGATTTTCCGGATATCCTCCAGCGTCCGGATGTCCTCGGGCTGCAGTCCGGTTTCCTCGAATTTCTTTTTGTAAAAAGGCGAATTCATGCAGTGCTTCACAGTCGCCTGCAGTCGTTCCAGTTGGAGCCGTTCGATTTCCTCGCGAGAGAGTGTCTCATATTGAGGATGAAGATAGGGTGAAGTATCGTCCATAAATCATTTCATATTATTAGTTAATGTTCGGTATGGGAAAAAGCTGTTTCTTCGCATTCTCCTTGTTAATATGCACAAAAGTAACAAAAATGCAGGAACGAAAGCCGGAATGTACTGTTAAAATGTCGTAAGAAAGAGGAATGGGGCGGGAATACAAAGACTCAAATACTAATCGCCCGTCATTTTGCTTGTCATTCTGCATTTTGATACGCCCTCGGAGACATCCACCTCGGCATCCGGGCGGACACGCAGGTCCGCCCCTACAGCGTCATCATCGAATTGTTTCACACAACTTGTAATGGCCGTTCAGGGACAGATTCCGAAGGGCCATTGGCTCTTCAAGAGATTCCTTCGTGCCCTTTGTGTCTTTGTGTTTCATAACAATCATCAATAGGTCTCTTATACCCATCCGTTGACGGCAAAGTACTTCCACAGCGGAGCAGCCATCATGGCCTGATGGAACTCGTCGTTTTTCAGCCGTCGGAGGACTTCCTCCCGGTCCATCAGGACGAGCTGGATGTCTTCGGAAGCTTCAAGATGCTGGGACGATACAGGCTCCACACCGATGGCCAGGAAGGTATAGCTCGCATTGGTGCAGGCACCTGCATTGGGACAGACCGTCATGAAATGGCTCCATTCGCCGCCTGCATACCCCGTTTCTTCATAGAGTTCCCGCTTGGCGGCTTCCATCGGGTCCTCGCCTTTCTCGACGCATCCCGCCGGAATCTCGTAGGCTGTCAGCCGCCGGGCATGACGATACTGCCGTTCCAGCAGAAACTTGCCGTCGAGGGTAAGGGCGATGACATTGCAGAAATCAGGGTATTCCAATACATAGAATTCCTCGATTTCTGCACCTGTCGGCAGTTTGACATGGTCCCGTCGGGCCGTCAGCCAAGGCCGCTGATGCAGGTACTCGCTGTGGAGCACTTCCCATTCCATCGGGCCCTTTTCAACCTGGCTGTCCATCTTATTTCTTCTTGAAAATTCTGGCCCTCCGATACGACACCCAGCCGGATCTTGTCGTTGTACATCTTGGAGTTGATGATGATATACTGTTTCGACAGGTCGTCCACCACTTTCAGGTTCGGGTCAATGAGCCGCTCTACGGAGCCCATGTCTTCTCCTTGTCCTTTGTGGTAGATGTCGAAGGTTTCCTTGTTCCCGGTCTTCTTGTAATTCTTCATCTGCATGGTTGCATCGTCTTCGCTGTCGGAGTCGAAGTAGAATTTCTGTGCATTCCGGTCAATTCAATACTGGCCACACCGCTGCTGGTTGTCCAGGTTATAGGCTTTCAGGTGTACTTTCTGGACCGCCGCCGTCGTGGCGATACCGGCCAGGAACAATGTCGATAAAAGAAATGTTTTCATACTACTGTCATATTCGTTAAACATTAGACGGGCGGTTCCTTCCCTGTTCCCGCGAAGGGGTCACCGCCGAGGAAAGGAAGACCGTCCAAAGGTAATCATAATATCCGATATTCGCCCATCTTTGAGCAGGATATTTCTCATGCCCACTCGAAATTCTCCTTCCCCGCACCGATTTCGAAATGGAGCTTGGCGATGCCCAGGTCCATCTTCGTATAACCAACGAACGAGAAACCCTTGTCCGCTTTCACCCGGTCAGGGCCTTTACCGCCAGCAGGCAGATAGTCGAAACGGAATTTCTGCTGGTTGATGGCAGTGGGGGCGAGGAGGGCCGCCTCTACTCCCTGGCGGAACCAGTCGGGGGTGCCGGCATCGGCATTGCTCACTTCCTGGAGGGTCTTGCGCCGGTGGTCGGCTCCCTGCGTGGTGCCGTAGCCGACGCAAATGTAGCAGGCCACTTTCTCGCCCGGATGCAGGACATACGTGTCCGGCACCTTGTGGTAGCTCAGGCCCACCCAGCAGGTGTTCAGCCCCAGTTGCTGGGCAAAAAGGACGAGCTGTTCGCCGTAATAGCCCACCCGTTCATCCAGGTCGGTCGCTTTCCGTCCGCACACCACGAAATAGTCGGTCACTCCGCTGAACTTGCCGTAGGCGAAGATCCCCTGAAAGGCCCGTGGCTCGTTGCGGATGAGTTGGATGTGCAGGCGGCCTTTCTCGTTCACTTCTTCGATTCTCTCCTGCAGGGCAGCCGCCACTTCCTCGGAGAGCGGCTGGTTCTTATAATGCCGCACGGAATGGCGGGCATGAATGGCTTCAAGTAATGTCATTGTCAATCGGTTTATAAGGCCCATGATGGCCGGTTTATAGGGGCAAAAGTAGTGAATTCTCCGTCTTCTGAAAAATAAAATGAAAAAATAGTGCTCAGGCAAGGGGATGAACCGATAAATTCTACTATTTTTGCCACGTAATACCTGTCCATTGTCATGCGTTGTAAAGCAGATGACAGGACAGAACAAGAAGCGGATGAAGGTTCTCGGACAGTATGGGGACCGGCAGCCTGCTTTATTCAAGGGAATGTAACACTATTTATTTGATGGTAGGAATACGGAAGCAGGGCAACCGCTTTCGTTAAAAGAAGTAACTCTTTGGTGAAAAGAAACAACTAACAATGACAAACATGATCAGGAAAATTGCAGTATGGACAATGATGTTGTGCGACTTCGCCACGATGGAAGCAGCAGAGCGAACCGTGAAAGTAGCGGGTACCACACTCGCGGACATGGCCAGTGCACTCGATGTGCTGAACCAGCAGGCCGGTGTGGAGGTGATAGACAACTATGTCTTCGTGGAAGGCAGGTACCAGGCGGCCATCTATGTGGGCGACCGGCAGATTAACGATGTCAACCAGTTGCGCCGCATCGCTGCCTCGCAGATAGACAGCCTGCTGGTCATCGTGAATCCCGACTCGGAATACGACAAGGGAATCCATGCCGTCATTCGGGTGGCGATGCTGAAGAAGGCGGGCGACTCGCTGACTTCGGAGTCGCAGCTGAAGATGGACATGACCCATGCGCTGTCCTGGAACTTCGGCCAGTTCCTGTCGTGGCAGAAGAACCGCTTCTCCCTGGAAGCGTCGTTCAACTACCGCGAGGCCGACAAGCACCGTGACATGACCGTCTTCTCGCAGACCTATACCCCGAAACCTTCCGGCGACGGGCTGCAACTGAAGGAGCGGACCACCCTGGAGTTCATCCAGAACTACAAGCGGCGCAGCTACGACGCCACTGCCGCTCTGGGATGGAAGGTGGCTGACGGACACAAGCTTTCGCTGTGCTATGAACTGACATCCGAGCCGAAGAGCAAGAACACCCTGCACTGCGACGGCCGTGTCGAGAAGACGTTCATCGCCGACGGACAGGGACATGTAGACCCCGACGCCCCTTCTTCCGTCAGCTACCAGGATGTGAGGTATTACATCCCCACTACCCGCCATGAATGGAACGTGGCCTATACCGGCGACATGCGCTCGTGGAAACTCTCGGGCGATGTGAAGCTGTCGTACGAAACGCCTTTTACGACCGTGGACGTGAAGCAGGAGGGGGACATCGTGTACGACGTCGTTTTCCTGCGCCATGCCCTCAACGAGGAGTCGCGGCTGACCGCCCGCCATGCCCTGAAGAACGGAAGCGTGGCGTTCGGTCTGTCGGACACCTACGACTGGATGAATGTGAGATACGACGATGCCAAGACGGACGATGACAGGATCCACTCGCATGTCCATGAACATACGGCGGCCCTTTTCGCCAATATCGACCAGCAATGGGGACGGTGGAGCGTGGCCGGAGGAGTGCGCTACGAATACACCGCCTTCGGCTACAAGGCGCAGGACGATGACGAGACCCTGGCCTACCTGAAGGAGTCGGGCAGGGGAGACGAACTGAACGTCACGCACGACTATCACCGCCTGCATCCCAATGCGTCGGTCACCTACGCCACCCCCTACTCGTCGGTGACGCTGGCCTACACGCAGAATATCAATACCCCTGATTTCTCCTATTCGAGAGTGGGACGCGATTATGTCGACAACCCCGACGGGGCCCTCCTCCATTCCGAGCTGCAGCACACCACTTCGCTCACCTGGAAGTACCGGCAGTGGATACAGGCTGGCCTGGGCCACACCTATACCCGCCATCCCATCTTCACTTCGTCGGACGATTTCTACTACTTCAACGGGGACAATTACCATGCCGTCGATGCCACCCTCATGCTGTCGCCGCAGATCAGCTTGTGGAAGCCCACACTGACGGTGGCCCTCCATAAGCAGTGGAACAACATGAAGACAGCCAACGGCGTGAACCACCTCTCGGCACCGCTCCTGAACGTGCAGTGGAACAACATCGTGCAGCTGCCGGCCAAGTGGACCCTCTACGTCAACACGTTGTACCGCAGCCGTGGCGGCACGCGCAACATGCGCATGTACTCCACCGACTTCACGGCCAGTGCCAACCTGCAGAAAAGCCTGCTGGACGACCGCCTGCTGCTCTCGCTTTCGGCCACCAACATCTTCCGCAGCGAGTGCAAGGATATGTCGCTCTATTACCGGGCGGAACAAGACACTTCCACCGGCCCGAAAATCTACGCGCCGCGCACCGTCAGCTTTTCGGCCATCTACCGCTTCCGGAAATAGCCCGGCGGATGTTTCTTATGCTTACTATTTTATAAACCCGGAGGGCGTGCAGTTGATGGCTGACGCTCCCTCCACAAAACGATAACCTATGTTTGAATGTAAGATTTTGGAAAACACTCCCTCTTGTCTGAAACTCGAGATGGGGGGGGACTTGAACACCATGGCTGCCACCGAGATGCAGCCGATGTTGGACGAACTGCTGCAGGAGATTGACCGGCCCGTGCTGGTCGATGTCACCCGACTGGAATACATCTCTTCTTCGGGGCTGCGCCATTTCATGGCTATCCGGAAAAAGGCGGCTGCCAACGGGCAGCACGTTACCATTCAAGGAATGAGCAAGAACTTGAGAAGCATCTTCCACATGACCGGATTTGATGCGCAGTTTGACATCCTGTAAACCCATCCCGCCATGACGTATCCTTTATCACAGACGCAGATGGGCATTTATGTCACCTGTATGAATTCCCAAGAGGAAGGCAGTTACAACCTTGACTACCTTTTCACCCTTGACAATGAGATTAATCTCGACCGCCTGGCCAAGGCACTCGATGCAGTGGTGGAAGCCCATCCCTACATCAAGTCGAGGCTGGTGGTGACCGACGATGGTGAAGTGGCGTTTGAAGACCACACAGCCGATGCCTACCACACAACGATTTCTGTAATCGACAATCTGGCCGAGGTGAGCAGCCATATCGGAGCGGACTACGACCTGATGAACGACCCGCTGTTCCGTCTGGAAATCTATCGGACGAAGTCAGGGCAGAACTATCTGTATGTCGATTTCCATCACATCATTTTCGACGGTATGTCATTCGCTATGTTCCGTAACGACTTGGCCAAGGCCTACGATGGAGACCCGTTGGAGAAAGAACCCGTCAACGGTTTTGAAATAGCCCTGAAAGAAAAAGAGGAGAGGGCCTCCAAGGCCTACAAAGAAGCTGCTGCCTGGTATGAGCAGGAATTCGGTGACGCTTCCGAAATCGATTCCTTGCCGTTGCCCGATGTGGACGGACAGCAAGAAGAACATTTCACCCTTGAAAGTCATCCCCTCATCGTTGACAAGGAGGCCTTGGCAGCCCTTTGCCAGAAAACCGGAGTGAAGGAAAGCAGTGTCTTCTCCGCCGCATTCGGCTATACCCTCTCTCGGTTCACGGGGGACGAGGAAGTACTTTATTCCACCATCTTCCATGGGAGGACAGACAGGCAGACGCGCAGCTCTTATTGCATGATGGTGAAGACGCTGCCCGTCTATCACAACATGGCGGCCACCCCCTCGGTGGTCGGTCTGCTTCAGCAGACCAGCCGGCAGATGGCGGGCTGCCGCCAGCATCTCTGCTATTCCTACGGCGACATGAGCACCCGAATGGGCATTCACAGCGACGTATCATTTGCTTACCACGGGAACGTATATCCTATAGGCATTACGTTGGATGGAAGAAGTCAGCCGACAGAGTATCTCGTCACCCATACCCCCGGATTCAAGCTACTGGTACAGGTCAAGATTGAAAACGGTGCATATACCATCTATTTCGACTATGCCAACAACCGGTATTCGAAATCATTCATCGAAATCTTCCTCCATTGCTACAACCATGTCCTCAACGGGATGGTGGCCAAGGAGCGGCTATGCGACATTGACCTCTTGGACGAAGACCAACAGAAGACATTGGATGCCTTCAACCGCACGGAGTGCGACTATGACAACACGCAGACCATCCCCTCGCTCTTCCGCAAGGCAGCGGCCCTGTATCCCGACAACGAGTGCGTGGCTTATGACGGACGCACCTATACCTATAAGGAAGTGGACGACTTGTCCGACCGCATCGCTTGGATGATCCACGAGAAGGGAATCGGACGGGAGCAGGTCGTTTCGGTACTCATTCCCCGAAGCGAGTACATGGCCATTGCTTCGCTGGGCGTGAGTAAAGTCGGTGCGGCCTACCAGCCGCTCGACCCTACCTATCCCGAGGAGCGGCTCAACTTCATGATGAAGGATGCGGCTGCCCAGCTGCTCATCTGCGACCGCTCCCTTCGTACCAAAGTCAATGAATATGATGGAGATGTGGTGTATCTCGACGAACTGGCATCTTTGCCGGAAACAGACACGGAACAGCGTCGGGAACTGCTGGCAGCAGCCCCCTGTCCGGAAGACCTTTTCATTATGCTCTACACATCCGGCTCTACGGGAGTGCCGAAAGGCTGCCAGATAGAGCAGCGGAACATCGTGGCGTTCTGCCATTGGTATCAGCGTGAGTACCAGCTGACAGCGGAATGCCGCGCTGCTGCTTATGCCAGCTATGGGTTTGATGCCAACATGATGGACACATGGCCTACGCTCACTATTGGTGCTGCCGTCCATATTATCCCCGAGGAGATGCGCATGAACCTCTTGGCGCTCAATGACTACTTCGAGGCCAACCGTGTGACACACGCATTGATGACCACGCAGGTGGGGCGCCAGTTCGCTACGGAAATCAGCAACCGTTCACTTCGTCATCTGAACGTGGGAGGCGAGAAACTCGTGCCATGTGACCCTCCGGCCCACTACACGTTACACAACGCTTACGGTCCAACGGAATGCACTATCGTATCTACCTCTTTTGCCGTCGACCGCCTTTACAGCAATGTCCCCATCGGTCGTCCTGTCGACAACATGAAGGCCTACGTTATCGACAGGCAGAAACATCTGCTGCCCGTCGGCGCACCGGGCGAGCTGTGCCTCGCCGGTCCGCAGGTGTCTCGCGGCTACCTCAACCGTCCGGAACAGACCGCCAAAGCTTACGAATCGAATCCGTTCTCGGACGAGAAAGGCTATGAGCGCATCTATCATACGGGCGACATCGTGCGCTGGCTGCCCGACGGCAACATCGAGTTCGTGGGCCGCAAGGATGCCCAGGTGAAGATACGTGGATTCCGCATCGAACTCACTGAGGTGGAGGCTGTCATCCGGGAATATCCGCCGATCAAGGACGCTACGGTGCAGGCGTTCGACGACCCCAACGGCGGCAAGTTCATCTGCGCCTATATCGTCAGCGACGAGAAGGTGGATGTGGCGGGCCTCAATGCCTTCATCGCAGAACGGAAGCCGCCTTACATGGTGCCTGCCGTGACGATGCAGATCGACAAGATTCCCCTCAACCAGAACCAGAAGGTGAACAAGCGGGCACTGCCCCAGCCGGAACGGAAGGCCGAAAGCCGGAACGAGGCACCGGCAGCTCCCCTGAACCGGCTGGAACAGGCCATCATGGAGGTGGTGGCCGGCGTGGTGCAGACCGACGCTTTCGGCATCACCGAACCGCTGGCCTACGTGGGACTGACCTCCATATCGAGCATCCGGCTGGCCACTTTGTTATACAAACGCTTCGGCGTGGAGATTGATGTGAAGCAACTCATTGGCGGAGGTACGCTGCAGAGCATCGAGAACGAAATCCTCTACCAATGGATGAAAGACGATGCCGCTGAAGCCCCCAAGCCCTCCGAGGAGGCCCCGGCCGACCAGGCTCCGGCGACGGAAGTCCTTGCCCCGCTGACCTATCCGCAGCTGGGGGTCTTCCTCGACTGCATGAAGCAGCCGTCGTCGACGCTCTACAATGTCCCTGTCACGCTCCGCCTGCCTGCCGGGACCGAGGTGCGAAAGCTCGTCCAGGCGGTGAAGGACACGGTGGCCAACCACCAGAGCCTGCACCTGCTGTTTACCTATACCGACGGCCAGCCCCGCCAGAAGCTCGCAGTACGCGGCGAGGCCGAAGTGCCTGTCTTGGAGATGACCGCGGACCGGTTCAAAGACTACTGCCACGACTTCATCCGTCCGTTCAATCTGTCCGAAGGGCCGTTGTACCGCTTCGCTGTAGTGAAGGAAGTGGACGAGCAGCGCGCGGTCAGTGCCGTGTATCTGATGACTGACATTCATCATCTTGTCACCGACGGTGCCTCCGACGACCTGTTACTCCGGGAGATACTGGCCCGTCTGGACGGTCAGGCTGTCGAGGCAGAAGACTACAGCTACCTCCAGTTCGCTGCCGACCAGCAGGCGGCAGAAGGGGGCGAGGAATACGAAAAGGCCCGGCTGTTCTTCGACGGGCGGCTGAGCCGTTGCGAGGGGGCCAGTGTCATTGCTTCCGACCTGCCGCAGGATCCGGAGGCCCTGCACACCTTGGGTACGTGCCGGGTGCCGGTCGACATGGCGGCAGCCGAGGCTTTGGCCAAGCGGCTCGGCGTGACTCCCATGAGCATTTTCCTGGCGGCCACCTACTATACGGTCAGCCGGTATGTCAACAGCAAGGAGGTCTTTCTGGGCACCATCTCGAACGGTCGCCGCAACCTGCGCACGTACAACACGACGGGCATGTTCGTCAACACCTTGGCCCTGAGCAGTGTTGTCGGCGAACAGAGCGTCAGCCAGTTCGTGGAGCAGACCGCCCGGGACTTCAACGACACTGTCGCCCACGAGCAATATCCCTTTGCACGCATTGCCGCCGACTATGGCTTCGCGCCCGACATCGTGTTCGAATACCAGGTGGGTGTGATGGCCGACTATGCGGCCGGCGGCCAGCGGCTGGACTTCGTCCCGATGACGCTCGACCTGGCCAAGTTCAAGCTGAAAGTGGTCGTCGTGGAAGGAGAGGACGGCGGGTATCAGATTCAGACGGGCTACGACGAAGCCGTCTATTCAGCCGGTCTGGCACAGCGGATAGCGGAATCCGTCAGTGCGGTGGTCAGCCATTTCACGGCGGCTCCCGAAGCCCCCGTCAAGTCCGTGTCCATCATGAGCGAAGGCCAGCGGAAAGAGGTGGAGGCACTGCATACGGTGGCTGTGGCCCCCGTGGAGTACGACCGGTTCTTCGAGCCGTTGGAGCACTATGCCGCCACCTGTCCCGACCGTACCGCCCTCATAGCCTCCGACCGCACCCTCACGTATGCTGAATTCAACCGTGAGGCCAACCGGCTGGCCCATGCCCTGCTGGCGCGGGGCGTGAAACGCGGCGACCGCATCGTGGTGTTGCTGCCGCGCACCAGTGCAGTGCTGCTGTCGTTCTATGCCATCAGCAAGGCAGGGGCCGCCTTCATCCCCTGCGACCCGGCCTATCCCGCCGACCGCATCCGCCTCATTACGGAGGATTCGGATGCCGCCTATGTCCTTACCACAGCCGACCATCTCGCCGAGCATGGCGGAAAGGCCCTCCTTGTCGACGAACTGCTGGCCTACGAGGCGGACGGCTGTCTCGACAATCCGGAGGTGAAGGTAGCGGGCGACGACCTGGTCTATCTCATCTACACCAGCGGCTCTACGGGGCGGCCCAAGGGCGTGATGATTACCCACCGCGGCATCTGCAACTACCTGCAGAACCATCCGGCCAACCGGCATGTCCATGTCATGGCCACGGAGGGACACTGCTACCTCGGCGTGACCACCTTGTCGTTCGACATGTCGCTGAAGGAGTACGGGGTCAGCTTTGCCAACGGCCTGACCTTCGTGCTGGCCGATGAGGACCAGAGCAACAACCCCATCGAACTGGCCCGCCTGTTCCGTGAGACGGGGGCCGACATCATCAATGCTACGCCCTCGCGACTGCTCAACTACATGGAACTGCCCGACTTCAGCGAAGCCCTGCGCCGGTGCCAGTGCGTGCTGAGCGGCGGCGAAGCCTACAGCGACCAGCTCCTGACGCGCCTGAAAGCCTTGCAGCCGAAGCACATCTTCAATACCTACGGCCCGACGGAGATTACCGTGTCGTCCAACTGCAAGGAACTGACCCGGGCCGACCGCATCAGCATTGGCCGTCCGCTGCTCAACTATACCGAATTTGTCGTGGATGCCGACGGCAACGAACTGCCGGTGGGCGTGGTCGGCGAGCTGTATATCGGCGGCGACGTCATCGCCAAGGGCTACCACCACCTGGACCGGCAGACCCGCGAACGTTTCGTGGACTATCACGGCGTGCGCTGCTACCGCTCGGGCGACTATGCCCGCTGGACGGAGGAAGGGGACATCGTGACCCTCGGACGCATGGACCATCAGATCAAGCTGCGCGGACTGCGGATCGAACTGGGCGAGGTAGAGGCGGCTGCCACGAAGGTCAGCGGCGTGAAGCAGGCGGTGGTCATGGTGAAGACCATCGACGGCACCGACCATCTCTGTGCCTACTATACCGCCGGACGTGCCATTTCCATCGACGAGATGAAGAGCGAGATGGGACGGACCCTGACCCACTACATGGTGCCTACCGCCTTCCTGCAGCTGGAGGCCTTTCCCTTGACCCCCAACGGCAAGGTGGATGTGAAGCACCTGCCCCTGCCGCAGCTGGCTGCCGTGGGCGGTGACTATGTGGCTCCGAAGAATGCCGTAGAGGAGACCTTCTGCCGCATCTTCGGCGATATCCTCGGCCTCGACCGGGTCAGTGCCGCCGACTCCTTCTTCGACTTGGGCGGCACCTCGCTCACCGTGACGCGGGTCATGATTGAGGCGCAGGACCGGGGCTTCGGCATCACCTATGCCGATGTGTTCAAGCATACCACTCCGCAGCAGCTGGCGGCACTGGCGGGCAGCGGCAAGGAGGAGGAGACAGACAGCGTCGACCACGAAGTGGCCGATTACGACTACACGGCCATCAACGCCTTGCTGGCTGGCAACCGCTTCCAGAGCTTCCGCCACGGGGAACGCCTGCAGCTGGGCAATGTCCTCCTCACGGGAGCTACCGGCTACCTGGGCATCCATGTGCTCCACGACCTGATCGAGCACCATCTGGCAGAGGACAGCGACTGCTGCGTATGGTGCCTGGTACGCCACGAGCGGAACGGCGTCGACAGCGAGAGCCGGCTGCGCAACCTGCTCTACTATTACTTCGAGGACAGCTACGACGCGCTTTTCGGCACCCGGCTGAAGGTCATCGACGGCGATGTCACTGCGCCGGAGGTCTTCGACCAGGCGGAGCGGGTGGACACGGTCATCAACTGTGCCGCCATCGTGAAGCATTTCTCGGAAGGTACGGAGATTGAGGACATCAACATCGGCGGCCTGAAAAACTGCCTGGACTACTGTCTGCGCACCGGAGCGAAGCTGGTGCAGACCAGTACGTTCAGCATCAGCGGCCAGTCGGTCAACGGCTGTCCGGACCCCTCCACCTCGTTCAGCGAGCAGATGCTCTACTTCGGCCAGGAGCTGAACAGTAAGTACACCCGTTCGAAGTTCCTGGCCGAACGGATGGTATTGGAGGCTGTCGCCGAGAAAGGCCTCGTGGCCAAGATCGTGCGCCTGGGCAACCTGGCCCCGCGTGCCGCCGACGGCGAGTTCCAGATCAACTTCCGCAGCAACTCCGCCATGGGACGGCTCCATGTCTATCAGATGCTGGGAGCCTACAGCTATTCCATCGACCAGTCGCAGATGGAATTCTCGCCCATCGACGAGGTGGCACGGGCAGTCCTGCTGCTGGCCACTACACCGAAGGAATGCGTCGTCTTCCATCCGTTCAACCACCACATGCAGTTTGTGGGCGACGTGGTACGTGAGATGGCGGAGACCCTGGAGGCCGACATCCGGCTGGTAGAGGACGAGGAGTTCGACGAGGTGATGCACAGGGCGGCACAGGACCAGGAGAAGGCCCAGGTGCTGCAGTCCTTCCTGGCCTACAAGGCCGGCGGCAACGCCAAGGTGGCTGTATTCAAGAAGTACAATCCCTACACCATACGGGTGCTGTCGCACCTGGGCTTCCACTGGAATGTCACGTCGTGGGACTACGTACAGCGGTTCATCGAGGCCATAGCGGCCTTCGGCTTCTTTGAAGACAGGAGGTGACATGGAACGGCAACCCTATCTTTCCGTCCGGGCTTTCAGGGTCTTCCTGGGAGCCTCCATCCTGACCGCCTTGTCGGCCATGCTCGGCAATGTGGTCGATGGCATCATCGTGAGCCATCTCATCGACTACAATGCCATGTCGGCCACTTCGCTGGGCAAGCCGATTATACAGGCCTACTATACGGTGTACCAGCTGGTAGGCCTGGGCGGCAGCGTGCTGGTGGCCAAGGCGATGGGAGCGGGCGACATGGCCCGTGCCAACCGCATCTTCTCCACCAATGCCATGGTCCTGGTGGCCTTCGGGGCGGTGATGCTGCTCGTGGGAGCGTTCTTCGTCGACAACGTGGTGCAGCTGATGTGCAGCAACCCCGAACTGCACGACTATGCCCGGCAGTATTTCCGTCCGCTCCTCCTGGGCGCGGTGTCCTTCATGGGGGTCTATTTCCTGGGGGGCTACACCGCCATCGACGGGGCGCCCCGACTGGTGTCGGCGGCGATGATTACCGACAACCTGGTGAATCTGGGCATGGACTACGTAATGGTGAAGTACCTGGAGATGGGGGTGACGGGCAGTTCCGTCGCCACGGTCATCGGCCATGTCGTGGCCTGCTGCATCCTGCTTACGCACTATGCCGGCGACAGGACGAAGTACCGGTTCTCCTTTTCCCGGTGGTCGCATCTGGGCGAGTCGTGCTCCACGGGACTGCCGTTTGCCGTGGCCAGCGTCTGCATGACCGTCTATCTGTATGCCACGCAGTTCATCATCGGCCACCATCTGGGGGCCGACGCCCTGTTCGTGTTCTCCGTCGTCCTCAACATCATGGCCCTCTACAACATGTTCATCTCCGGAGCCTGTTCCACCATGCAGCAGCTGGCGGCACTGCAGCTGGGACTCAACGACTACTACGGCCATCGCACCACCGTTTCGTCGGCCTTCCGTTTCCTGAACACCAGTCTGGGCACGGTGTGTGTCCTGCTGCTGTGCTTCCCGCAAGGGGTGGCCGGAATGTTCGATTGCCCCGACCGTCTGCTGCCGGAGTGTTGCTACAGCATCCGCATCTACAGTGTGGCCTTCTGGCTGTTCTGCCTGCTCTACCTGCTGATGGTCAACTACAAGCTGCTGCAGCGTACGGCACTGGCCAATGTCATTTCGTTCTCCCTCAACCTGTCGGTCATCCCCGTCATCTGGCTGATGGCCGTGTTGGTTCCGCAGCTGGTCTGGTGGAGTAACCTGGTGGCTTACGGACTGGTGCTGCTGGCCGCCCTGGCCCTGTCGGCAGCCGTCCGCCGGCGCGACAAGACCCTCCGGCCCGTCAGCCTGCTGCCCACCGTCCTGCCGTTCCCCACGTACGACCGCTCGTTCAGGTATTCCCTGGAAACGATGAACCAGACCTTCGAGGAAATCACCCGGTGGCTGACGGTCCGCCGGTTGCCGGAGGAGACGGTGTTCAGGGTCCGGGTGGTGGCCGAGGAGCTGATGGCGAACATCGCCGAGCACGGACACCGGCGAAGCCGGAAAGCCTTCATCGATGTCCGCCTGCTCGTTCAGCCCGAACAGGTCATCCTCTCCCTGGCCGATGACAGTCCGCCCTTCAATCCTGTGGAGAACAAGGACAAGGGAATCGGGCTGAAGATTGCCAACGGGGAGGCCAGCCACATCAGCTACAAATTCCAGTTCGGGCAGAACATCACCACCGTGACGGTGGCTACCTGAACCCGCTTATCGGGATTTCCTGGCCGGCCGGATTTCGTAACCGATCTTCTTGAAAGCAGCCTCAAAGTCGGCGTAGGTCGACTTGCGGCTGTCGTAGACGATGGTGACGGTCTGGCCGGGCACGGAAGTCTCGATTTTCTTGGTGCCTTTCACGAAACGGATATGGCTCTTGATCTTGCTCTCGCAGTTGGCGCAATGCATGGCGGGAGTGGTGGTGACGACGAGCTGGATTGACACACTCTCATTCGCATCGTTAGGTTTTGATACACCCTCTGAATGCCCTACAGCTTTCATCATTGCTTTCGCCGCACAAAGATACAGCGAATCTTTTGAAACAAATCTATAATAACCTGAAATAATCGGAAGGCGAACCACCGGGGAAAGCTCTATTTCAGGCCGATGGCCTCGTCGAAGGCCTTCCAGTGCGCTTCCGTCATGTGATTGGGGCAGAACAGGCAGACACCTGCGGCACCGGCATCACGGGCGGCAGTCACTGCGGCGGCTATCTCGGAAGGAACCAGACCGCTGCCTTCGGGGTCCATGTCGCTGCTCTTGTGCTCCCAGTCCTGGCAGATGAAGAGTCCGCTGTACACCGGCTTGCCCTTCGCAGCCTCCACTTCCTCCTTCGTCACGGTGCCCACCCACTGCGGTCCGCGGAGATAGAAGTCGTTATAGTTCATGGGGAACAGCGCGTCCACGTTCCAGCGGTTCCACTGCTGGCGGACCATCCACTCGGCATAGCTTTGCGGGCCGGGGAACACATCGGCACTCACCTTCTTGCCCTGGGCATGCACCGCCTCCACGATGGCATTGACGCAGTTCGTCACATTGTCGCAACGGAACTGTGCCCAGCCCTCGATGGTAGCCGGGTTCGTACCCTTCTTCACTTCTTCGCGCACATCGATGCCGCTCTTGTCCTTGAAGTCGGCCACACAGGCATCACAATAGCAATAGTCCGCTCCGGGATATTCGTTGACCCCTTCGGGCTTCTGCCCCGTAGGTGCGGCAGACGGACGGCCCTGCTGCTCCAGCCTCCAGCCCTCCAGCGTTCCCCAGTCGTGCTGGATGGCGGCGGCGTATTTGGCCCACAGCCCTTCGGAAAGGATGACATCCGCATACCGGATATAATCCAGCTGCACATAGTCCACTTCGGGAATCGCTGCCACCTTGGCATACTGCTCCGAGAGGAACTTCACCACCTCGGGATGATGAGGGTCGAGCGTCTGGTAGTACGACACATAAGCCCGGTCTTTCTCGGTGTAGGCACTCTGTCCCAGCCGGTTCACGGTGTACCACAAAGAGTCCTTCTGTCCCTGCAGCATCGAGGGCACCCAGGCATGATACTCCAGTCCCTCCTCGTGGGCGATGCGTGCCGCCTTCTGGATACGTTCGGTCTGGAAGCCGCCACATTCCATACACACCCCCACCAGCCCATGGCCTTTCCACTGCCGGAGCAGTGTCCGCAGACTGTCTTCCGGCACCCGCTGGGGATTCCATGAATACCAGCCGTAGACCTTTACGGTGGCGGTCTTTTCCTGCTTGCAAGCCGTAAACGCCAGTCCTGTGACCAAGGCGACGGCTACGTAAAACAACTTTCTCATATACTTCGTTTATTTATCGGTTTTCCAGATGCGTCCCTCCTCGTCGATGCTTATCTTCAGGCTGCCGGTCTCCACCGTAATCAGGTAGCGCGACGAGAGCGTCTCCACCTTCAGGTGCGCCCCTTCAGGCAGGAGAGCCAGCTCGTCGGCGGTCAGGTGGAAAGCCTCCAGGTTGTCCAGGAACCGGCCGCTCTGCCGCATGTGTTCCTCCTGGGCGTAGAACATGGCCCACAGCAGTTTCTCGATGGGGCGACTGGAGGGATAGACGAACAGCTCGCTGCCCCGGCCGGCCTTGACATCGCTCAGGTACACGTAGCCCCACCGCTCGGGCATGTGCATGGCAATCATCCCCGTGGAAGGCCATGTCCAGTTGTCCTCGGGCAGGTACTTGCCGTCCGCGCCTTTCTTGCGGAAGGTCCGCCCGCTCTTGTCGCACTCCGTCTGCCATTCCACGCGCGAGAAGCCTACCCGCAGGTAGCGTCCTGCCTGCAGCACATTGTCGAACTCCTGGGCGATGGCTTTTCGCGGGATGGCCACTTCGATGTCCCATCCCTTGTCGGTGTCCTTGTTGTTGTTCAGCGTGCCGTTCACCTTGACCGCCGACTGCAGTCCGGGGCAGTTCCACTGGAACTGTACGTACGTGCGCCGCGGGGCGCGGTAAGGCTTCTCCAGGAAAAGGTCGAAGATGACATTCGAGGCATTGAACTCCAGTTCATAATAATGATGGGCATCCCCCGTGGGGTCGATGAAAATCTCGAAGTCGGGGTCGTAGTAGATGATGGTGTCGCGCTGTGACAGGTTGGCCCACACGTTGGGTTCTTCCATCACAGCCGACACATACAGATAATCGTCGTCCCAAAGCATCTTGGCCCGGGTAGCATACTTCGGGGTGGGAAATCCCTCCCCGCTGATGTCCATGAACAGTTCCGTTTCCGGAGCATGCTGCCAGGACGGCTCGTCCATCACCCCGTCGATGCGGATGGGGTCGGCAGTACGGTAAGCTACATAGCCGTGAGGCTCGGTCAGGAAGCGCGAAAAGCGTTCCGTAATGCTTTGCTGTGCCGAAACAGACAGGGTGGCACAGAACAGGGCAGCCAGGGCGGCTGCAGGGCGCAGAGGTTTCATTCCAATGTATCGCATGTTGGTCATAGTATTTAAAAATCGCTGTCAAATTTAGCGATAATATTGCAAAAAAACGATATCGGGCGCGTTTTTCTTGCCTTGACCCTGAAATTTCTGCTGCGATACGTCAGTCCTCCGTCCTGCACTCCCTGAAATGCATGTCCTTCTCGGCCTTCTCCCGGGAGAAAGCGAAATACGTGCACGTGGCCTCCGTGCACACCCTGCCGGCGGAGTCGGAGAGAGTGGCGCGGATGATGACGATATTGCGCTTCTGTTCGACGATGCGTGCGCGGAGCGTGAGCAGGGAGTCGGAGGTAGACACGGGGCGCTTGTACTGTGTTTCCATGCGCGATGTCACCCCTGCCGTCTGCAGCTTGCGCGTCACGACCCAGCCGCATATCTCGTCGAGCAGCAGTGCCTGAATGCCGCCATGCAGGGTGTCGACCCATCCCTGGTAGTCGGGGGTGGGCTGCCACTGGCTGACAATGTCCTCGCCGTCTTCATAGAAATGAAGGCGGAATCCGAAAGGATGGTCGGGAGAGCAGCCGATGCAGTGGTAGCCCGGCATCCCTTCCCAGGGGTTGATGATTTTCTTCAGGTTCATGGGGCAGCGGGGTCTACAGGTAGTTGATGAAAGCGTCGGCTTGCTGTTGCAGCGCGGCCTCCTGAGCCTCGGTTAGCACCATGCGGCCCTCGGTCCAGGCCTCCACATTCAGCCGGATGCCCGTCTGCGGTTCGGCCATGACATCCGCACGGATAAACGGCAGGGTGAGCAGTTCGGTCAGTTTCTCCCTGCACTTGGCGGTGGCTGCCGCACCTCCGGCACCGCTTAGGGCCACCTTCTTGCCGTTGATGGCCAAAGGGGTCTGCCGGTCGCCCGCCACAAGCGGACGGGAAAGCCAGTCAATCAGGTTCTTCAGATGACCGGGATAGCTGTAGTTATACTCCGGGGAGAAAATCCAGAGGCCGTCTGCCGCGGCCACCTGTTCCCTCACTCTTTTCACCGCTTCGGGGGCCGGGAACTCCTGGTCCTGGTTCATTGGGGGCACTTCCGAATAGTCGAGGTATTCCACCTCGGCCCGGCCTGCCAGCAGTTGCTCCGCCTTTGCGGCGAGCTTTCTGTTGAACGATTCCTTGCGCAAGGAACCGACGATAAATAGTATCTTCTTCATGGCTGTGTAGGATTTGGTTCTGTTCTCTTTTTGCAAAGTTAGGAATTCTTTTTCATTCAGTTCTGTACTTTTCCGGAACAATCGTGCCAGAACGCAACGGAGCCGTCCGAATGATTGCCGGGTCTGTCTACGCCCGTCAGCTCCATTCGCGTATCAGGTGCCGGAGGGCGGCGACGGGATGGTAGAGCATCATTCTCGGTCCAGACCAGCGCATCACCGTCCGGATGCGTTCCTTCATTGCCGGCTGGTAGCAATGGACGGGACATTTCCTGCAGGTCGGTTTCCGGCTGCCGTAGCGGCATCGGTCCAGCCGGCGGCGGGCATACGCCAACAGCTCCTGACAGTCCGGGCAGAGGGCGGCGTTCCCTTCCCGTTTCCGGCAATACAGGCGGATCATCAGCTCCACCACGGCCTTTTCTTCCTCAATGCGTCTATCCATGGCGGTCTGTTTTCCAAAGCCCGGAGGCGATAGCGACAAACTCTTTCTCGCCTTCAATGTATGCTGCAAACACTTCGGTGGCCGGTCGCCCGTCTGGCATGTGGCAGGAGCCGCATCCGCCGCAGGAGGGGGCCTTGCAGCAGAACCGATCCCGGACGAACGCCAGCCGTTCTTCCCGGTCTGAAAAGTCGATTTTAGGTGCTATCATATCCTTCTTTCTATGTGTAGCTGTCCATGCCGGTCAGGGAATCCAGCGCCTCGTAATGCTGGCTATCCGTCCTTTCTCGACGACCACCGTTGTGTTCAGGCAGTTGAACTGGCGCCTGCTGTCCTTCAAGGCCTCCAGATAGGCCTGCTGGCCGGTGCGGAGCGTATCATTCGGGTCTGCCGGCTCTTCACCGCAATCAATCAGGAGGAAGTCATCGGCTAAGGGCAACGCTGCCTGGCCGATGGCTGTATAGGCGGAATGGTCGTCCCACAGCAAGGCCCTGTAGGTGCCTCCGCCGTTCGCGGTCAGTTCCGCACCGCCTTCTTCCATACCTTTGTTGAAGACCTTTACCTCACCGTCCTGCTCTATCTCGCGGATGATGATGGTATCCTGGTTCCACAGAAGCGTATCGCCTGCTGCCAAAGCGTTGACCTCCACGGCATCATACAGGTCTTCCTGGAAGACGGTCAGGGACAGACGGCCGTCCCTCCAGTTGAAGTCATCCGCCGTGAACGAGGCGGGTAGGGTAGCGTTCTCGATATGCCCGGCATCTACAGCCGGCGATAAGGGCCGGACGAACCGGCTTGCCGGTCGCTGGGCACAGCCGACGAATGCGGCTGCGGCCAGGAGGACCATTGACGATTTGTTCATTGTTTTCATGAGCGTATAACTGATTGTCTGATTATTTCACTATCTGCTCTTTTCCACTCCTCTTATCCTTGTTGTCCTTGCGCTGCCGGTACAGTCTTTTCGCATAGGCCGCGACAGGCAGGGCCGGAATGAGCACCAGTCCCCATAGCAGGATTTCTGTCAGCGCAACGCCCAGTCTGTCTGCCATCACCGGGAAATAGCCCAAGCCGTCTACCATTCCTATGAGGATGCCCAGCCACAGGCAAACGAGCAGGATTCTTGTCCACAATCCCTTCCTGGTATAGTGGTGCGTGGCTGTTGTCTGTTCTTTCTTCATCTTGTCTGCCTCCTTTTTCTTATGAATAGTCATTCGGTACGGAACGGTCTCCGCAGTGCCTCCTTCATTCCTTCCACACTCTCGCTGAACCGGATGCCATGCTTCCCGATGCGGGAGCCGTCCATGGTCAGGTTCCTGGCTTGTCCGCTGAATCGTTCCTCGTCGGGCAAAATCCAGTCGGCGGGATGCCGGAGCCCCAGCAGACGGGCAGCCTCCAGGTAGAGCGAATAGCTGTCCAGCGTGTTCCCGCTTCCGAAGTTATAGATCCCTCCGGGCAGCGCGAGGGCTTCCTCCATCTTCCTGACCACCTCCCATACATAGGTCACCCCCCGGTATTCATGGGTGGCTGCCAGCAGCGTGCTCCCTTCGCGGGAGGCCTTCTGCAGGTTGACCAGCAGGTTGCTGTTCAGCTTCATGCTGCTGTCCGGCAGGTCGTACATCCAGGTCAGTCGTAGCCCCACGGAATCCGGCAGGTTCCATTGCGCCCTTTGCTCGGCCTCCAGCTTGTGGCGTCCGTAGACATTGACAGGCTGGAGGGTTTCCTCCTCCCGGAGAGGCCCCTGCACGGGGGTGCCGTTATACACTTGGTCGCTGGACATGAAGATGAGCCTGGCACCCGTCAGCTTGCAAGCCTTCGCTATCCTGACCGTGCCTTGCACATTCACCCGGTGCGACTCCTCGGGGTGTTGCTCGCAATACCACGTGTTGCTGAGTGCCGCACAATGGATGACTGCCTCCGGCCGATGTTCCTCCATGTATGCCTTGACCGCTTCTTCACGCCCTACATTCAGTTCGCTGTGCGTGGGCAGCAGCAGGTCATACCGGTCCCTGTAGTAGTAGGCCAGCCTGCTGCCCAGGAATCCGCTGCCGCCTGTAATCAGTATCTTTTTCTTCATGGTTCATCAAAATTCGTTCAATGTATCTTCTGTCATTCCTCGCTCATGCCCATCTCCGGCCATGACCTCCGTGGAGATGGTTTTCTCTTGTTTTCACGTTCCTACTTACCAATACAGCATATTTACATCACTGATTATCAGCGACAATTCATTTTAATCGGTACAACCTCACTTCTGACAAGTTCACAGGAAATGGGGACAAATGCAAGTCGTTGTCTTTCACCGCCTTTGCATATACGTGTTGTACCGCCTCTCTTCAGCCCATTTATGAAATATCCGCCATCAGTTTCAATACATTGACCAATAGGACATTCCCGTATGGATGTTACAGAACGCTTGTGAACACAAAGGTAGTGTTTTTCTTTGGATTTCTGCGATTTGCGGTGGAATTTTATTGATTCGCTTGGAAAAATGTATCCATTCTTGTGATATTCGTTCCGAAAAGTGTAACATATCTTGCGTATTCGCTTGAAAAAATGTATTTTTGCATTGAGATAATGTGAGAAACTATGCTTAAAAGGAAGATTGAAACATACTTGACCGAATGGAAGGGGACTAAGGATAAGAAACCTCTTGTGATAAAGGGCGTACGTCAATGCGGGAAGACATACATTGTTCAGAAGTTCGCAAAGGAGAATTATGAGAGTGTAGTCTATATGAACTTCATTCTTGAACCGGACAAGAAGTCGGCTTTTACAGGCAACATAGATGTTGATACCATCATACTCAACTTATCAGCTTTGATTCCCGGTAGTCGTTTCATCAATGGAAAGACCTGCATTATCCTTGATGAGATACAGGAATGCAAGGAGGCAAGAACTGCATTAAAGTCATTCCACATAGATGGTCGTTTCGATGTTATTGCCACGGGTTCACTTTTAGGTGTGAAGGGCTACGGTAAAAGTAAGAAGAAAAAAGAAGAGGATGGACAAGATTCAGTCCCCGTTGGATATGAAACAGTCATTGATATGTACCCTTTGGACTTTGAGGAATTTCTTTGGGCAAACGGTATCAATGATGCGGTGATTGATTCTGTAAGGGCATCCTTCGAGAATGAAACTGCTGTTCCCGATGGCATTCACAAAGCAATGATGGAGCTGCTGTATAGATATGTCATTGTCGGAGGGTTGCCAGAGGTAGTGAATTGCTTCCTTGAAACAAAGAACATCGAGCTTATATATAAGGTACAGCGCAACCTCATTGCCGAATACGAAGAGGATATGGTTAAATATGCGGATGATGCCGACAAGCCCCACATCCGCGAATGTTTTGAGTCCATCCCGACACAATTAGCTAAGGAGAACAAGAAGTTCCAGTATTCTGTGGTCAAGAAAGGCGGACGGGCTTCACAATATATGGGCAGCATTCAATGGCTGGAGGATGCCGGGATAGTTCAGCGGTGCTACAACACATCCATAACGGAACTGCCCTTGGATGGTAACGCTATCAAAGATTGCTTTAAGGTATATACAACAGACATCGGGATTCTTGTAGCAATGTTGGACTACGGTACTCAGGTGGACATCTTAAAAGGCAATCTTCTTGGATACAAGGGAGCAATCTTCGAGAATCTTATGGCCGACTTCCTCTGCAAGTCCGGACAAAAGTTGTACTACTTTCACAAGGAGAGCGGTCTTGAGCT
>SFDG01000149.1 GCA_004558305.1 Phocaeicola plebeius
ACTACAAGGACGATACGTCCACCTTAATCAGCGAGTATTCGGGATTCAGCACGATGGCATAGACCTGATCGGACTCTACATCGCCGCAGATGCGGAGTACCGGGAACGGAAGGGTCAGGATATGCGTGAGGTGAAGCTCGTAGTCATGGACGAACAGGGAGCGAGGGAGCGTGGAAGGATCGCGAGGAGATGCCCCCTGAGGCCGCTCCCCTTCCGTCACCACATCCCGGTCCAGCGTCACGATATGGTGCTTGGTCAGTCCCAGCTCCATCGCGCCGCGCCGAGACCCCTTGTCCATCACCAGCTGGCCGTCCTGAACCGTGTAGCTTACCTCTTCCGATAGTTCCCGCTGCAGGGAAAGGCGGCCCTTCTTCAGCGAATAGGTCGCAAGGTAGGGAAATGTCAGGCTGCTATAGACCAGTAGCTTATGGTCGGAATTAAAGGCGATGTTCCCCTGGTGGAGATAGAAGGAGTTGCTGTACTTCTCCGCAACGGGGAACTGGCCGCCCGGCTCCGTCCTGCCGTAAACGGTCACCTGGAACGGATGGTCCTTGCCGGGAGTCAGCGCCACCGTCGTCTGTCTGTCCACGTGCACCAACTGGGTCACTTCCCCATCCGCTGCCATCTTCCCTTTCTCCACCTGTATGCCTTCCTTGCCCACGGTGTACAGGTGCGAGATGCCTTTCTGGAGATCGTCCAGATAGAAGCCGTCAGGAGAGACGGAAGGGAGGGGCATCGTAAAGTCATCGGGACCCTCACCAATGGTGCCGAAACTGCCTGTCTCCTTTCCGGACGCTGCATCCACCACATGGACAATACCGTCCACTCCCCTTGCATCCTGCCAGTACACATATCCGTGCCGGGCAAGCAGCCTGCCGGGCATCATGCAATAGATACTGTCCGTAACCGTGGAATATTCCACATCACTCACTCGCTGAACTTCCTGCTGCTTTTCCGACACACAGGCGGACAAAGCTACTGCAGCCATCAAAAGAAGACCGAACAGGTGTCCACCCAATAAAGTCACTCTCCTTTTCATAATATAGAATTTTTAATTAGTTTTGTGGCTCAAAGTTACGTATAACAAATGACATATAAAACTGAAAGAAATCTGAGAAAGCCGCTATCTGTTAAAGGATAGACACTTACAGACGAATTTCTCAGGAAGATTTCAGATTCAACCAAAGCCGGACTATCATGGGAAACAAGAGGACATTCATTCTGTGGGGGATGGTTTACCTGGCTGTGGCATTCATGGCTGTCCTTATATACACAGAAAAAGAAAAGGAATACAGGAAAGAGACAGGCAGGAACGCATTCTGGAATGCAGTCCGGCAGGAGAAGGAAACGGGCATCCGGGAAGTGGTGTTCCGCTACCGACAGGACAACTCTCCCAACGAGCTTTCGGAGGAAGAGAAGAGAAACTGGTGCGACCAGGCGTTCCTGCTGACGGAAGATCCGGACAGAGTACGGCTGGACAGCCTGTTCCACGCAGCACTGCTGCATACGGGCATACAGGCCGCTTCCGCCGTCGGATATACATACAGGGGGAAAACATATTTCTCAGGCAACGAACGTTTACGGAAGTCGGCGACACTGGTGGAGGAAACCACCTATCGGAAAGACCATGACAAGACAAACGACATCACGATAAGGGCTTACGTACAGCTTCCGGAAGGTCTGCTGCTGCCCGACACGTCCGTCTGTCTGCTGGTGATGCTACCAGCGGTCATCCTCGCTGGTACCGCATTGGCCAGGCTATACCGGAACAGACAGACCGGCAGCCGGACAACGGAAACAGAAGAAAAGACGGACAACGGACCGGAAGAAACATCCTATCTACAAAGACAGACCACTGCCGTCCGATGGACCGTCATCCGGGACGGATACTGGTGGGACAACAGACACCACGTGCTGAAACACCAAGACCAAACCGTGACGCTGGGCGGGGAATCCCTGAGGTTCTTCCTGCTGTTCATCGCCCAAGAGGACTTCTTCATCAGCCACAAGGACATAGGCAGGCTGTACGACGAGAAAGAACCGACGGCCATGAACAAAGACAGGGCCTATCACTCCATCAAACAGTTGAAGGGACTGGTCTCGGCACTGGACATCGGCATACATTCGGTCAGAGGGAAAGGGTATCGGATGTCGTTTCCCGCTGCCGAAGATGCTCCTAAAACTGTTTGATTGTCGTAACCGATTTTGAGAAGGCAAGTCAAAATACGGAACAAGAAGCCGAAACGCAGGAAAAGAAGGCAGGAAAGCCATTGGTCTGCACCTCAAAAAGCCTATAAAGGATGCTGCCTTGACCCTGTTTTCAGAACATCTGTCACCATAATAAAATCATAATTCAATGATAAACAATACATTGTAAGCACCCGGTGACAGTAACAGATGTTTTGCAACTTTTATTTATAGTACGACTACACTCGTCAGGGTCTTACGACTGCACTTATGAGATGGTCACGACTGCACTCGTAACACCCTCATGAGTGCAGTCGTTGGGAAGTCATAAGTGCAGTCGTAAGAAAGCCAAAACAGCAGTGATTACCGAGACAGGTACGCCACCAGCTGCTGCACGGCACGTGCACGGTGGCTGATGCGGTTCTTCTCGTCATTGCCCATCTCGGCAAAGGTTTCAGTGCAGCCTTCGGGACGGAAGATGGGGTCGTAGCCAAAACCGGCAGTACCTTGCTTCTGCTCGGTGATGCTGCCCCGCACAATGCCTTCGAACAGATGC
>SFDG01000052.1 GCA_004558305.1 Phocaeicola plebeius
AAAAAATTTTAATTTATAAATTAAAAAACTCAAATTGTTCTAACTCAAGTTGTTCTTAATTCAGTCTCCTGGAGCCTATCGGGGCAGTGGACGGAAAAGGGCCGTACGAGGGACGGTTTTGATAGAAAACCGACCGGTTTCCCGGCACTCAACCCCTCTCAGAAGCCTCAGAACAGGGTTTTACCCCCGATTTCGTTGGCGCGTCGATAACTGAATCCGAAAAATGAGATAGCTATGAATCAATGAGATAAGTATCGATTTTTGCAGATGAGGGACCAAATGGGGACCATTCGGCGAGGTGTTTTTCAGGGTTTGGCGACGAAAATAGGGAGGATGCTATTTATAGTGCGTATAAATTAGGAGAGAAGGAGAAGTGGAAATGGAGCAGGAGAAATCCAGACAAGAGGCCTTAGGAGAAATGCAAATTGTGTTTGCGTATCTGTGCCCTGGAACGGCGACGGCAGAAGAACCTGAATATGGAAGGAGGTGATCAGAGAAGGAAACAACTTGGGACAAAATGGACAAATTGCTTAAAAGATAAAAAAAAGAAGAAAACGTAGAATAAATGAATTATTATTTGTATCTTTGTCGCCCGATTATAGTGTATTGCTGATTTGGGAACAATGGATATATATAAGGTAGAGCTGAAGGATATGCGGGCCGATTCGTGTAGGTATGAATACGAGTTGGAGGACGCTTTTTTCGAAGCCATCGAAGCTCCGGAAATCCAAAAGGGACATCTTCATGTGCAGTTGGATGTGAAGAAAGGCATTGGTGTGTACCATCTTTCTTTCCATACTGAAGGGGTGGTCACCGTTCCGTGCGACCGCTGCCTGGATGATATGGACATCGATGTGGATACCGACAACTGGCTGGATGTAAAGTTAGGAGCCGACTACCTGGACGAGGAAACCTGTATCACAGTGCCCGAAGAAGAAGGATACATTGATGTGGCATGGTTCCTGTATGAGTTCATTGAACTCAGTCTGCCCATGAAGCATGTTCACGCTCCCGGTGAATGCAATCCGCAGATGATGGGCGCGTTGAACGAACACCTCAGCCACATGGCCGGCGATGATGATTTCGAGGCTACGGAGGCAGAGGAGGAACCTGAAAACGGCAACTTGACGGAGCGAGAGGACGGACAGCCTACCGACCCCCGTTGGGATGCCTTGAAAAGCATATTAAATAATAACAATAAATAATTAAGTAAAATGGCACATCCTAAAAGAAGACAATCAAAGACCAGAACTGCAAAGAGAAGAACTCATGACAAAGCAGTTGCCCCTACTTTGGCTATCTGCCCGAACTGTGGCGAATGGCATGTATATCACACTGTATGTCCCGCTTGCGGATATTACAGAGGTAAAGTAGCGATTGTAAAAGAAGCTGCTGTATAAGCAGGAAGGCTTCGAGTATTGAGAACATCTTTGCATGTTTCCGTGAAAGAACAAAGCCGGAGGGGCCATTCGGCTCGTCCGGCTTTTTCTATGTGGATGCGTTGCAATGTAAAAAACAGAACTGATGGAAAAAATAAATGCTGTGATTACAGGTGTCGGAGGTTACGTTCCCGACTATGTCCTGACCAACGACGAACTGTCGAGGATGGTGGATACCAACGACGAGTGGATCATGACCCGCATCGGCGTGAAGGAACGTAGAATCCTCAACGAAGAAGGACTGGGCACTTCCTATATGGCCCGTAAGGCGGCCAAGCAGCTCATGCAGAAGACAGCTTCCGATCCGGCTTCGATTGACTGTGTGATTGTCACCACGACGACTCCTGACTATCATTTCCCTTCCACGGCTTCGATTCTTTGTGACAAGCTGGGCCTGAAGAACGCGTTTGCTTTCGACCTGCAGGCGGCTTGCAGCGGCTTCCTCTATGCCATGGAGGTGGCTGCCGGCATGATTCAGAGCGGCCGTCACAAGAAGATCATCGTGATTCCATCCTCCGCACGGACGGTAAGGGATTGCCGTTTCTGCACATGAAGGCAGGCGGTTCGGTATGTCCGCCGTCTTACTTCACCGTGGACAACAAAATGCACTATCTGTACCAGGAAGGCCGCACGGTGTTCAAGTATGCCGTGTCGAACATGTCGAACGTAACGGCAGAAGTGGCTGAACGGAACGGACTGAACAAGGATACAATCGACTGGGTGATTCCCCACCAGGCCAACATGCGCATCATCGATGCGGTGGCTGCCCGTCTGGGTGTGCCCTTGGAAAAGGTGATGGTGAACATCCAGCGCTACGGAAATACCAGTGCAGGTACGCTGCCGTTGTGTCTTTGGGACTACGAGAAGCACCTGAAGAAGGGAGACAACCTCATCTTCACGGCTTTCGGTGCCGGATTCACATGGGGCGCAGCGTATGTGAAGTGGGGCTATGATGGAAAATAAGACGATGCACAAGGCCGGATTTGTCAATATCGTGGGCAACCCCAATGTGGGAAAGTCGACCCTGATGAACCTGTTGGTGGGCGAACGGATTTCCATTGCCACCTTCAAGGCACAGACCACGCGCCATCGCATCATGGGTATCCTGAACACCGACGATATGCAGATTGTCTTTTCGGACACACCGGGGGTGCTGAAGCCGAACTACAAGCTGCAGGAGTCCATGCTGAACTTCAGCGAGTCGGCCCTGGTGGATGCCGATGTATTGCTGTACGTCACGGACACCCAGGAGAAGACCGACAAGAACGCGGACTTTCTGGAAAAGGTGCGGAAGGTGGAGGTCCCCGTCCTGTTGCTCATCAACAAGATTGACCTGAGCAACCAGGAGGAGCTGGTGAAGCTGGTGGAGGAGTGGCATGCCCTGCTGCCCGAAGCGGAAATCATTCCGATTTCAGCACAGGCCCGGTTCAATATCGATGTCGTCATGAAGCGTATCAAGGCCTTGTTGCCCGATTCGCCCCCGTACTTCGAGAAAGACCAGCTGACCGACAAGCCGGCCCGCTTCTTCGTCACTGAAATCATCCGCGAGAAAATCCTGCTTTATTACGACAAGGAAATACCGTATGCCGTGGAAGTGGTCGTGGAACAATTCAAGGAGGAAGCCAAAAGCATCCATATCCATGCGGTCATCTACGTAGAAAGGGAATCGCAGAAAGGCATCATCATCGGCCACCAGGGTAAGGCTCTCAAGAAGGTGATGACCGAAGCGCGCAAGACGTTGGAACACTTCTTCCGCAAGTCCATCTATCTGGAAACGTTTGTCAAGGTGGACAAGGACTGGAGAAGCTCCGACAAGGAACTCAAGAACTTCGGCTACCAGCCGGAGTAATGTGTTAGAAACAATCCAGTAGAAAAAGAATATGGGAAACTTAGTAGCAATCGTAGGACGTCCCAATGTGGGAAAGTCGACACTGTTTAACCGCCTGACCAAGACCCGTCAGGCCATCGTGAACGAACAGGCCGGTACTACCCGCGACCGCCAGTACGGCAAGTCCGAATGGCGGGGGAAAGAATTCTCGGTGGTAGACACCGGAGGATGGGTGGTCAATTCGGACGATATTTTTGAAGAAGAAATCCGCAAGCAGGTGGTGCTGGCCATGGAAGAGGCCGATGTCATCCTTTTTGTGGTGGATGTGAAAAACGGGGTGACCGACCTCGATATGGATGTAGCGGCCATCTTGCGCCGTTCGAAGACTCCTGTCATCGTTGTGGCCAACAAGACCGACAACAATGACCTGCAGTACAATGCCCCCGAGTTCTACCGGCTGGGATTGGGTGACCCTTATTGTATCTCTGCCCTGAGCGGCAGCGGTACGGGCGACTTGCTGGACCTTGTCATGGACAAGTTCCGGAAAGAGGCTGGCGAACTGCTGGAAGAAGACATTCCCCGCTTTGCGGTGGTGGGCCGCCCCAATGCCGGAAAGTCATCCATCGTCAATGCGTTTATCGGGGAGGAGCGCAATATCGTGACCGAAATTGCCGGTACCACCCGCGATTCTATCTATACCCGCTACGATAAGTTCGGATTCAACTTCTACCTCGTCGATACGGCCGGTATCCGCAAGAAGAACAAGGTGAACGAGGATCTGGAATACTATTCCGTGGTGCGCTCCATCCGGGCCATCGAGAATTCCGATGTCTGCATCCTCATGATCGATGCTACCCGTGGCGTGGAGGGGCAGGACCTGAACATCTTCTCCCTCATCCAGCGCAACCAGAAAGGACTGGTGGTGGTGGTCAACAAATGGGACTTGGTGGAAGAAAAGACCACAAAGGTGATGAAGGGGTACGAGGATGCCATCCGCAACCGCCTGGCTCCGTTTACGGACTTCCCCATTATCTTCACCTCGGCAGTGACCAAGCAGCGTATCTTCAAGGTACTGGAAGCGGCACAGGCAGTCTATCAGGCACGTACGACCCGTATTCCGACGGCTCGTCTGAACGAGGAGATGCTGCCGCTCATCGAGGCTTATCCGCCTCCTTCGAACAAGGGCAAGTACATCAAGATCAAGTATGTCACCCAGCTGCCGAACACACAGGTGCCTTCGTTCGTGTTCTTCGCCAACCTGCCGCAGTACGTCAAGGAGCCGTACCGTCGTTTCCTGGAGAACAAGATCCGCGAGCGCTGGCCCTTGAGCGGTACTCCCGTCAACATTTTCATCCGTCAAAAATAAGTATCAACTCTTTAAATAAATACGATTATGGCTAAAAAAGCTCTTTTAATGATTCTCGATGGTTGGGGCTGCGGCGACCACCAGAAAGACGATGTGATCTTTAATACCCCGACTCCGTACTGGGACAGCCTGTTGGCACAGTATCCCCACTCGCAGTTGCAGGCCAGCGGCGAAAACGTAGGTCTGCCCGACGGACAGATGGGTAACTCTGAAGTAGGCCACCTGAACATCGGTGCCGGACGCATTGTTTACCAGGACTTGGTGAAGATTAACCGCGCCTGTGCCGACAACAGCATCTTGAAGAACCCCGAAGTGGTGGCGGCTTTCAGCCATGCCAAGGAACAGGGAGTGGGCATCCACTTCATGGGACTGACTTCCAACGGAGGCGTTCACTCTTCACTGGAGCACCTGCACAAGCTGTGCGACATTGCCAAGGAGTATGGTCTGGAAAAGACTTTCATCCACTGCTTCATGGACGGTCGTGACACCGACCCGAGAAGCGGCAAGGGCTTCATCGAGGAACTGACGGCCCACTGCGCCAAGAGTGCAGGTACCATTGCTTCCATCGTTGGCCGTTTCTATGCCATGGACCGCGACAAACGCTGGAACCGTGTGAAGGAAGCGTACGACCTGTTGGTAGAGGGGAAGGGCAAGCAGGCTACCGATATGGTACAGGCCATGCAGGAATCGTATGACAATGATGTAACCGACGAATTCATCCTGCCGATCAACAACGCAACGGTCGACGGTACCATCAAGCCGGGCGATGTGGTGATTTTCTTCAACTACCGCAACGACCGTGCCAAGGAGCTGACCATCGTCCTGACTCAGCAGGATATGCCGGAAGAAGGCATGCACACCTTGCCGGGCCTGCAGTACTACTGCATGACACCGTATGATGCTTCGTTCAAGGGAGTACACATCCTCTTCCCGAAAGAAAACGTACAGAATACGCTGGGGGAATACCTGGCTGCCAGCGGCAAGACGCAGTTGCACATTGCCGAAACGGAAAAGTATGCCCACGTGACGTTCTTCTTCAACGGCGGCCGCGAAACGCCGTACGACAACGAAGACCGTATCCTGGTGCCCAGCCCGAAGGTGGCTACGTATGACCTGAAGCCGGAAATGAGTGCCTACGAAGTGAAGGACAAGCTGGTGGAGGCCATCGGTACGCAGAAGTACGACTTCATCGTCGTGAACTATGCGAACGGTGATATGGTGGGCCACACGGGAGTCTATGCAGCCATCGAGAAGGCGGTAACGGCTATCGACAACTGCGTGAAGGACACGGTGGAAGCTGCCAAGGCCAACGGCTATGAGGTCATCATCATTGCCGACCATGGCAACGCCGACCATGCGCTGAACGAAGACGGTACGCCGAATACGGCTCACTCGCTGAACCCCGTTCCGTTTGTGTATGTCACGGAGAACAAGGAAGCTCAGGTTGAGAACGGTGTATTGGCCGATGTGGCTCCGTCTATCCTGCACATTCTGGGTATGGCCCAGCCTGCAGAAATGACGGGCAAGGACTTGATCAAGTAACATGGGGTATTGACCTTACCAGACACAGGTGCATACGGGGAAGCAAGCAGGCTGTCCGTATGGCCTGTGTCTGTTTTTTTTAGCAGAACAAAATGATTCAGATACAAGATGTAGTGGTGAGCCTCGACGTGTTCCGCGAGAAGTTCCTCTGCGACCTGTCGGCCTGTAAGGGCGAATGTTGCATCGAAGGCGATGCCGGCGCACCGGTCGAGCTGGAGGAAGTGGCCCGGCTGGAGGAGGTGCTGCCCGCTGTCTGGGACGACTTGTCGCCCGAGGCCCGTGAAGTCATCGACCGTCAGGGAGTGGTCTATACCGACTGCGAGGGGGACCTCGTGACTTCCATCGTGAACGGAAAGGATTGCGTGTTTACATGTTACGACCGTCAGGGAGGCTGCTATTGTGCCATCGAGAAAGCCTATCGGGAAGGCCGGTGCAGCTTCTACAAGCCGGTGTCGTGCCATCTCTATCCCATACGGGTGGGCGACTACGGGCCGTACAAGGCGGTGAACTACCACCGGTGGGAGGTGTGCAAGGCGGCTGTCCTGCTGGGACGGAAAGAGAACCTTCCCGTCTATAAGTTCCTGAAGGAGCCGTTGGTACGCAAGTTCGGGGCCGAATGGTACGAGGAACTGGAATTGGTGGCCGAGGAACTGGCCAAACAGCACATGATTTGAAAGAAACCGAAGATATGAAACGATTAATGGTATTTTTAGCGGGGCTGGCTTGTCTGACGGCTTGCTCCGACGACAGTTGGCAGGAGGCGGAAACGGACTCCGGTCTTATTGACCTGACCGAGAAGGGGACGGTGGTTCCGGGCGTGTTGCGGGTCAAGCTGGAGAGCGAGCCTGCTGCCGATATTTGTGTGGCCAGCAGTGACGGGTCGACGGTACTGACCGGCATCCGGACACTGGATGTGGCGGGCACCACCTTGCGGATTACGCGCATGGAACGGGTGTTCCCCGATGCTGGCAAGTACGAAGAACGAACCCGCCGGGAGGGCCTGCACCTGTGGTACAACGTATGGTATGAACAGGCCGAAACGGCATCGAACGTGGCCCGCCAGGTGGCGGTCCTCGATGGGATTGCCGCCGCAGAGCCCGTCTATGCCGTGCAGACTCGTGCGCTGCAAAGCACTGAAGAGCAGTGGGCCGCCGTCGCTCCCCGTGCAGGGGCGTGGCTGTTCGACGACCCCGAGGTCGATAAGCAATGGTACTTGCGGAACCCCGGAACGGCCACCTGGGCGATGGAAGGGGCCGATGTAGGACTGACCGACGAAGTGTGGCGGCAATACAACGGCGACCCCAGCATCGTGGTGGCCGTGGTGGATGGCGGCATCGAGGTGACTCATCCTGATCTGGCCGACAACATCTGGACCGACGAGAACGGGAGCCATGGATGGAACTTCATCACGAACTCGTCGCAGCTGACTGCCTATTCGCATGCCACGCACGTGGCAGGCCTGATAGCCGCCGTCAATAACAACGGCAAGGGCATCAGCAGCATAGCCGGAGGCGACGGTACCCCTGGCAGCGGCGTGAGGCTGATGAGCTGTCAGATCATGAATGGTTTCAGTTCGAGAGCGAACTATGCGGCTGCCATCAAGTACGGGGCCGACCATGGGGCCGTCATCTGCCAGAATTCCTGGGGATATGAAAACGAGCAGGAAACGGCACAGACGGAAAAGGATGCCATCGACTACTTCATCAAGTATGCCGGCTGTGACGAGAACGGCGACCAGCTGCCGGGCAGTCCCATGAAGGGGGGCATCGTGCTCTTTGCCACCAACAATCACAACAGCGAGTCCGAACAGGATGCGGCTCCGGCTGACTACGAGCCGGTGGTGGCCGTGGCGGCATTGAATCCCGACTTCACGAAAGCCAGTTACTCGGACTATGGCAGCTATATCGACATCTCCGCACCGGGCGGTCATTTTACGATAAACGGGGGCAAAATCTGGAGCACCTATACGAACGGCAGCTACGATTACCTGTCCGGAGCGTCCATGGCCTGTCCGCTGGTCAGTGCGGCCTGTGCCCTGATTATCCAGAAATACGGGGTCGGACAGCCGGGCTTCACCCCCGAACGGCTGAAGGACATCCTGTTCGGCAGTGCTACGGACATCGATGCCTATAATCCCAACTATATCGGCAAACTGGGAGCCGGAGCGGTCAATATCGGGAAGGCACTGCAGCAGGAATCCGCCACGGCCCCTGTGTTCCAGCTGGCCGAAAACCGGCTGACCACCGACTACCTGCGGCTGAAGGTCAATTCTATCCTTGCGGGCGAAGGGGAACTGCGCCTCTACAGCTCGACCGGACAGCAGGTCTACCGGCAGGCGGTCAGTGTCAAGCCTTATGAGTGGTTCTCCCTCGATGTGTCCCGACTGTCGGCGGGCTATTATACGGTACAGTACGCCTGCAACGGGACGACTGTCAAAGAAAACTTTATAAAATACTGACGATATGAAAAGACTGTTTTTCACCCTTTTCCTGACTGGGAGCCTGATGGGGAAAGCCGGTGCGCAGGAGGCACCGGCAGTAGTAGAGCCTCTTCAGACGGGAGCGGCTCAGTTCCTGACGCTTCCCACCGATGCCCGCTCGGCAGCGATGGGCGGTACGGGGGTGGCGCTGTCCGGCAGTGTCCAGGCAGTGTTCCACAATGCAGCTACCGTTTTCGGTGCCGACCGGGAGGCAGGCATCTCCTATACCTATGCTCCCTGGATGCGAGACTTCACGTCGGGCTACCAGTGGCATACGGCGGGCGGCTATTACCGGCTCAACTCCCGTCATGCCGTCGTGGGCGGCTTCCGCTACTTGGGTTGCCCGTCGCTGACCGACAACCGGAAGCAGAAAGTCAAGCCACGCGACTGGTCGGTAGAGGCCGGCTATGCGTATCAGATTCTGGAGGGATTCTCCGTGTCGGCTACGGCCCGTTATGTCTACTCGTCCCTGGGCGAGCTGAACGGCAGCAACGGAGCCAGTACCGCTGCCTTCGACCTGGGCCTCTTCTACCATCATGATTTCCCGGGCGAGATAGATACCGGCGGATGGTCGGTAGGCATACAGGCAGCTAATTTCGGTCCGCAGCTCAGCTACAAGTCGGGCAAGGAGTCCCTGCCTGCCCTGGTGAAGGCCGGTGGGGCTGTCGAATGCCCCTTCCGGCTGATTCACCGCATCTCGCTGACGGCCGATGTGTCCTGTCGGGTCCAGCCGTCCGATGTGCGGGCGGTCAGTGTGTCCGCCGGCGCCGAGTATTCCTGCCTGGATGTGCTCTTCCTGCGGGGTGGCTATCATTACGGCGATGACCAGAAGGCCGACAATAGTTATGCCACTTTAGGGGCCGGCCTGTCCGTCTATGGCGCACAGCTGGATTTCAGCTGGCTGCTGGCCGGTAAGGACTGTGCCTTCCGCAACACGTGGTGGCTGTCGGCAGGCTACAGTTTCTGACCGGCTCCTCTCCTTATTTCAACAGAAAAACGACAGAAGCGCAGGCTCCCATCTTCAGTTGGGTACCTGTGTCTTCTGTTTTTTGCTGTACGTTGCCCTGCACGGCCACGGCTTTCTCCACAGCATCGGTCAGCGGAAGGGTGATTTCGGTCGTCCCGAAATGGTGGATGACCAGGCAGCGTTGCGACGGGGTGGTGCGGTACCAGGCGGCAATGCTGTTGTAGTCGGCATTCCGGTCGTTGTAGACAGGGTGTGCCTCCAGGGTCCCCTGTGCCAGTGCCGGATAGGTCTGGCGCAGACAGGCAAAGGTGAGGTAGGTCTGGAGCAGCGATGCTTCGTCGGCCTGCTGGCGGGCCACATCGGGCACCGTGCGGGCCACATTGGCATCTATCTTGTCGGTGTAGGCCGTGGTGCGGTCGTCTCCCCAGAGCATCGGTCCCCGGACGTATTCGTCGCCTTTCTCCTTGGTGCCGTACAGGCCCAGTTCTTCTCCGTAATATAAATAAGGTGAACCGTCAGCCGTCAGGAGCACGGCAGCCGCCAGTTTTTCTTTGGCGCTCGAGCGGTTGAGCTTCGAGGCAGTCCGGTCTTCATCGTGGTTGCTGAGCTTGGTGGCCACCGTATAGTCCGTGCGGTAGGCGGCATATTGCTGCCGATAGCCCAGCAGGTCTTTGGCCAAGTAGCGGCCTGTCTGTTGCTGGAGCGCCCACTCCAGCCGGTACCAGAAGGAGAACTCGAACAGGGCGGGCAGGCCGGCATAGTAAGGAGCCACCTGTTGAGCTTCCGACAAGACTTCGCCCACCATGTAGAACGGCTCCGGGTGGCCTTGCTGGCGGTAATAGCGGTCCATGTCTTCGTAGAACAGCTGCAGGAAGCGGGGGTTCTCGTCGCTGCGCTCGTTGTGGTAGATGTGTTTCACGGCATCCAGACGCAGGCCGTCCACTCCCTTGTCTATCCATCCGCGGGCCGCTTCGGCCAGGGCCTGGTAGGCAGGCGACGAGGCAGCCGTGCCGACCGGCCCGTAGTTGAGGTCGGCAAACCAAGAAGTGCCGAAGTGGGAATGATAGTAGAGCGACTGCATGAAATCGAACCGGATGTCGGCGGCGGTCTGCGTGTCGAGGGCGAAGGCCTTGTCCAGCGTACAGGTGCTGCCGGTCGCTGCTCCCCATTTGTAGTTCTTTCCCCAGTTGTCTCCGTTCGTGGTCCGGACGAGGAATCCCCAGTCGGAAGCGAAGTTAAGGGTCAGTTCGTAGCGACCTTCTCCCTTGTTGTAGAAGCGCTTGCACTGGTTGTTGCCGAACCACAGGTAGCGGTCGTCCGTTCCTGCTGTCGTATTCTCCGCTTCGGCCGTTTCGGCCTTGCTGACGGTGAGGGTGGGATGCGCTGCATCGCTCCAGTCGAGGACAAAGCGGAAGATGCCCTTGACGGTTTTGTCCTCCCCGTCGTCGGCGGCAAACCATTGGGCGGCGTTGTAAGCGCTGGCCCCTTCGGTGTCCATCATCGGCAGACGGCCGGCAGCGATATCCGTGGCCGGATCTGTAGAGAAGAGGAAATAGTCGCGGTAGGGACTGTCGGCAGCCGACAGGGCCTGCCGGAACCACGGATGGTCTTTCCCCGTGTGGTTCATGACATAGTCCAGGTAGATACGGATGTCTTTCTTGTGGGCCTCCTCCACCAGCCGCTGGAAGTCGGCCATGGTGCCAAAGGCCGGATTCACGGCCGTATAGTCCGTCACGTCGTAACCGTGGTACGACATGGCCGGATGGATGGGCGACAGCCACAAGGCACTGATGCCCAACGACTGGAGATAATCCAGCTTGTCGATAATGCCCTGAAAGTCGCCGATGCCGTCGCCGTTGCTGTCGGCAAACGAATAGACCAGCAGCTGGTAGGTAATGTCCGCCCGCTTCGTCCCGTCCCAGGTATCGGGCGAGGCAGTCAGGTCGGTCCATTTCACTTCCGGTTCGGGTTCAGGAACAGGTTTCTCCTCCGGTGTCACCGGAACTTCTGGTTCGGGCGTGTTGTCCGAACACGATGCGGTTGAGAGGGCTACACTCAGACAGCCCGCCGTCAACCAGTAAGATAATCGTTTCATAGGTTGATATACTGTTATGGTTGATATGTCCGTGCGGTTGTTCAAGTGGGTGGGCCGGGTATGCTTCAACGGTTGGCTTCCTGATGGTTCCGGCCATGCAGGAGCTTCCGTCGCTCTATTTCGTCTGGGAGTAGCCTTCCGCTTTCAGCAGGTCGATGACCCGCTGCTTCAGTTCTCCTTGGATCAGGATTTCGCCGTCTTTGGCGGCACCTCCCACGCCGCATTTCGATTTCAGCAGCCGGGCCAGTTCCTTCAGGTCGTCTTCCGTACCCGTGAAACCGGCCACCACGGTCACTGTCTTGCCTCCCCTTCCTTTCTTTTCGATGCTTACCCGCAGCCGTTGCTGCCGTTTGTCGGGGGTAGGAGGCTCGGGAGCGGCTTCCGTTTCGTAACAGAAGTCAGGATTCGTCGAATACACGATGTTGAGGCGGTCTTTCCAGTCGTTCTTTTTCATGTGAATTAATTTTAATGCCTGCCAAAGATACATACTTTTTGTCATTTCCTATGAAAGTGTTCCGGAGAATTCGCTACTTTTGCAAGTAGAGACTCCAAAGCAAGCAGACCCGATGACAGAAAACCATGAAAAGCAGACCGACCGGATTCCGGAACCGACCTTGAGGCGGTTGCCGTGGTACTTGTCCTGTGCCCAGCTGATGAAGGCACAGGGGGAGCTGTATGTCTCGTCCACGCAGATGTCGCGGCAGACGAATATCGATGCGTCGCAGATTGCCAAGGACCTGTCGTATGTCAGCATTGCCGGGCGTACCCGGGTGGGCTACGAGGTCGACCGCCTGTTGCAGGTGCTGGAGGATTTTCTGGGTTTTGCAGCCCTCCACCGTGCCTTCCTTTTCGGGGTCGGCAGCCTGGGAGGGGCTTTGCTGCGCGACTCCGGTCTGCAGCAGTTCGGCCTGAAGATTGTCGGGGCGTTCGATGTGAACCCGCGCCTGGTGGGGACGTGCATCAACGATATCCCCATTTACCACTCCGATGAGTTCGAGCGGCAGATGCAACTCGATCCGGTGCCCATCGGGGTACTGACAGTCCCTATCCGCCTGTCGCAGTCGGTTGCCGACCTCCTCGTGGCCGAAGGCATCAAGGCCATCTGGAACTTCACGCCCATCCGCATCCGGGTGCCCGAACACATCGTGGTGCAGAACACCTCGCTGTATGCCCATCTGGCCGTGATGTTCAACCGCTTGAAAGAATGACTTTATAACTACTGAATGATATGAAGATAATAGCCATCGGCATGAACTACCCGTTGCATTGCCAAGAACTACATGCCGGAGAGGCGTTGCCCGAAGAACCGGTGATATTCATGAAGCCCGACTCGGCCCTGCTGAAGGACGGGAAGCCTTTTTTTATACCTGATTTCTGCGAGCAGGTGGACTACGAGACCGAGCTGGTGGTCCGCATCAACCGCCTGGGCAAGCACATCGCCGAGCGGTTTGCGCATCGCTACTACGATGCCGTGACGGTGGGCATCGACTTTACCGCTCGCGACCTGCAGCGGAAGTTCCGTGCGGCCGGCCGGCCTTGGGAGCTGTGTAAGGGCTTCGACAATTCGGCTGCCATCGGCGACTGGGTGCCGGTGGACCGCTTTGCGGATATTCAGGACATCCGTTTCCACCTGGACATCGACGGACAGATGGTCCAGCAGGGGCATACCCGCGACATGCTGTTCCGGGTGGATCAGATAGTGGCCTATGTCAGCCGCTTTTGTACGCTGAAAATGGGCGACATGATTTACACGGGTACACCGGTGGGAGTGGGGCCGGTACGCATCGGCAACCACCTGGAGGGGTACCTGGAACAGGAGAAAGTACTTGATTTCCATATACGATGAAGATAAGAGTAGGTTTCGGTTATGACGTTCACCGCCTCGTGGAAGGCCGTGAGCTGTGGCTGGGCGGCATCCGTCTGGACCATGAGAAAGGATTGTTGGGGCATTCGGATGCTGATGTGTTGATTCATGCCATCTGCGATGCCTTGCTGGGGGCTGCCAATATGCGCGACATCGGCTATCATTTTCCCGATACGGCCGGGGAGTTCAAGAACATCGACAGCAAGATTCTGCTGCAGCGCACTGTTGCCTTGATAGCCGCCAAGGGCTATCGGGTGGGGAACATCGATGCCACGGTCTGTGCCGAGCGTCCCAAGCTGAAGGCCCGCATCCCGGAGATGCAGGAGGTGCTGGCCGGCGTGATGGGTATCGATGCCGACGAGGTGTCCATCAAGGCTACCACCACGGAGAAACTGGGCTTTACCGGACGGGAGGAAGGCATGTCTGCCTATGCCACCGTGTTGATCGAAAAAGGAGAATCGTGTTGATTAATAAATGGAATCGTGTTGATTGAAAAGGGGGAATAAGGCCCCCTTTTCTTTGTCATGCTGAGCGCAGCGAAACATCTGTATACATCCACTTCCGTTTATTCTGACCGACTTTCCCTTTCATTCTTTTTATTCCTTATACCTTTCCCGAAAAGGAACTTGTTCCTATCGCCAGAAGAACCCGTCCCTATCGCCAGAAGAACCCGTCCCTGTGGCTCTACAGCAGGTATGACTTGCCTGACCGTCGGATTCCGGTCACGACCTTGATCAGTCCGTTATGCCGGCTGGCAATGAGCCTTTTCAGATGTATATCGCGTCTGATTTCCATATAGTGTATAGAATATTTCCGGTCATATGACCAGTTTTCTACTGCAAATGTAGGCATTTTATCTTGTCCTGCCAAATTGTGGGAGATGCTTTTGAACAAGAAAAGACAGGAGGTAAACACTTTCGATGAGTGTCTGCCTCCTGCCTGTTTAAGGATAATCTAGTCTATCCGATATACGTTTGCGTTGCCCCGTTTATGGTGAAGTGTCATTTGTCCGGTCTGCTCCAACTCATAAATGGCAAGGCCTACTGCTTCTCCGTCCTTCACTGTTGCGTCCAGTTCCTGCATGGCCAGCAGGATGTCGTGCTTGGTCACTTCCGTCTGTCCTCTGTGCTTTAATACACCCAAGGCTCTGGAGGAAAGGTCTTTATAAATCTCAGATTTATTCATTCCGTTTTAATTAACAAAAGCGGCCTCCCGAAGGAAGCCGCTTATAGTAGTAGATATCGTTGCCCTAATTACTTCTTGACAGTAACAGGTACTTCGATAACAGTCTCTACTGTATTGTCACCCACTTTCACATCGCTGATGATGACCTTCACAGTAGTCGTGTACTCAGTCGTACCGATGCTGGGCTCTGCCAGATTCTTGATGGTCAGCTTGCCACCTGCGAATGAGAGACTTGCATCGTTACCGGCCTTGCTGTCGAAGCTGTATGCATATTTAATAGCAGAATTGATGATATTATCACTCCAGCCACTAGCAGCGTTTTCTTCTGAATATCTGGTAACCTTTGCAATCTCATTGTCAGTAGAAGCTTGACCGAGAACATAGTCCTTACCGTTCAGAATCAATCCGAAGCCGTCCTTGTCCTCACCGGAAACCTGGACAGTAGGCATCGGCAGTCTGTCGATAATCAGCGTAGTACCCGGAGTAGTCTCGATAGCGGCAGCTGCACCATCCACATACTTCACAAGCTGTGCGCCTTCCAGCGGAGAAATCATATTTACGGTGTACTTTTCAGACTTCACTTCGAATCCAGAGATACCCTGTACCTTGTACTTGGACTGTGCAGTAAGCGTCTTCAGCTTATGGGTAGTGTTGTCGATAGCGTCAGCTAAAATACTAAATGACGGTGTACTTCCATCGATTGTAATCTTATCACCATTAATAACGGACTTATTATCTACCTTGTCGAAGGCGATAACCAGATCTCTGTCAGTTGTACCAGTAGCTACAGGAATGCACGAAGTCTTGTAAGCCGTCATCGGCATGAATTTACCATCCTGGTCAAGACGGAGGGTCAGCACATCACCGGCAGCATTCCAAGCAGCAGACTTTTCGAAGAGTTCATCGAAGGTCGGGATAGTAACAGTTACAGGAACAGTCACTTTCTTCACTTCATTACCATTAGCGTCCTTCAGGTTCAATGTCAAGGTATAGTCACCCGGCTTGGCAGCTGTATTAATTGGGTTTACAACAAACTTAGCATACTGAATCTTCTTGATGTTGTCAGCTGAATCATCGAAACCTACCTCCTTGTTGGCACTGCAAGCGGCATCCATATAGTATTTTACTCCTGTCAATGCACCTTTTGTCTTCAAGAAGTTGTCGTTGTCGATACTCCAATTGTCAGTATCCAAAGAGATAGCTTCTGCCGAAGTCAGGCTGGTAAATACATCCTGCATGTTGATGATAACGGTTGCACCCGTCTCGCTGGCATCTACCTTCACAGTAGTAGGAGCAATTTCGATAGCCTCGATAGTGGAAGGAGCAAAGGTGACGTTGATTGTCTTAGTAGCGTCTTCTTTAACTTTACCGTTCACACCCAATACACGGGCTGTTACCTTAATCGTCTTATTGGCGGCCTTGTCGCTGGTTGCCTTCAGAACATTGTTTTCCAGCACAATACCCCATTCTTCCGCATCGTTGATTTCGCTTTCGGGGAAGTAGAACTGGTAGTCGTAAGCTGTTGCATCCGCAAACTTCAGAGAAATGGGTGCACCGATTTCAGCCTTATCTGCAGCGTTCAATCCCTCTGCACTCATTTTATTCATCCAAACGGCAACATCTGTCGTCGTTGCCGTTTGACGAGTATCGATAACATAATTGTATTCAGAGAATATGGTACCATTAACGGCCAAAGCGTACTTCTTGTTTTCCCAAGCGTCATTTACTTTTGTAGCAAATATGGTACCAGCATTGTCTTTGGTAACACCTTCATTGAAGTCAACACTTAATGCCCATACGCCGCCTTTATCGGTTGAACGATTGCCTGAAGTAATAGTTCCTTCTCCGGCAGGTTCAGCACTAACATTCACAGGAGCTACATTTCCTTCGCTGTCAACAAACGTCAATACTTGGGCATTCAGGTCGGTATCAGCAGGAATCACCTTCACCCGAACCGTATTTCCCTGTCCGTCCAATGCCTGGTTCTTTTTTACAGGACCCTTGGGACCCTTCCAGTCGATATCGGCGCCGGCTACACCCCAGTAGATACCTTTGCCGTTTTCAACATTAGTAGTGACACCCAATTCAGAGAATACATAGTTATTAACCGTTATAATATGCAAGTTAGTCGGGATAGCGCGGAGCAGTTCGATGGTCTGCAGGTTGCCGTCCTGATCGGGCAAGGAGATGGTATACTTGTTGTCTGCCACATTCTCCAATATAGCGTACTTGCCCACCTTGATGCCGGTACCTTCGCCGTTGATGGTGAGTTCATCGTCAACTACTTTGACTGTGTCGCCTACCTTGCCGACTACTTCGCCGTTCACTTTCAGATCTTGTCCGTCAACGGTAATCTTGATTTCCTGTACAGGAGCCTCAACAGTCGTCTTGATGGTATAAGTAACAGGGCTCTGTCCGTCGGTAGTCACCTTCAGTTCGCCTGTCTTTTCGTCGAATGTAACAGAAGTCACACCGACATTCAGGTTGTCAATCGTCGACTTCAAAGAAGCCAGGTCGCTGACCACCTTGTCAATCTGGCTCTGCAAGTTGTCGATGTCGTCATCGTAGTCCTTACAAGAGGTAAAAGTTCCTGCCGAA
>SFDG01000150.1 GCA_004558305.1 Phocaeicola plebeius
CATCCACGGCACCACGCGCGACACCATCGAGTGTACCGCCGTCATCGCCGACATCACCTGCCGCTTCATCGACACCGCGGGCCTGCGCCACACCACCGATGCCATCGAGCGCATCGGCCAGGAACGTGCCCGCCGGCGCGCCGCCCATGCCGACCTCATCGTATGGGTCATCGACGCCACGGCGGTCGGGAATGCCGCCGCCCTCGTCCCCGAAATCACCGCGCTCTGCCACGACGGCGCCACCCTCATCGCCGTCATCAACAAGACCGACCTGCTGCCCGACGACGCCATCTCCTCCCCCGACCATCTCGTCGCCACCCTCTCGCCCCATCTTCCCGCCGGCACGCCCATCCTGGCCATCTCGGCCCACACCGCCGAGGGCATCGGCCGCCTGCGTGAGGTCTTGGCATCCCATCTGCCCCACCCCACTGACGAAGCCGTCATCATCACCGAGGCGCGCCACCACGACAGCCTCGTCCACGCCCACGACGCCCTGCAGCGCATGCTCCAGGCCCTCGATGCCGGCCTCCCCGCCGATCTGGTCAGCGAGGACCTGCGCGACGCCATCCACCACCTCTCCTCCGTCACCGGCGAAATCACCACCGAAGCCACCCTCCAGCGCATATTCTCAGGGTTTTGCATCGGCAAGTGAATGCCGGAGGGGCAAAATTATGATATAGTGCAGATTGACTGCTCTGTTCTGTTGTAGATTAGCAAATTATAAAAAGAATGATGAAGAGGATACAAAGTCCCTACACAGCAGCCATCACAGGCGGAGGTTTCCTTTTCGAGGAGACCAACCTGTTGCTGCCCCTGCTCCAATCCGATAACCGTGACGTACTACTGAAAGACGAAGCGGTGAACAACCGTATTCTTCAAATCAATGCAGAGACATCCCGCAAGAGGAACATTGTCGAGATTGCCCGACGCTATGACACCATGCCAGTCAGCTTTTGGGAGGACTACAAGATGATGGAGGAGCACAATCAGAAGATTGCCTTGTTCTTCGTCATTCTGAAAACCTACAAGATTTGCTTTGACTTTCAGATACGGGTGACTATGCGTAAGTGGAACGGCATTGCCAAGTCGCTGACAAGAGATGACCTGATGATGGAATTCTCGGAGATAGCTGCAAAGGACGAGTTTGTCAACACATGGAGCGAGAACACCATGCGCAAGGTGGCAAGCACCTACCTGTCTATACTTCGCAAGGTTGGTATGCTTGACAACAACAGCGAACTCCACAGCGTGCAGGCAAATAATATGGACTATTATATAAAGATAGGAGAACCATGGTTTCTTGAAGCCTGTCTCCTTCAACCCTATCAGATTGACAGTATCAAACAGATGATGATATGACTATAAAGGAACTTGATGACAAACTGAACAGCCCAGGTTTTCAGGACACAGAGAATGGAGACCTGTTCTACAACTTCTTCATCTACCAGTACCCGGCAGAGAAGGAGTATGACATTCGTAAGCAGATACAGGAGTTCAAGGCGAACCTCATTCGCCCCATCAACTATGTGGATGTGCTTACGCTCAATCTGTTTGATGAGTTCTGCAATTTCCTCGACCAGAAGAAGTTCCTGCGTCATCCCTCTATGCTGAAATACCAATTGGAGAAAGAACAGGCCGATCCGTCCAAGTCACAGAATACACAAGACACGCTGACGCGCAATGCCCACTCGCCTGAGTTTATGCAGTATATCCACCAGCGCATTCTCGACCATATCACCATCAAGGATCAGTATCGTCGTCCCTATGTCTTCCTCTATGGCATAGGTTCGATGTTTCCCTATCTGCGTGTCAACGAGTTCCTTGCCTTGTATGAGGACTACAACGAGACGGGGAAATACAAGATTATTGTCTTCTATCCAGGACATCGTGACCAAAACTCGTTCCGCCTGTTCGGAACATTGCCCGACAACCACACCTATCGGGCCACACTATTAATCAATGAATAAATGCAGAGTAGCCATGAAGCTAAGAGAATTATACAGCAAGCCCATCAACCGAGCAGTCAATCCTGCTGTGAGTGCGACCAAGTTCGATCCAGAGACCGAGCAAGTGGAAATACAGGAATATGTGTTTACGGACGAGATTATCAACGGACTCTTCCGCATACTGGATGCCATCAAGAACAACCGTCCCTACGACCATGTGGGGATATGGATTGACGGTTACTATGGTTCGGGTAAGTCACACTTTCTGAAGTACCTCGACTACTGCATCACGCCCCACACCCGCGATGCCGCCATGCAGCGTCTGCTCGATGCTGTGAAGGCTATCGACCCACTCGACGAAAAGCACAACATCGGCTTCGACTATGAGCAGCTGCTCTCTATAGCCAACTGGCTGAAACGTGCCACTATCGACACCTGCATCTTCAACCTCGAAACGAGCTACGACAACTCCACCGACAAGAAGAAAGCTTTCCTGCATGTCTTCTGGAATGAGTTCAACGGCAAGCGTGGCTTCAATAAGTTCAATATCACCTTGGCGCAAAACCTCGAAAAGCCCTTGCAGGAAAAGGGGGTTTTTGAAGCTTTCAAGGAGCGTATAGCCGAGGAAGGGGGCGACTGGAATGACCCCGGTATGGCTGCCGACCTCATAGACAACGAACTGGACTGGGTGCTC
>SFDG01000003.1 GCA_004558305.1 Phocaeicola plebeius
AAAGCAGGAGGTGATGGACTTCCTGACCCAGCAGTTGGGCATGACGATGGACGAGGCGGATCTGTCGGTTGATGAACGGACGGGTGCCGCCGTCATGGCATCGAAGGAGGTAGGTGTGCATGTGCAGTTAGGACTGGTGGATTGTCTGCAGTCGCCGGACAACCCGCTGTATAATGCAGAGAGTGCCCGAAAAGGGGCTTTGTCGTTCCTGGTCAGTCCGTCTGTCATTCCGTACAGCCTGAGTTGCCGGCTGTTGGATGAAGGGATGCTGGCGGATGCTGTGATGAATTCCCGCAAGGGGGAGCAGTATGGGGCTGACTTGGTTCGCCTGAATGCCCGCTTCCTGACGGATTATTATTTCCATCAGTGCAGGGAGAAGGACTTGATTTCATAGTAATTTGTTATTCTGAGTCCCCATCACACCGAGTGTGAAACGATTCGATAATGACGCTGTAGGGGCGGGCCTGCGTGTCCGCCCGGAATGCCGAGGTGGATGTTTCCGGGCAGACACATAGGTCTGCCCGGAAACTTTCGTCATTGGTAACTTAGTGAAGAATCTGTTGCTGTCCGCAGGGCTGCGCTATAGGACAGATTCTTCACTGCGTTCAGGATGACAAGACCGGGTAGCAATTCTTCATTTAAACGAGTTTAAACCTCATCCGGAAGATGCCGTCTTTGTAGTCGGAGCTGATGATTTTGAAGGTGCCGATTTCTGATGTATTGGCGACATGAAGACCGATGCAGAGGCATTCGTCGTAATCGCCGACTTTTACGATGCGTACGGTGTCGGAGGCCCCTTCGGGGAGACGGTTCAGGTCGAACCGGCCGAGGGCCTCTTCTTGGGTGATGAACTCCGTGGTAATGTCCAGGTGACGGGCGATGACCTCATTCACCGTTTCTTCTATCCGGCGGATGTCGTCGTCCGTGGGAGCCTGGGGCAGGGCAAAGTCGAGCTTGCTTTTCTTGCGCTCGATATGAGCGGACACGGCGCGTCCGCAGCCGAACAGGTTGACCATCGTGCGGTTGACGATGTGCTCGCACGAGTGCATCCGCGGTTCTTCCACTTTATTGTGTGCATTCAGTAAGGGGGCTTGTTCCATATTTTTGTTTGTTTTAGAGTTCCAGTTTTCGGGCGATGAATTCTTCCACGAAGCGGACGGTGCCTTCGATGCCTAAGGCGGTAGAGTCCACACACAGATGGTAGGTGGCGGCGGCTCCCCAGGTCTTGTTGCTGTAGAAGTTGTAGTACGACGAACGACGCTTGTCCGATTTTGCCATCATGCTTTCCGCCGCCTGTTCGCTGATGCCGTGCAGCTGCATCAACCGTTGCCGGCGTGCTTCGGGGGTAGCGGAGATGAAGACATTGCAGCAGCGGGGATGGTCGCGCAGGATGTAGTCGGCACAACGCCCGACAAAGAGGCACGACTGTTCCCCAGCCAAACGGCGGATGACATCACTCTGTATTTGGAAAAAGGTGTCGTTGCTCAGGTAGGGACTGCTGGGTATGGCTCCTTCGGTGATGAAAGGGAAACGGGTGCCGAACAGACCTCCCAACAGGCTTTTGGATGCCTTTTCGTCGGCCCGCTCGAAGAACTCCTGACCCAGTCCGCTCTCTTGAGAGGCCAGACGGATCAGTTCCTTGTCGAAACAAGCGATGTGGAAGTCACGGGCGATGCGCTCTCCGATTTCCTTGCCGCCGCTACCCAGCTGACGACCCAGGTTGATTACAAAATTTCCGTTCATATCGTTTCGTTTTTGGAGGGGTTATTCGGTGAAGGGGATGACTTGAACTTCCGGAACTGCCCGATGAGCAGGACTGCTGCCAGCAGGCTGGCGATGATGTCGGACACCGGCATGCTGTACCAGATACCTGCCGAACCGAAGACGAGGGGCAGGAGGAGCAGGCAGGGGATGAGGACCAGTACCTGTCGGCTCAGGGACAGGAGAATGGCTTTCTGGGCCATACCGATGCTCTGGAAGAAGTTGGAGGTGACCATCTGGAAGCCGACAATGGGGAAGGACAGGAGGGTGACCTGCAGGCCATGGGCGGACAGACGGATGAGCTGTTCGTCGGTGGTGAAAGCGGACACGACCAGCTCGGGGAGGAACATGCCTACCAGGAAGCCGGTGGAGGTGATGAGGGTGGCGATGAAGATGGTAATCTTCAGCACTTCGTCGACCCGGTGGTATTGGCGGGCACCGAAATTGTAGCCGGCAATGGGCTGCATGCCTTGGTTGAGGCCCATCACCACCATGACGAACAGGAAGACGATGCGGTTGACGATGCCGAAGGCACCGATGGCCAGGTCGCCTTCGTAGGTCTTCAGCCCTTTGTTGATGAGGATGACAATGAAGCAGGAGGCGACATTCATCAGGAACGGAGCCATGCCGATGCTGATGATTCCCTCGACCAGATGGGCCAACCAGGCCAGTGCCAGGATCTGTGCGAGGATGGTGGCGACGGCGGCTCCCCGGATGCCCATTCCGAAACCGTAGATGAACAACGGGTCGAGTAGGGTATTGATGACGACGGTGCAGATGGTGGCCATCATGGCTTTCTGGGGATGGCCGGCAGAGCGCAGCACGCTGTTGAGGCCGAGGTACATGTGGGTCACCACGTTGCCCAGTAGGATGATGACCATGTAGTCGCGGGCATAAGGCAGGGTGGCATCGCTGGCTCCGAAGAAGCGGAGGATGGGGTCGAGCAAGGTCAGGGTGACGAGGGTGAACACGATGCCGATGAGCAGGTTGAGCGATACCACATTGCCTAGGATGTTCTGGGCGGTGGGATAGTCTTTCTGTCCCAGCTTGACGGAGATGAGGGTGGATGCGCCGACTCCCACCAGGGAACCGAAGGCGGCGGCGAGGTTCATGAGCGGGAAGGTGATGGCGAGGCCGGAGATGGCCATGGGGCCGACACCGTGACCGATGAAGATGCTGTCTACCATGTTATAGAGTGAGGAGGCCGTCATCGCGATAATGGCCGGTACGGCATACTGGCCCAGCAGTTTCCCGATGCGTTCGGTCCCCAATTCCGTGGCCTTTCCTTTCATTTCTTCCATAGGCATTCCATTGTACGTTTTGTGGCAAAAGCCGTTAGATTCATTAAAATTTTGGAGCAAAGGTAGCAAATATTTCCAAGTATCTGAAATACTTTCCTTACCTTTGCACATTATTCAAATGATTGGGACATGTTGAACAGGCTTCTGTGGTTTCTTTTGGTGATAGGGTGGGTCGGCAACGGGTTGTCGGCAGCGGCCCGTTATAAGTTCAGGGTAGCGTTTGCCGACAAGGGGATGACCTCGTTTACGCTCGACAGACCCGAGGAGTACTTGTCGGAACGTGCGTTGGAGCGCCGGCACAAGCAGGGGCTGGCGGTCGATTCTACGGACTTGCCGGTCTGTGCGGTGTATGTGGAGCAAGTGGTGGCACGGGGAGGCCGTCCGCTTTGTACCAGCAAGTGGAACAATTCGTTGCTGGTGGAGACGGATGATTCGCTGTTCGCCGACCGCTTGCAACAGTTGCCCTGTGTGAAGAAGGTGAGACGGGTGTGGGTGGACTGCCCCGAGGCTGTCGTTCCGCGCAACCGTCGCCGGAAGCAGGAAGTGACCCACCAGTGGAAACGGACGGAGGATGCGTATGGAGCAGCCGCGGCACAGATTCGTCTGCATCGTGGCGACAGTCTGCATGCGGCCGGATTTCGCGGCGAGGGGATGCAGGTGGCGGTCATCGATGCGGGCTTCCACAACGTGGATGCCATGAAGGTGTTCAAGGGGATGCACCTGCTCGGTACCCGAGATTTTGTGAATCCCTCTTCGGATATCTATGCGGAGCACTCTCATGGCCGGAAGGTGTTGTCGTGTCTGGCAGCCTGCCGGGAATATGGAATGGTGGGCACGGCGCCTGCTGCTTCCTACTGGCTGTTGCGCAGTGAGGATTATGACACGGAACAGACGGTGGAAGAGGATTATTGGGCGGCTGCCGTGGAGTTTGCAGACAGTGCGGGGGTGGATGTGGTGAATACCTCGCTGGGATATTATGCGTTCGATGACGAGAAAGACAACTATAGGTACCGTGACCTGGACGGCAGGACTTCCGTGATGTCGGTGGCGGCGGCGATGGCTGCCGAGAAGGGAATGCTGGTGGTGGTGAGTGCCGGTAATTCAGGGACGAACTCTTGGAAGAAGATTACTCCTCCGGCGGACGCGAACCATGTGCTGACGGTCGGTGCGGTGGACCGCCAGGGGCTGAATGCGGACTTTTCGTCGGTCGGGAATACGGCTGACGGACGGGTGAAACCCGATGTCATGGCTGTGGGTGAAGGGGCTGCGGTCATCGGCGAGGACGGTGGACCGGAGCTGGCCAACGGCACCTCGTTTGCGGCTCCCGTTTTCTGCGGACTGGCCACGTGCCTGTGGCAGGCTTGTCCGTGGCTCACGGTGAAACAGCTGATAGAGGTGGTGCATCGCGCCGGCGACAGGGCCGACGAACCCGACAACATCTATGGCTACGGCATCGTGGATGTGTGGAAAGCCTATCGGATAGGACAGACGTATCAACCGGAAAAACGATGACTATGGAAACGCGTCCTGCTCTCTCGCTGGTCGAACTGAATATTTTGGTGAAGAAAAGCATCAAGGCTTGCCTGCCTGACACGTACTGGGTACAGGCGGAACTGAGCGATGTACGGGCTAATTATTCGGGGCATTGCTACCTGGAATTCGTGCAGAAGGATTCCCGCGGCAACGGGCTGATTGCCAAGGCACGGGGTATCATCTGGAGCCAGGTGTACAGTCGCCTCAAGCCATTCTTTGAACGGGAAACCGGACAGGCGTTTGTGGCCGGCATCAAAGTGCTGGTGCAGGTGGCCGTGGACTTTCATGAGCTGTACGGCTACTCGCTGACTGTCGTCAATATCGACCCTACCTATACGGTGGGGGACATGGCCCGCCGTCGCAGGGAGATTCTGAAACGGCTGGACAAGGAGGGGATTCTGACCCTCAACAAGGAACTGGAACTGCCGGAACTGGCCCAACGTATCGCTGTCATTTCGTCGGCCACGGCTGCCGGTTACGGCGACTTCTGCAACCAGTTGGCGAACAATGCCTTCGGATTTGTGTTCTATCCTCGTCTGTTCCCGGCTGTGATGCAGGGGGAGCAGGTGGAGGCGTCGATTATCCGGGCACTGGAACGGATCTATGCGGAGGCGGACTGCTTCGATGTGGTGGTCATTATCCGAGGAGGAGGGGCTACCTCCGACCTGTCGGGGTTTGATACTTACGACTTGGCGGCCAACTGTGCCCAGTTCCCTCTCCCCATTCTGACGGGAATCGGGCACGAGCGCGACGATACGGTCATCGACCTGGTAGCGCATACCCGGGTGAAGACTCCTACGGCTGCCGCCGAATTCTTGGTGAACCATCTCTACGAAACGGCGCAACGCCTGGAGGGATGGGCGGACTATATCTATCAGGTAGTACCGGAACGTTTGAGGCGCGAACGGGAGCGGCTGGACAGGTGGCTGACCCGTATTCCGGCCAGGGTGCAGTTGCGCCTGCAGCAGGAGCAGTTCCGGCAGGAACGCTTCTCCCAACGCCTGGAAACGGCCTGGCAGTCGCGACGGGTGCGGGAGGAATATCGGCTGCAGTTGGAAGTGCGGTTGCAGGCGGCTGTCCGTGCACGCTGTCAATGGGAAAGCCACCGCCTGCAGCTGCTGGAGCAGCGGACAGAGGCCGCCTCGCCCGAACGGTTGCTGAAGAAGGGTTACAGCATTACGCTGAAAGACGGTAAGGCGGTGACCGATGTGCATGCTTTGCAACCTGGCGATGAAGTAATCACCCGGGTGGCGAATGGAACATTCAAAAGTAGAATCGTGTAATCAATCAAAAAATATGGCGAAAAAGGAAACCTATGCGGAAGCAATGAAGCGACTGGAGACAATCGTGTCGCGCATCGAGGGCAATGAACTCGATATTGACGAACTGGCCGACCAGCTGAAAGAGGCACAGCGGCTGGTGAAGTATTGCCGGGACAAACTCTACAAGGCAGATGCTGAGATTCAGAAAATGCTCTCCGGAAGTGACAATGGTGAAAAAACTGGTGAATCAGTTGGATAATAGAATTATTCAACGTACTTTTGCTGGCAATTTGACAAATTCAAAATTCGTTAGATATATGAAAGACATTGACTGGTCAAATCTGTCCTTCGGTTACATGCGGACAGATTACAATGTACGCTGTTACTATCGTGACGGCAAGTGGGGTGAATTGGAACTTTGTTCTGAAGAAACCTTGAATATTCACATGGCGGCTACCTGTCTGCACTACGGACAGGAGGCTTTTGAGGGTTTGAAGGCTTATCGTGGTAAGGATGGTAAGATTCGTGTGTTTCGTCCGGAAGCCAACGCCGAGCGCCTGCAGAGCACTTGCCAGGGCATCCTGATGCCTGAACTGCCCGCCGAACTGTTTTGTGAGGCTGTTAAGAAGGTGGTGAAGGCCAACGAACGGTTTCTTCCTCCCTACGAGAGCGGTGCATCGCTCTATATCCGTCCGCTGCTGATCGGTATCGGTGCACAGGTGGGGGTTCATCCTGCCAACGAATACCTGTTCGTGATGTTCGTCACGCCGGTAGGTCCGTATTTCAAGGGTGGGTTTGCCACCAATCCGTATGTGATTATCCGCGAGTTCGACCGTGCGGCTCCGTTGGGTACGGGCCGCTATAAAGTGGGCGGTAACTATGCTGCCAGCCTCCGTGCCAACAAGATGGCGCACGATGCAGGCTATGCCAGCGAATTCTACCTGGATGCCAAGGAGAAAAAGTACATCGACGAGTGTGGTGCCGCCAATTTCTTCGGCATCAAGGACAATACGTACATCACTCCGCTGTCTACTTCCATCCTGCCGTCTATTACCAACCGCAGCCTGATGCAGTTGGCCGAGGATATGGGACTGAAGGTGGAACGCCGTCCGATTCCTGAAGAAGAACTGGAAACTTTCGAAGAAGCCGGTGCCTGTGGTACGGCGGCTGTCATCAGTCCGATTGAGCGCATTGACGACCTGGAAAACCACAAGTCGTATGTCATCTCCAAGGACGGAAAGCCGGGCCCCTGGTGCGAAAAGCTCTACAACAAGCTCCGTGCCATCCAGTACGGCGATGAGGCCGATCCCTACGGATGGGTGATGCTGATTGACTAAGCGTCTTTTTTTTCTTCAACACAAAGAAACAAAGGCACGAAGGGAATTTGTTCTATAAGAGCAACAAGACCTTCGTGCCTTTGTTGGATACCCCAATTATGATTGCAGAGCTGGGAGGTTAATAATCGTAGAGCATGAAGGTTATTCATCTTTCGGCAGTATGATTAATAATCTTGTCGGTGTTTCAGATAGAATGATATCGTGGGCGGATAATAAAAAAAGAACACCTTGATTGTCTTGAAGACTACCAAGATGTTCTTGAAGAGCGGAAGACGGGACTCAAACCCGCGACCCTCAGCTTGGAAGGCTAATGCTCTATCGACTGAGCTACTTCCGCAAATAGTGGTGGGCAAAGATGGATTCGAACCACCGAAGGCGTAAGCCAGCAGATTTACAGTCTGCCCCATTTGGCCACTCTGGTATTTGCCCGATTGATGTCGTTTGAAAGAACGCTGTCTACTTTCGTAGAGCGGAAGACGGGGCTCAAACCCGCGACCCTCAGCTTGGGAAGCTGATGCTCTATCGACTGAGCTACTCCCGCATGGGTTTGTGGGCAAAGATGGATTCGAACCACCGAAGGCGTAAGCCAGCAGATTTACAGTCTGCCCCATTTGGCCACTCTGGTATTTGCCCAACTTTTGCAGCTGACAGGAAGCTCGGTAGGTGCTTCCCTCAATTGCGCTGCAAAGGTACGATTATTTTTTTAATCTGCAAACAAAATCGAGCATTTTTATTGCAGTGATAGCGCATTCATCGCCTTTATTGCCCAATACACCGCCTGCCCGGTCTTCGGCCTGCTGCATGGTATTGGTCGTAATCAGGCCGTAGATGACGGGGGTGTCTGTCGTGGCATTCAAATGGGCAATGCCCTGTGTGGCACCGGCACACACATAGTCGAAGTGGGGGGTGTCCCCCCGGACGACGCATCCCAAGGCGATGACGGCATCTACCTTTCCGCTTTTAATCATTTGTGCAGACCCGAAGGTCAGTTCGAAACTGCCCGGTACTGTCTGTACCAGGATGTTTTCCTCTTTTGCCCCGTGTTTCTTCAGGGTGGATACTGCTCCTTCGAGGAGTGCTCCCGTGATGTTGGAGTTCCATTCAGACACCACGATGCCGAAGCGCATGGCTGATGCATCGGGTACGGACTGGAAGTCGTAATCGGACAGGTTATGGTATGCTGTTGCCATGATGCCTTACCTTATTTTATTTGGATGCACGTTCAATGTACTTGTCGATATCCATCGACTGGTACGAGTTGGCGTACTTGCTCTTGACCTGTTGGTAGGCTTTCACGGCTTCTGCATTCTTGCCCAGCTTTTCCAGAATCTGTCCGGCCTGAATCAGGTAGTTGGGGCTGAGGGAAGGACTGTCGGCCTTATCGGCAGCTTTCAGAAGGGTGGCGGCTGCCTTGTCCAGCTGGCCCATCTGTGCGTAGCAGTTGCCCATCGTGCCCATCAAGGCGGGAGCCACGAAATAGTCGTCGGAACTGAACTTGTCGAGGAACTTCACGGCTTCTTCGTACTGGCCCAGCTGTGCATAGCACAATCCGGCATACGCATTGGCCAGGTTACCGGCATCCGTGCTGCTGAATTCGTCGGCAATCTTCAGGAAGCCTGCATAGCCCAGGCTGTCGCCGTTGAGGGCGGCCTCGAAATTGTCGTTGCTGAAATACTGCTGTCCTTTGAAAAGGGCTTCAGAGGCCTTCTGGGCCTTGGGTTCGCTGATGAAGTTCTTGTAGCCCAATACGGCACATACGACGACAACAAGGCCGACTACTACACCGAGCATCAGGTTTTTGTACTTCAAGAAGAATGTTTCAGAGGTTACCAACGCTTCATCTACATTCAAGGGATCTTGGGTGTTCTTTTGTTCTGCCATTTTATATTACTTTTTTATTGTTTCGGAAAGATGGATTTTCTTTTCGGCCAGCAAAATTAGCTTATTTATGTTTATCCACGAAATTTGCGGGCATGTTTTTTTCTCAATCCTGCTTTTATTGCTAATTTTGTCCCTCAAAACGTGTAAGATTTATGTGGTTGAAGCGCATTTCAATAGTTAACTATAAGAATTTGGAACAGGTGGAGCTGTCGTTTTCCCGGAAGATGAACTGTATCATCGGGCATAACGGGATGGGGAAGACCAACCTGATGGATGCTGTGTACTATCTGTCGTTCTGCAAAAGTGCCACGAATCCTATCGACTCCCAGAATATCCTGCACGACCGGGAATTCTTCGTCATCCAAGGGTTCTATGAAACCGATGACGGAGACCCTGAAGAGATTTACTGCGGACTGAAGCGCAGGGCCAAGAAGCAGTTCAAGCGGAACAAGAAGGAGTACCAGCGGTTGGCCGACCATATCGGACTGATTCCGCTGGTCATGGTTTCACCCGCCGATTCGTGGCTCATTGACGGAGGAAGTGAAGAACGGCGGCGGTTCATGGATGTCGTCATTTCGCAGTACGACCGCGAATACCTGGAGGCATTGATCCGCTACAACAAGGCATTGCAGCAACGCAACACGTTGCTGAAGGCGGATATGGAGCCGGAACCGGAGCTGATGCTGGTGTGGGAAGAAATGATGGCGCAGACGGGCCGCCGCGTCTATGAGGGCAGAAAGGCCTTTATCGAGGAATTCATCCCGATTTTCCAGTCGTATTATTCCTATATTTCCCAGGACCGTGAGCAGGTGAGCCTGATGTATGAGTCGCATGCTGAACGGGGGGACTTGGCTGCGCTGTTGCTGGAATGCCGTCAGCGGGACCGTATTCTGGGCTATACAACGCGGGGTATCCACAAGGATGACCTGCAGATGCTCTTGGGCGACTTCCCAATCAAACGCGAGGGGTCGCAGGGGCAGAACAAGACGTATCTCATTGCCCTGAAGCTGGCGCAGTTTGAATTCCTGAAGCGGACGGGCAGCCGCACCACGCCGTTGGTGCTGCTCGATGACATTTTTGACAAGTTAGATGCTTCGCGTGTCGAGCAGATTGTGAAGTTAGTGGCCGGCGACAGTTTCGGACAGATTTTTGTCACCGATACGAACCGTGACCACTTGGACAAGATTCTGCAGAAGATAGAAGGGGATTATCGGCTGTTTAAGGTGGAAGACGGTAAGGTGGTGGAATAGTTGTGTGCAACTATTTGTGGATGAAACACCCTCCTACAGTAGGGTCTTTCGATTACCTGAAGACGATGTCCGTGATGACCTGTGCTCCGACCTTATCGTTCAGATTGCGGACCAGCAACGTGCGGCCCAGCAGCAGCTCTTGCCGCAGGACTGACGAGGTGAGGTGCACGTAGAGGGTCTGGTTCTTGATGTACAGGTTCGAGGTGTAGCGGGCGACACCGGGACCTACCACTTCCTTCCATGCCTCGATCAGACGATATTGGTTGAGTGGTGTTTCCAGCCCTTCCTGACGGAGAAAACGCATCAGGATATCTCGCAACGGTTCTGTATTGCTTTTCTTCATGGCTGTTGGGGAAGGATAGTGGGTATGCTGATTCGTCCTTCTTCCGTCCACACTTCGTGCATGGACAGGTCGAAAGGTTCGGTGGGGACACACGGAAAAATCTGGAAACCAAAGCAGATGCCGATACGGTAGGCGGCTGTCAGGCGGGGCAGGAGGCGGTCGTAGTAGCCTTTGCCGCGTCCCAGCCGGTGGCCGAGGGTATCGAATGCCATGCCGGGGACAAGGGCCACGTCTATCTGCCCATAGTCGCTGAAGAGCGGACCGGTAGGTTCCTTGATGCCGAACGCACCGGTCTGCAGGTCCTGTCGCCCCGTGTAGCGGCGCAGCTCCAGTTCGTTTCCTTTCACCACGGGCAGCAGGAGGATTTTTTCGTCTTTCCACCGCTCTATCCACTCCTGGGTCTGCACTTCGTCGGGCAAGGCGGCATACGCCAGTACCGTACGGGCCTGACGGAAGACCGTCTGGTCTTCCAGTCCGCTAAGCAAACTGGAAGACCACCGAGTAAGCTGAAGGGGCGGATAGCACTTTTTCAGTAGCCGTATCGACGCACGCAATTGCTTTTTCGCTTCTTTCATCGGTCGCGGGTTTTTCAGGTTCTTCTGCTGGAGCTTTCGGGAAGGAAGTGCCGCTTTTCAGTACTTCAAGGGCCTTCTGGACCGTCTTGTCGGTCTGGTTCAGGTACTGAAGATAAGCCTCCTTGCCCAGCATGTTGTAGACGATGTTACCGTACAGGCTTTGCTCGAAGAGGGTCTTCGACTGGTACAACAGGTTGTTGCGCCGCTTCAGTCCCTTGCTTTCGGCGTAGGTGGCGAAAAGGTTCAGCAGGTTCTGCTTTTTCAGGTATTTCACCAATTCCTCCGAAGTCTTGAAGGCCTGCAGCTCATTGCGGTGATGGTCGGTGTATTCGAAGGTATAACGGACAATCAGTCCGCGGGTAGCGGCCATGCGGAAATATGAAGTCATGCCGGTGGTGTCCTGCGGGACGAAAATGTCGGGCATGATGCCGCCGCCGCCATAGACGGGTCGTCCCAGTTCCGTATAGTACAGGTCAGTGGTGTTCTGCTTGATGCTGTCGGCCGAGAAAAACTCCCCGTGCTCGTAGCGGGTAATCAGGTCCATTTCGTAGTCTTCGTCGTTCCCCTTGTCATACGGCTTCTGGATGCAGCGTCCTGATGGCGTATAGTAGCGGGCAATGGTCAGGCGGATGGCAGAACCGTCGCTGAATTCGATGGGTTGCTGTACCAGCCCTTTTCCGAACGACCGCCGTCCGACGATGGTGCCGCGGTCATTGTCCTGGATGGCACCGGCAAAGATTTCGCTGGCCGAGGCAGATCCTTCGTCGACCAGCACCACCAACGGCAGTTTCTGGTTGCTGCCCGTACCGTTCGAATGGTAGTCCCTGCGAGGCTCTTTCCGTCCTTCGGTATAGACAATGAGGCGATGGTTCGGCAAAAACTCATTGACCATCTGGATGGCAGCCGCCATGTAACCTCCCGTATTGCCGCGCAGGTCCACTATCAGCCCCTCGCAGTCTGCCTGGTTCAGCTTGGCCAGTGCAATCAGCAGTTCTGTGTAGGTCGTCTCGCCGAATTTCGTCACGTTCACATACCCGAACTTGCCGTCGATCAGGTATGCCGTGTCGATGCTGCGGGTCGGGATGTCCCCGCGGATGACAGTGAAATGCAGCAGCTCTTTCTCGCCCGGACGGTAGACACCCAGCTTCACCTGGGTACCTTTCTCTCCTTTCAGCCGACGCATGGCTTCGTTGTTGTTGACGATTTTTCCCACGAAAACCGAGTCGTCGATTTCCACGATACGGTCGCCGGCCAGCAGACCCACCTTTTCGGAGGGGCCTCCTTCCACGACGCTGTTCACATGGATGGTGTCGTCCTGGATGGTAAACTGGATGCCCACGCCGCTGAAGCTGCCCTTCAGTTCAGCATTGACCGCCTGCAGGTCCTTGGCCGGAATGTAGGAAGAATGTGGGTCCAGTTCGGAGAGAATGAGGGGCATGGCTTCTTCCACCAGGTCGGTCATTTTCACGGTGTCGACATATTGGTCGTCGATGATGCGCAGCAAGGCATTCAGCTTGTTCGATGAAGTATTGATGATGCCCAGCTTGTTCCCGGAAAAATGATGGGCATAGAAAGTGCCGACGACGATGCCCGCCACCACACACACGGCCATCAGAAAAGGAATGAACCGGTTCTTCTTGTTGTTATTGTTCGCTGTCATGTTGATCGTTGGGATTAAGGTACACTAATTCGATATTGGCTCGCTGCAGGAGGTTCAGTCCGTCTTCCAGCCGGTATTTCTCGGCAAAGACAACGCGCTTGATGCCTGCCTGTATAATCAGTTTGGCACATTCGATGCAGGGAGAGGCGGTCACGTAGAGGGTCGCCCCTTCGCTGCTGTTGTTCGACCGGGCGATTTTGGTGATGGCATTGGCCTCCGCATGGAGTACATACGGCTTGGTGACGCCCAGTTCGTCTTCGCACACATTCTCGAAGCCCGAAGGGGTGCCGTTGTAGCCGTCGGAAATGATCATTTTTTCTTTGACGATAAGGGCCCCCACCTTGCGGCGTTGGCAGTAGGAGTTTTCTGCCCATATACCTGCCATGTGCATATAGCGGCGGTCTAGTATCTCTTGTTTATAGTCTGTTGCTTCCATGTGGTTGGGTTTACTTTTGTCCATGATTCAGTTGCAGGTATTTGGCTTTTTCGCTGTTGGTCAGGTGAAGCAGCTTGCTGTTGCCTTGGTAGAGGGTGCTTTTCTGCAGGAATTCGATGAATTCCTTGTTGTGTCCTGTCAGCGGAGAAGCCTGCACATTGCGGAACGACACGCTCCGGTCGTCGGGATTGGCTTGCCATTGTCCGGTGTAGGTACCGTTCTGTATCTTCCCCTCGAACGATCCGTCATCCTTGAACTGCAAAGAGAATTGTTGGATGACGGAGAGCACATCGGTCTTTCCGCCGTTGACGGGCACTCCTGCATCTTTCGACAGGTTGCCCCAGTTGAAGTTGGTGTAGTAGTCCACTACGTACCATGTACCGCTGCAGAAAATTTCGTCGATGTCGTCCTTCTGGTTGCAGCCGCTCAGCAGTCCTGCCAGCAAGAGCAGTCCGGCAGCACAATAGGTTTTCAGTAACTGGATGTTCATGATTGGATTCCGTTTCGTTTCAGTAATGCATCAATGGTAGGCTCTTGGCCCCGGAAGCGTTTGTAGAGGGTCATGGGATGTTCGGTGCCTCCCTTCGAGAGAATGTTCTCCCGGAACGAGCGGGCCACCTCCTGATTGAAGATGCCCTTTTCCTGGAAGACAGAGAAAGCATCGGCGTCCAGCACTTCCGCCCACTTGTAACTGTAATAGCCTGCCGCATAACCGCCCGACATGATGTGGCCGAACTGTACGCTCATGCAGGTTCCCTCTGCAGACGGCAGGACTTGTGCCCGTTGCCAGGCTTTCCGTTCGTACCGGCTGACCTCTCCGTCGAAATCGGAGCAGCGGGTGTACCAGGCCATGTCGAGCAGTCCGAAGCTGACCTGGCGGAGACAGGCATAGGCCACGTTGAAGTTCGAGGCATCGACGATGCGCCGCACCAGCTCTTCCGGCAACGGATCGCCGGTTTCATAATGGCAGGCGAACGTATGCAGGAACTCCTTCTCCAAGGCAAAATTCTCCATAATCTGCGACGGCAGTTCCACAAAATCCCAATAGACATTGGTGCCGCTCATGCTCTGGAAACGGGTGTTGGCAAACATTCCGTGCAAGGCATGGCCGAACTCATGGAGGAAGGTATTGACTTCTCCGAACGTGAGCAGGGCCGGTTTGTCGGCTGTCGGCCGGGTGAAGTTCATCGTGACAGACACGTGCGGACGATGGTTGGTCCCCGTACTGTCCGTCCATTGTTCCTGATAACTGGTCATCCAGGCTCCCGACCGCTTGCCCGCCCGTGGGTGGAAATCGGTGTAGAGCACGGCCAAGTAAGTGCCGTCTGCTTCCCGTACTTCATAGGCCTGCACGTCCGGATGATAGACCGGGATGTCCTTGTTCTCGTGGAAGGTGATGCCATACAGGCGGGTGGCCAGTCCGAACACCCCTTCCTTCACGCGGCTCAGTTCGAAGTACGGGCGCAGTGCTTCTTCGTCGTAGCTGAACTTGCGCTGCTTCAGCTGTTGGGAATAGAAGGCGAAGTCCCAGGGCATCAGCGTGAAATCCTCTCCTTCGGTTTCGCGGGCCAGGCGGGCGACTTCCTCAACCTCCTGCAGGGCGGTGGGAGTGTAGGCATCGAGCAGCTGGTCCAGCAGACGATATACATGAGCGGTATCTTCTGCCATGCGCTTGCGAAGGACATAATCGGCATAGTCGGTGAAGCCCAACAGTACGGCCAACTGCCGGCGCAGATTGACCAACTGTTTCACAATGTCGCAGTTGTCCAGTTCGTCTCCGTGGCAGCACTGGGTATTATAGGCCATGTACAGCTCTTTCCGCAATTCCCTGCATGCGCTGTACTTCAGGAAAGGCTGGTAGCTCGGGGCATGAAGGGTGAAAACCCATCCCTCCTTGTCCCGCTCCTGCGCAGCCAGTGCCGCTGCCTCGCGTGCACTGTCGGGCAGTCCCTTGAGTTGCTCTTCATCGGTGAGGTGCAACTCATACTTGTTGGTCTCTTTCAGATGGTTCTGGGAAAAACGCAGCGTGAGTGTACTGAGTTCGGCGGTCAGCCGGCGGAACACGGCCTTGTCTTCGTCCGAGAGCGTCGCTCCGTTCCGGCGGAATCCGTCGTAGGTGTTTTCCAGCAGCTGGCTTTCCTCGGATGTCAGCGACAGGCTTTCCCGCTGCTCGTATACCGTGCGGATGCGTTCGAACAGCTGCACGTTCAGCGTAATGTTGTTGCTGTGCTCCGACAGTTCGGGCATCATCTTTTCCGCTACCGCCTCCAGTTCATCGTTCGTTTCTGCGCTGAGCAGGTTGAACAAGACAGTCGTTACCCGGTTCAGCAACTGGCCGGCTTCGGCCAATGCTACGACGGTATTGTCGAAGGTCGGTGCGTCCGGATTGTTGATGATGGCAGCGATTTCCTCGTCTTCCTGCCGCATGGCTTCCCGCAGGGCCGGTTCATAATCGGCCGTTTGGATAAGCGGAAAAGGGATGGTTCCGTGCGGAGTGGTATAATGGGGTGTCAATAAAGCGTTTTGCATATCGTTATCATTCTTGTTCGTCAATAGTGTTCGCCTGGTGGGCGACGGCATAGTGGGTCAAAGCTTCCACTTCGGGTATCAGGATGGCCTTCCGGCTCAACTTGGCCAGTCCTTTCAGCTGGTACTCGTTCAGCACCTTCGACACGTTGATGCGGGTTTCTCCGATCAGTGCCGCCAAGTCTTCCATACGGATGCGCAATGTCTTGCTCCCAGTAGGCCGCTGGCAACGGAGGAGCAGGAAATTATTGATTTTCTCGTAAATGTCCCTGCCATGCGCATTCCAGGTCCTTTCCTGGACGGCTTGTGCCCGGTTGCTGAGCAAATTGAGGACATTGAGCTGGAAAATGGGATATTTCGCCAATACCGTCAGGATGTACGATTTGTTGATGGCCACCACGTTTACATCTGTATGTGCGAAGTAAGAGGCCGTATGGCGGGTGTGCATGCCATAGAGGGAATAAGGCTCGATGATGAGGGGGGCTTCCAGTTCTTCACCCAGCACAAACCCGCATTCGCTGTCCTCCCGTTCGGCTGTCAGACTCCCGTCCAGCAGGAAAAGTAGTTGGTTGCACGGTGTCCCTTGCTGGAGCAGACAGGTGCCTGCCTTATGGTTTTGGAAATGCAACTTTACCTTTTCCAGGATATGCGTCAGGTCGTTCGTACATAATCCTTGGAACAGAGGCAGCTGCAAAAGTTTATCGTACATCGTTACGTTCATAGGTGAATTGTTAATTTAACAGGCAAAGGTAGGCATAAAAAATGACAGCACAAGGCATTTCACGTTTTTTGTAAAATCATGAAGCTATTTTGTGCGGGAAAGTGTCGTTCCTTTGCCTGAACGGCTTCGTCCCATGACACGTCATTCGTGGTGGTAAGGCCCATTGTGAAGGATGGTCATGGCCCGGTAGAACTGTTCGACGAAGATGAGGCGGATCATTTGGTGGGAGAATGTCATCTTCGACAGGGAAATCTTCTCCTGCGCGGCGGCATAGACGGAAGGGGCAAACCCATAAGGGCCTCCGATGATGAAGACCAGCCGTTTGGCGACGGTGTGCATTTTCTTTTCGATCCAGTGGGCAAACTCGACCGAACGGAACTCTTTCCCGTGTTCGTCGAGCAGGACCACCGTATCGCCAGGCTGCAAGGCCTTCAGAATAAGTTCGGCTTCCTTTTCCTTCTGCTGCTCCATACTCAGGCTTTTGGTGTTCTTCAGTTCGGGAATGACCTCCATATCGAACGAGGCATAATGCCTCGCCCGTTCCAGATAGTCACCGATGGCAGAGATGTAATGCTTTTCGACGGTTTTCCCTACTACTAACAGACAGAATTTCATAACGCTTTCTTTTTATTTCTTGACAGTGAACCGCAGGCCTACCTGAAGGTGGAAGTTACAGGGATGCTCCTTGCGGATGGTTTGCAGGGCCGAACCGTCATCGAAGTAATAGGCGACACCGGGTTCGGCATAGAGACTGAGGGACGGGGTGAGGTTCACTTGCAGACCGGCCGCCGCCAGGGCCGAGAGTTGCCAAGGTTTGGACCCCTGTGTAAGTGTCTTTTCGCCCCGTTCCGTGTTGCCGGCCAGTATCGGATTTCCGGCTGCATAGTGGGTCTCTACATGACTGGTTGTCAGCTTTGCGGAAACACATTTCTCGATCATGCCGCCAGCTGTGGCATAGACGGTCAGCCAGCGGTTGTCCCACAGGGTCCGTTGCAGCTTGAGAGGAACGCCGAGATAGTGCAACTTCTGTTCTTCGCTGACTGCTGACAGGTTGCTGATGTCCAGGTCGGAAGACAGCAGGGTGTAATACAGGCCCGATTCGAGTGTCCAGTGCCGATGGAATTGCCAGGCCACCGAGGCTCCCACCGTAATCGGCTGTTTATGGCGTACGTGGGTCGACGAGGTACGTTCGTGCTGGGAAATGACATTGCCCAGCATGGCGGCCCCGGAGGAGGAAGTGGAAGGAGCCGATTGGATGAGGTCGCTGTATCCGTCGGGAATATAGAAGGTAGACACGCCGTTCTGGGCAATGGAAGCGTCGGTAAACGTATTGCCGGCTCCCACACCGATGGACCAATGGCTTTTCGTGTGCGTTAGGGTGGCTTCCAGCAGACGGCTGTTCTCGTCCATGCGGCGACGGTCCTGTGCCTGCTGCTCTTTTCGTGCCGCACGCGATGTCTGGTGCCGGACAGCGGTAGTTTTCGGGGAGTTGGCCTGCTGTTCAGCCGCTACAGTTTCCGCCTTGTCCTCCACGGGAGTTTCTTCCAGGGAGAGAGCCGATGGCAATGAAAGGTCAGTCGCTTCGGAAGGCAGGGAGGAAGGGGTGCTCCGTTTCTGCTGTACGGATGTCCTGGAGGAAACAGCTGCCTGGGCGACAATTCCTGAGGGAATGTCGGAAGAAGTGGCTGCTGAGGCGGATACGGATGTAGGCGGTTGTGGAATTTCGGAACCTGTTTCGACGACCTGCGAAGGCACTGCCCGGTCCCAGTAGTGAAGCGTACCGATTGATACCAGCGCAACAATGCCTGCCGCAGCGGCAACAGCGGTCCAGCGTTTCCACATCGGGACTATTCGGGCTGTCGGTGCAGGCGGCAACTCCTGTTCCAGCCGTTCCCACAGACCTTCGGGGAGCGGTTCGGTATGCCCTTCCATTCGTTGGCGGAACTGCTCCGCCCATTTATCGTTCTTCTGCATCATGCTTTCCTCTTTCTATAGTCGTTCATTTTTTTCGTCAATATACATTTGGCCCGGTAGAACTGGGAAGAGGAGGTGTGCTCGCTGATACCCAGTAGCTCGGCTATTTCCTTATGGCTCTTTTCTTCGAATACATACAGGTTGAACACCGTTCGATAGCCGTCGGGCAGCTCCTCTACCATTTTCATCAGTTCGGAGGTCGGGATGTCCCCCATTGACGTGTCGTCGGTATCAGCCACATCGGGCATCTCTTCCACCGGCATTTCTTGCGACTGCTGTCGGTTGCGCTTACGCAAGGCATTGAGTGCTTCGTTGGTAATGACCCGACAAAGCCAGGCCCGGAGCGAACCCTTTCCTTGGTAGACAAACTGGTCGATGCATTCGAAAATGTGAAGGAATCCGTCGTGGAGTACGTCCTCGGCTGCTTCACGGTCGGCCATGTAACGCAGGCAAATGGCCATTAGGGTCCCGCCATATTGCTCGTACAACATGCGGCGGGACGTATTGTCAGCGCGTCGGCATCCTTCTGCCAGCTCTGCCTCGTTCCTATCGGTTCTTGTCTGCATACTCTATTCTATAGAATGAAGAAAGCGTGAAAAGACTGCATCGTCTTGCCCGTTTTTTTAGGTCATTCCATTTTTTTATTGCACCGATGCCTGTCCGGCTGCATGAAAACCGCGGAGAAAGTCGGTCACATCCATGCGTTTCTTGCCCGCCAGCTGGAGCGAACGAAGGCTGACAAAGCCGTCGGGGACAGCGACGCGGAGATAGGTCTTCCCGTCTGTGTCCAGCGTTCCAGTAGCCTTTTCGTGGTGAATGAATTGTTTTTCGGTTTCGTAAATCTTCAGGAGGGCAGGGGCGCTATCTCCCACTTTCAGCTCTGTCCAGGCGGCTGGGTACGGAGAAAGTCCCCGGACGAAGTCGTAGACCCCTTTCACCCCTTTGTTCCAGTCAATGCGGCAGGTGTCTTTGAAGATTTTCGGAGCTGGACGCAACACTTCACCGCTGGACAGTGCTTCTTGGGGTGTGGTCTTCACCGTGCCGGCCAGGATGGACTCGACCGTTTTTACCACCAGGTCGCCTCCGAGGTGCATCAGCCGGTTGTAGACCGCTTCCACATTGTCTGTGTCGGCAATGGGGACGCGGACCTGGTCGATAATCTCTCCGGTATCGATTTCATGCTTCAGGAAGAAGGTCGTGATGCCGGTTTCCGTATCTCCGTTCATCACCGCCCAGTTGATGGGAGCCGCTCCACGGTACTGGGGCAGAAGGGAGGCATGAAGATTGAAGGTCCCCATCGGGGGCATGGACCAGACGATTTCGGGTAACATACGGAAGGCCACTACAATCTGCAGGTCGGCTTTCAGGGTACGCAGCTCCCGGACAAACGCTTCGTCCTTCAGCTTTTCCGGCTGGAGCACGTTCAACCCTTGCGATACGGCATACTGCTTGACCGGACTGGGCTGAAGTACGCTGCCGTGACGGCCCATCGGTTTGTCGGGCATCGTGATGACTGCTACGACATTGTAACCGCCTTCAACGAGGCGCTTCAGGCTCTCGACGGCGAATTCCGGAGTGCCCATGTAGACGATTCTCAAATCTTTCTTTTCCATGATGGATGATGCTGTTTTATTCTTCCGACAGGTCGACCATGACCTGACGGTACGTATTGAGTGCTTTTGATTTAGACACAAATCCGATGTAGCGGTTGTCTTCGTCCACTACCGGCAAATACCAGGAACGGGTGGTGTCGAATTTCCGCATGACACTTTCCATAGAGTCGGTATTGATAATCTTTGCGGCCGGGTCTTCCATGAACTGACCTACTTGGTAGCGATGGTACAGCTCCTGGCGGAACAGTACCTTGCGGATGCTGTTCAGTACGACGACCCCTCTCAACTGTTCGCTGGCATCGACAACCGGGAATACGTTGCGGTTGGATTGCGACACCACTTTCATGACCACATCGCCCAGATCCATGTCCGGACGGACAATCAGGAAATCGGTTTCGATGACGCTTTCCACGTTCATCAAGGTCAGTACCGCCTTGTCCTTATGGTGCGTCAGCAGTTCTCCTTTCTTGGCCAGACGCATGGAGTAGATGCTGTGCGGCTCGAACACGATAATGGTGAGGTAGGCGCAGACCGATACAATCATCAGCGGCAGGAACAGCTGGTAGCCGCCCGTGAGTTCGGCAATGAGGAACACACCGGTCAGCGGAGCGTGCATGACCCCTGACATCAGTCCGGCCATGCCCATGAGGGCGAAGTTCTTTTCAGGCACATAGATGCCCCCCACTTCGAAACGATTGCAGAGGTAGGAGAAGACGAAGCCGGCTATGCACCCTAGGAACAGGCTGGGGGCGAAGATACCTCCGCAGCCTCCGCCTCCGTTGGTGGCACTGGAGGCAAATACCTTGAATAATATAATAAGGAATAGGTAGACGGCCAGTAATTGTTCGTACCCATAGAACCACGAATTGTTCATGACGGTTTCCCAGTCATGGATGTCGCTGCCGTTCAGCAACAGGGTGATGGTGTCGTACCCTTCACCGTAGAGGGGTGGAAACAGATAGATCAGGATGCTGAGCATGCAGCCGCCCAAGATGAATTTGGCGTATGGCTTCGAATAACTGCGGAAAATGTTCTCAATCCAGTTCATTGCCCGGGTGAAATAGAAAGCCACCAGTCCGCAGAAGACACCCAGGCCAATGGCATACGGGATGCGCTCGATTGCGAACGGATCGTCGAGGTGGAAGGGAAACATGGCCTGCGTGCCGGTCAGGATATACGATACGATGGCTGCCGTGACGCTCGAAATGAGCAGCGGCAGCAAGGAGGCCATGGTCAGGTCGATCATCAGCACTTCCAATGTGAAGACCAGTCCGGCAATCGGGGCCTTGAAGATGCCTGACACCGCTCCTGCCGCCCCGCAGCCCACAAGGAGCATTAATGTCTTGTGGTCCATACGGAACAGGCTGCCGAGATTCGAACCGATGGCCGAACCCGTCAGTACGATCGGTGCTTCGGCTCCTACCGATCCGCCGAAGCCGATAGTGATGCCCGAAGCGATGATGGACGACCACATGTTGTGCCGCTTGATGCGGCTTTGTTTGCGGGAAATGGCATAGAGGATTTTCGTTACTCCGTGACTGATATCATCGCGCACAATCCATCGTACGAAGAGGCTGGCCAGCAAGATACCTGCCACCGGATAAACCAGGTAGAGCCAGTTGGCTCCTGTTGAGTCGAAGTTCTCGGTCAGGAATTCCTTGATCCATTCCACCAGGAATTTGAGCAGGCAGGCGGCGAGTGCAGTGAACACACCTACCAGGAAACTCAGTATCAGGACAAACTGCTTGTCGCTGATATGCCGTTCACGCCATTCGATGATACGGCTTACCCAATTTTGGTCGTTGTCGCTTGTTAACATGTTTGCAGTCTTTTTATTTTCTGATGATGGCCACTTCGCCGTGGGCACCCAGCCGGATGATGCTGGAGGGAGTGGGACGGCCTTGTTCCTGCCGGCGGTAATTCACCACATAGTCCACGGCCTGCTTGATTTCCTCGCTGATTTCGCAGAAACGGGCAGGTGCGGGTTCTCCGCTGATATTGGCCGATGTGGAGACGATGGGCTTGCGGAAACGAAAACACAGTTGTTTGGAAAATTCTTCGGCCGTGACCCGGATGCCGATGCTTCCGTCTTCGCCGGTCAGGTTCGGGGCCAGGTTCTTGGCTCCGTCATAGACGATGGTCAGCGGACGGTCGGTCAGGTCGATGAGGTCCCAGGCCACATTCGGAACTTCACGGACATAGAAGCTCACTTTCACCGGGTTGTCTACCAGCACCAGCATCGCTTTGCTGTCAGTCCGGCGTTTTATCTCGTACACTCGTTTCACGGCTTCTTCGTTGGTAGCGTCACAGCCGATGCCCCATACGGTATCGGTGGGGTAAAGGATGACTCCGCCTTGCTGCATGACTTCGCATGCTTTCTTGATTTCATCTTTCATCATGGCTTAACTCTGTATGTTTGCTATTGACGAACAAAGATACGAATCATTTTCCGATGCAGCAAACTTCCTTTTCTGAAAAAGACATTAAACTTTTTTATCGTGCTATTTCTTGTGGGATTCAATTGTTTTTATTACCTTTGCGGCTCAAATTGGGCGTAGAATAATGAGACAATTAAAGATTACCAAAAGTATTACTAACCGCGAGAGTGCTTCTTTGGACAAGTACCTACAGGAAATCGGTCGTGAAGACCTGATTACCGTGGAGGAGGAAGTGGAGTTGGCTCAGCGGATTCGAAAGGGCGACCGCGCAGCTTTGGAGAAGCTTACACGCGCCAATCTTCGGTTTGTGGTATCTGTAGCCAAACAGTATCAGAATCAGGGATTGAGTTTGCCTGACCTTATCAATGAAGGCAACTTGGGACTGATTAAGGCTGCCGAAAAGTTCGATGAGACCCGAGGCTTCAAATTTATCAGTTATGCTGTCTGGTGGATTCGTCAGTCTATCCTGCAGGCATTGGCTGAGCAGTCGCGTATCGTGCGTCTGCCGCTCAATCAGGTGGGCTCGCTGAACAAAATCAGCAAGGCCTTCTCTAAATTTGAACAGGAGAACGAACGTCGTCCCTCCCCTGAAGAACTGGCAGATGAGCTGGAAATTCCCGTGGACAAGATTTCAGATACCTTGAAGGTGTCGGGACGCCATATCTCTGTGGATGCCCCGTTCGTGGAAGGAGAAGACAACAGCTTGCTTGATGTCCTGGTGAACGACGATTCTCCCATGGCCGACCGTTCCTTGGTGAACGAGTCGCTATCGAGGGAAATCGACCGGGCCTTGTCGACATTGACCGAACGTGAAAAAGATATTATTCAGATGTTCTTCGGTATCAACTGTCAGGAGATGACACTGGAGGAAATCGGTGACAAGTTTGGGTTGACGCGCGAGCGTGTGCGTCAAATCAAGGAAAAGGCCATTCGGCGTTTGCGGCAGAATTCACGTAGCAAACTGCTGAAGTCGTATCTTGGATAATCCTTACCAGGGTAAAAAGAACAGAGGGTAATGGGGCTTCCGCTCCCAAAGCCCTTTTTTTATTGGCGGAGGCTATATATAAATAAGGTGTGGATTGAAGAAATAGAATTTGTATGGCGAATTATCTGGATGAATTGAATGACTCCCAGCGGGCGGCGGTGGTCTATACCGATGGGCCTTTGCTGGTGGTGGCAGGTGCAGGATCGGGCAAGACCCGTGTGCTGACCTACAAGATTGCTTACCTGATGGAAAACGGTTACGAGCCGTGGTCCATTCTGGCCTTGACCTTTACCAACAAAGCGGCCCGTGAGATGAAGGAACGGATTGCCCGCCAGGTAGGGGAAGACCGTGCCCGTTATCTGTGGATGGGCACTTTCCATTCTATTTTTTCACGTATCTTGCGTACGGAGGCGGAAACTCTCGGATTCCCGTCCAGCTTTACGGTCTATGATGCTTCGGACTCGAAGAACCTGCTGAAGACCATCATCAAGGAGATGCAGCTGGACGAGAAGGTGTACAAGCCTGCTGCTGTCCAGTCCTGCATCAGCAACGCCAAGAACCGCCTTTTGCTGCCGGATGCCTATGCGGCCAGTTCCTGTATCTTTGAGGCCGATTCTGCGGCCAAGATGCCCGCTATACGCGATATCTACCGTCGCTATCAGGAACGGTTGCACCAAAGTGGGGCGATGGACTTTGACGACCTGCTGGTCTATACCTGGCTGCTGTTTCACCGGCATCCGGATGTGTGCGCGCGTTACGCCGACCGCTTTCGTTATGTGCTGGTGGATGAATACCAGGACACCAACTATGCCCAGCACTGCATCGTCCAGCAATTAACGGGGCAACACCACCAGGTGTGTGTGGTAGGCGATGATGCACAGAGCATCTACTCGTTTCGCGGAGCCAATATTGACAATATCTTGCAGTTCACCCGGATTTATCCTGAAGCCCTTCTTTTCAAACTGGAACGGAACTATCGTTCCACTCAGACCATTGTCAAGGCGGCCAATAGCCTGATTGCGAAAAACCATGATCAGATCCGGAAGGAAGTGTTTTCCGAAAACTCCCCGGGAGAACCACTGACACTGACAAGTGCATACAGTGATGTGGAGGAGGGTGAAATCGTGGCCAACCAGATTCAAGGCTTGCATGTACGCCAGGGGTATACATACGATGATTTTGCCATCCTTTACCGCACCAATGCTCAGAGCCGCATATTCGAAGAAGCGCTGCGCAAACGGAGTATTCCGTATCGGATTTACGGTGGACTGTCTTTCTATCAGCGGAAGGAAATCAAGGATGTCATTGCCTATTTCCGCCTGGCCGTGAATCCTCACGATGAGGAGGCTTTCAAGCGGGTGTTGAACTATCCGGCACGTGGCATCGGTGACACTACGCTGGCCAAGCTGCAGCAGGCTGCTGTGGACAATCATGTCAGCATGTGGACCGTCATTGGCAATCCATTGGCATACGGGCTGAACCTGCAGAAAGGGACGCATACCAAACTGCAGGGGTTCCGCTCGCTGATTGCTGCTTTTATGGAAGGCGTGCCGACAAAAGACGCAGCTGCTATCGGCAGTGAGATTGTCCGCCGGTCTGGCATTGCCAATGAACTGTATCAGGACCGTTCGCCTGAGAATTTGAGCAGGCAGGAGAATGTGGAGGAACTGGTGAATGCCATGAACGACTTCTGCGAAACACGGCGCGAGGAAGGGAATCCGCATGTAGGCCTGACGGATTACCTGTCCGAAGTGGCCCTGCTGTCCGATCAGGATGGAGATGGGAAGGACAACAGTCCCAAACTGACCCTGATGACCATTCACTCGGCTAAGGGGCTGGAGTTCCGCAATGTGTTTATCGTGGGCTTGGAGGAAAACCTGTTTCCCAGTCCGATGGCCGGTGATTCGCCTCGGGCGGTCGAGGAGGAACGTCGTCTGCTGTATGTGGCCATTACCCGTGCGGAGGACCATTGTTTCCTGTCGTATGCCAAGAGCCGTTTCAAGTATGGCAGGCAGGAATTCAGCAATCCCAGCCGTTTCCTGAAAGACATTGATTCGCGGTATCTGAAACTGCCTCAAGGGAATCGCCTGGAACGGAACGTGGAAGACGGAGCGGAACGGTTCCGCCGTGAGATGAAAAGCCGCCTGTCGGAAACGGCGGAACGTGAAGATCCACGGCATTCAGCGCGTAACCTGCGCCGGATACCGGCAGTGGGTTCTTCTGCACCGGCTTCACCGGCTGCTGCCGTTTCGGCACAAGGACTGAAGGTGGGTGTCCTGATTCAGCACGACCGGTTCGGTGTGGGGGAAGTGATGAAACTGGAAGGTACGGGAGACAATACGAAGGCCACAGTGGCCTTTCGCAATGCTGGTACGAAGCAGTTGCTGTTGAAGTATGCCCGGTTTACCGTCATGGAATGAGAGAAAATATGGAATTAGATACTATACAAAGAAAAATGATACCTATGGACCAACTGCCTTCTCCCTGCTATGTGATGGAGGAGGCCTTGCTCAGGAGGAATCTGAGTCTGATACAAGGCGTGGCTGAACAGGCAGGAATTGAGATTATCCTGGCATTCAAGGCCTTTGCCTTATGGAAGTCGTTTCCGGTCTTCCGCGAATATATCCGTTCTACTACGGCCAGTTCGGAATACGAGGCCCGGCTGGCGTTCGAGGAGTTCGGCAACAAGGCGCACGCGTATTCTCCGGCCTATACGGAAACCAATTTCCCGTCGTTCCTGCGCTATTGCAGCCACATCACGTTCAACTCCCTGTCGCAGTTTCACCGGTTTTATCCGCAGGTGAAGGCTTATCCTTCTCCTGTCTCCTGTGGCATTCGGATCAATCCGGAATACTCGGAGGTGGAAGTGGAATTGTATAATCCTTGTGCGCCGGGTACGCGTTTTGGGGTGACGGCCGACCGATTGCCCGAGACATTGCCGGAAGGGATTGAAGGTTTCCATTGTCACTGCCACTGCGAGTCCAGCTCGTATGAATTGGAACGTACGTTGCAGCATATCGAGGAAAAGTTTGCCCGTTGGTTTCCCCAGCTGAAGTGGCTGAATTTGGGCGGCGGCCATCTGATGACGCGCAAGGATTACGATACGGAGCATCTTGTTGCCTTGCTGAAAGGGTTGCGCGAACGGTATCCGTGGCTACAGATTATACTCGAACCCGGATCTGCCTTTGCATGGCAGACGGGACCGCTGGTGGCTTCGGTGGTCGATGTGGTGGAAAGCCGCGGCATCCGTACTGCCATCTTGGATGTCAGTTTCACCTGCCATATGCCCGATTGTTTGGAGATGCCCTACCAGCCGGCTGTACGCGGGGCGGAGACCTTGCCGGCAGAAGCTGTGAAAACGGCGGCTCCCGAAGAGCATGTCTACCGTCTGGGAGGAAACAGCTGTTTGAGCGGCGACTATATGGGCTGCTGGAAGTTCGCCCATGAGTTGCAGGTGGGAGAACGTGTGGTCTTTGAGGATATGATTCATTATACTACAGTGAAGACAAATATGTTCAACGGAATTCATCATCCGTCCATCGCGTTTCTGCATACCGACGGGAGTCTGGAAATCTTCCGAACCTTCGGCTATGAGGACTATCGCGACCGGATGTGCTGATGCCCGGCTGTCCTTCACCGTTTTGCGTATCCATAACGGGTTTGCGTTCTGATTACACTGAAATATGATTAAATATTGAAATAGAAAGAATATGAAAATTGGATTCGATAACGAGAAATACCAGAGCATCCAGTCTGAACACATTCGGGAGCGTATCTCCCAGTTCGACGGTAAATTGTATCTTGAGTTGGGCGGAAAGCTTTTCGATGACCATCATGCCAGTCGCGTGTTGCCGGGTTTCCAGCCAGACAGCAAGCTGAGGATGTTCCAGAAACTGAGCGACAGCCTGGAGATAGTCATTGTCATCAGTGCGACCGACATTGAGAAAAACAAGAAACGTGCCGACTTAGGCATCACGTACGATGAGGATGTGCTGCGACTGCGCGGCGAGTTCCAGCGTCTGGGATTCATGGTCGGTTCGGTGGTCATCACCCATTACAACGGTCAGCCGGCGGCCATTGCTTTTCGCCAGCGGCTGGAACGGGACGGTATCGCCACCTATTGCCATTACCTGATAGAAGGCTATCCGCACAATGTGTCGCTCATCGCTTCGGAAGAAGGATTCGGGAAGAACGATTATGTGAAGACCTCCCGTCCCTTGGTCATCGTCACAGCTCCCGGACCGGGGAGTGGCAAGATGGCTGTCTGCCTGAGCCAGCTGTACAATGAATACAAGCACGGGGTACGGGCGGGCTATGCGAAGTTCGAGACCTTTCCTGTCTGGAACCTTCCGCTGAAGCATCCGGTGAACATCGCTTACGAAGCCGCCACCGCTGACCTGAACGATGTCAACATGATCGACCCGTTCCATCTGGAGGCGTATGGGAAAACGGCCATCAACTACAACCGCGACATCGAAATCTTCCCGGTGCTGAATGCCCTGTTCGAAGGCATTTACGGGACAAATCCCTACAAGTCGCCCACAGACATGGGGGTCAATATGGTGGGATTCTGTATCAGTGACGACGAAGTGTGTTGCCGCGCGTCGAAAGACGAAATCATCCGACGGTATTACGAGGCCACGAACAAGTTGGCGAAGGGCATGTGTAACGAGGCGGAAATCAGCAAGATTCAGTTGCTGTTCAATCAGGCGAAGATTACGGCCGATTTCCGGAAGACGACGGTTGCGGCCAAGGAGAAACAGCAGCAGACCGGACAGATCTCATCGGCCATGGAGCTGGAGGACGGTACCATCATCACCGCGCATACCAGTCCGCTGCTGGGTTGCAGCGCCGCATTGCTGTTGAACGTGACCAAGCACCTGGCGGGCATCGACCATGCGACGAAGCTCATTCCTCAGTCTATGATTGAACCGATTCAGTACACCAAAATCCAGTATCTGGGTGGGCAGAACCCTCGGTTGCATACCGATGAAGTGCTGGTGGCTCTTTCCGTGCTTTCGAAAGATGACGACAACTGTCGGCGTGCTTTGGAGCAGTTGCCCAAGCTGAGGGGCTGCCAGGTGCATTGTACGGTGATGCTGGGCGAAGTGGACCGAAAGATTTTCAAGAAGTTAGGGGTTAACTTGAGCTGTGAGCCGATTCTGAAGAAGTAACTCGAGATATGGGTTTAGAGGGCAAATACTGGTTTTCTTACCGATTTATGCCTATCTTTGTGTCGCATATTAATGGAAATAACTTTATGGAACATGTATTGAATGGGTCAGAACTGACCGTGTGGCTGCCTGAGCGTATAGATACGTTGACAGCGGCAGATGTGGAAAAGGAAATCATGGCAATTTGTACAGCAACGCCGCACGACGGGCTTTGTCTGGAGGCATCTTCGCTGAATTACATCGCTTCGAGTGGCTTGCGCGTCATGATCAGAATGGCGAAGGCGGAAAAGAAGTTCCGCATAGCGAACGTGGAACTGAGCGTCTACAGTGTGTTTGAGACTACGGGATTCACGCAAATCATGAAAGTGGAAAAAGCACTGCGCAAGATTCATCTGGAAGAGTGCCAGCGTTTGGGTATCGGCGCAACGGGAGCTGTGTACCGTATCAGTCCGGAAGAAATTGTAAAGGTCAACTATAATCCTGCTACTGATGCAGAACTGGAGGAGGAATCGCGGAAAGCCAAGGCAGCCTTCCTTCTGGGAGTGCCGACTGCCATTACCTTCGATATGGTCGACTGTGGCGAAGGCCGTCGTGGTGTCGTGTATGAAACCTTGCATAGTATCACATTGGGCGAGATGTTGCAGACCCACCCGGAGGAAATGGATGAATGGGTGGAAAAATACGTGGCCGTCTTGCAGCGGTTGCATGCCATCCATACGGACAGTCCGGTATTCGGAAAGATGAAGGACGACTATTTCCGTCAGGCAGAGGCGGCGTTGCCGTACTTGACGGAGGAAGAGGGACGGATGATGATGAAGGTAGCGGAGGCGTTGCCCGACGGAGACTGTCTGGTGCATGGTGATGCACATCCGAAGAACATCATGCTCCAGCCGGGCGAGATGATGTGGATTGACATGGCGATGATGGGGATAGGGCATCCCGTTTACGACCTGATTTCCATTGCTGTGGTATTGAAAGGATTGAGTACGGAAGAAATTGCGATGCAGATGACCGGGATGAGTCTGGACACCCTCCGGAAGCTGGACCGCTGCTTTATCCGGCATTATTTCCATGTGGAGAAGGAAGAGGATATTGCCCGGTATGACCAGCTGATGGATGTGCTGCGCTTGATTCGCTCTGTCTTCATGATCGGGAACGATTCGCCCACTACCCAACGCTTTCGCCCGCGTTTGATAGAACTGGCCCGAGGAAGGTTTTTCCCGCAAGTGGATCGTGTGATTGAAGTATTGAAAAGCCTGGTATGAACAAGGAGGTCAGTCAGCAGGTAGCAGGGAATCCTCAGCAGCTGGTGTTGGACGACCAGCTTTTGGGACTGCATTCGGTGCAGAATGCCCGTCAGTTGGGCGGTTATCGTATCGGAAGAAAGACCGTTAAACGCGACAGGTTGCTACGTTCGGGAGCGTTGTCGCGACTGGTTCCGGAAGAGGCGGAAATGTTGCACGATCGCTTCCGGTTGAGGATGGTATATGACTTCCGTAGTGAGGTTGAGCGGCTGGCGGCTCCGGATCGATTGCCGGACGGAACGGGGTTTGAGGTGTTGGGTACTTCGCTGACGGATATACGGCTGCCTGAAACGATAGAGTTGCAGGATATCGGTTCCATTGTCAGCTACTTGTTGGAGAATGCCGACAAGCCGTGGCTGAAGAAGGTGTGTGCGCAGCTCTATGATAAGGTATTGCTGGAGGAAGCCGGCCAGCAGGTCTATCGCCGTTTTTTCGAGAGCCTGACAGCACTGCCGGACGATGTCGGGGCAGTGCTCTGGCACTGCACGCAGGGAAAGGACCGTGCGGGCTGTGCATCGGCATTGCTGCTGGCGGTGTTGGGAGCAGACCGTAACCTCATCGTACAGGACTTTTCCCTTTCGGCTATGTACTATGCCCCCATGGTGGCACAGCTGTCTGTTCGGACCGTGGAGCAACGGAATGTCGTGCAAACCCTGATTGGTGCCAATGTCTGTCTTTTCGAAGCTACGTTAGACAGCATCGACCGGCAGTATGGTTCGATGGATGGTTACCTTTCCCGGTGTCTGGGAGTGACGGAGGGCATGAAACGAACATTGCGGGCCCGTTATTTGGAGTGAGGATGACGAAGTAAATACCGACAGAGGAAAGAATACCAGCAGGCCGGTATTTTTTTTAATCTCGTAACTTCTTATGAATGAAACGGATATTTGTTGATCTGATAAATTCTTTGAAAAAAACTTCAAGAAACGCTTGCAGGTTCGGAAAAAAGCTGTACCTTTGCACTCGCAATCGAAAAACAAAGCCTTCGGTTGAGCGTAGCAGGCGGAAATAGCTCAGTTGGTAGAGCACAACCTTGCCAAGGTTGGGGTCGCGAGTTCGAGTCTCGTTTTCCGCTCTTTGAAAGATTGAAACAAGCAGTGAAATGCGGAAATAGCTCAGTTGGTAGAGCACAACCTTGCCAAGGTTGGGGTCGCGAGTTCGAGTCTCGTTTTCCGCTCCAGCAACTGATGGAAATATATTAAAAGCCCAGGTGGCGGAATGGTAGACGCGCACGTTTCAGGTGCGTGTGTCGAGAGGCATGCAGGTTCGAGTCCTGTTCTGGGCACCCTGATTTCGGTCAGTTGTGGATTGGAGGAATGGCGGAATTGGTAGACGCGCTACTTTGAGGGGGTAGTGACAATTTATGTCGTGTGAGTTCGAGTCTCATTTCCTTCACGCACTTCACTGCGAATGCGGAAATAGCTCAGTTGGTAGAGCACAACCTTGCCAAGGTTGGGGTCGCGAGTTCGAGTCTCGTTTTCCGCTCCAAGATTTGCCCAGGTGGCGGAATGGTAGACGCGCACGTTTCAGGTGCGTGTGTCGAGAGGCATGCAGGTTCGAGTCCTGTTCTGGGCACAGTCTTGCGGAAATAGCTCAGTTGGTAGAGCACAACCTTGCCAAGGTTGGGGTCGCGAGTTCGAGTCTCGTTTTCCGCTCTTTTTCATAGTGTGTAAGTAAGAGATGAGAAGTTTGAAATGTAGCCTTTACCGGCGAAGTTTCAATTTCCCATTTTTTTTATACCTATTCTTCCCGTATGTCTTTGTCCTATTTTTCGGAAGAAAGTTCTCCATTGTCAAGAAAAAATCGTACCTTTATCGCAGATTTTAAAAACACAAGCCAATCTTGAGGATTGGAATAGGATATAATAAGTAGATATGGAACAAGAAAAGATGAAGTTCGCGCCTTGCGTGATGCTGGTGGACGCGATAGCCTTGGATGGTGTGGTGGCCGATGTGGCTACCTATTTTGCTCCTGTTGTCGGCCGTAAGTTGCCGAAGGCGGATTTGGCCGTGTTACTGGAATGTCTGGCATTGGATGCCGGATGGCTGCCCGATGCAGCACGGCAGGTACAGGTGCTGTTGGTGTACGGGAATGGACGGAAACGGCTGATGCATTGCCTGCCGGCCGATTTGACAAATGAATTGGACGGTAAGGCGTTCAAAGGGGAATTGGGGGAATTTTCAATAAGTGCCTACCAGCCTTCCGGGATGGCCACTCAGGAAGTCTTGTTTACGGAAACCCTTGAATTGTTGGACGAAGCCTCCGAAGCGAAGCAATGGATTCTGATACCCGATATGCAGGAATACAGCACAACCTGGAAGAAACGGTTGGACAAGCGTCAGTCGAAGGCGGAATGTACGTTGTTTGCCATGATGAGGCCTCCGAAGATGGGGATGGTCCGTTTCGAACAGCTGGGTTTTGCGGTGCTGCGTGCTTTGGGTATTAAAGCGGAAGAAATCAAGTGAACTGATGAAAATGAAAAACAAGTTCGTTCTTTTGTATGCCTTGTTGCTGGCTGTGGGTGTTTTGCAGGCGGCTTCTCCCGACTCGGCCCTGTTTCGCTCTCCGTTCCGTTTCCCGCTGTTGCTGAGTGCCAACTTCGGTGAATTGCGTCCGAACCATTTTCATGACGGAATTGATATCAAGACGGAAGGTGTAACGGGAAAACCGATTTACAGCATTGCAGACGGGTACGTGTCGCGGGTGCTGGTACAGCACGGTGGCTACGGACAGGCTGTCTGCATCACGCATCCTTCGTGTGGCTTGACTTCTCTCTATGGTCATATCGTGGCCTTTGCTCCCGAAGTGCAGGAGTTCGTGAGGAATTACCAGTACGAGCACGAGACGTTTGTATGCGACCTGACGTTGGGTCCGGAGCGCTTTCCCGTCAAACAGGGGGAACTGATTGCGCTGAGCGGCAACGAAGGAGCATCGGCCGGTCCTCATTTGCACCTGGAGCTGCGGCGTACGGATACCGGTGAATTCGTGAATCCTTTGCCGTATTTCAAAAGCTTGCTGACCGATAGCCGTCCGCCGGTGGCACGGTGGATCGGCTTTTATCCGGTACGGGGCAAGGGGGTGATAGATGGGGTGCCGACGAAGAAAATCGTAGCCGCTTCTTCTTCCGTACCGGCTCCTGCCGCATGGGGCGATATCTATACAGCCATCAGTGCCAATGATTATATGGACGGGACGGCCAACCATTACGGTGTCCACTCCGTGGTGCTTTACGTGGACGACACGGAAGTCTTTCGTAGCACGACGGATGAAGTGGCTCCCGACGAGAACCGGATGATAAACGGATTCATTGACTATGAAGAATATGTCCGTAGCCGTCGCTTGCTGATGCGCTCGGCTCTCCTGCCCGGCAATCGCCTCCGTCTGCTCCAGACTGGCGAGGGGAGGGGAGTCGTCCATATCGATGAGGAACGGGACTATCATTTTCGCTATGAACTGACGGATGATTTCGGAAACTGTCAAACGTACCGGTTTGTCGTGCGCGGATGTCCGCAGCCGGTTCCGGCGTACGAACCGGAGGGAAAATGGCTTTCCTGGAACCGGACTCATGTGGTGCAGGAACCGGGAATGGAATTGGTGATACCCCGTGGGCAGTTGTATGAGGATGTCGCATTGCGGACTGAGGTGAAAGGAGATACTGCCGGCATCTCGTTTGACTATGTGCTCGATATGGGCAATACGCCCCTTCATGGCTATTGTCAGTTGTCCATAGGCATCCGGCATTTCCCGGTGGAAGACCGGAGCAAGTACTACATTGTCCAGAAGACGGGAAAAAACCGGGCTTCGATGGGAGGACGGGTAGAAGACGGGTGGATCAAGACTTCCGTTCGCTCGTTGGGCACCTTTGCCGTGGCGGTAGATACGGTTCCGCCTCGGGTAGAGCCGGTCGGGCAGGCCACGTGGCGGAACCGTCGTCATCTTCGATTTACGGTGACGGACGCGCAGACCGGTATCGCTTCCTATAAAGTGTATGTGGACGGCAGCTTTGTGCTTTTCGCCCGGAAGGGGAATACCCTTTCCATCGTCGAGCCCGAACGCATCCGGAAGGGGGTGCCCCATACCGTGGAGGTGGTGGTCTGCGATGGATGTGGCAATGAGACCCGCAAGACATATAAATTTTAGAAAACAACAATAACACTCTAACCAACAAAAAAGAAGATAAGATGAAAAAAACGATTTCCGCCCTTGTGCTGCTGATGGCTCTTGCGCTCAACGGCTGGGCATGTACGAACTTGATTGTCGGCAAGAACGCTTCTGCCGACGGATCTGTGCTTATTTCCTATTCTGCTGATTCCTATGGAATGTTCGGCTTCCTGTGCCATTATCCGGCCACCACTCATCCGGCCGGCACGTACCGTGATATCATTGATTGGGAAGACGGCCGTTACCGGGGCCGTATTGCAGAGGCCCGGCAAACTTATAATGTCATCGGTAACATCAATGAGTTCCAGGTGAGCATCGGCGAGACGACCTTTGGCGGTCGCCATGAATTGGTGGACTCCACCGGCATCATGGATTACGGCAGCCTGATTTACGTGGCTTTGCAGCGTTCGCGCACGGCCAAGGAGGCCATCAAGGTCATGACAGACCTGGTGAAGGAATACGGCTATTGCAGCAGCGGTGAGTCGTTTTCCATTGCCGACCCCAACGAAGTGTGGATCATGGAGATGATTGGTAAAGGACCGGGTGTGAGGGGGGCCGTGTGGGTAGCTGTCCGTATTCCCGATGATTGCATTGCTGCCCATGCCAACCAGAGCCGTATCCGCAAGTTCGATCTGAATGACAAGGAAAATTGCCTGTATGCCCCCGATGTCATTTCTTTTGCCCGTGAGAAAGGCTATTTTGACGGGCTGAACAAGGATTTCAGTTTTGCAGATGCCTATTGTCCGCTCGATTTCGGTGGCATCCGTTTTTGTGATGCCCGTGTGTGGAGCTATTTCAACCGTTTCAGCAAAACGACAGGAGAAGCCTATCTGCCCTATATTCAAGGCAAGAGCAAAGAGGCCATGCCGTTGTATGTCAAGCCCGACCGGAAAGTGTCTGTACGCGACCTGCAGGCGGCCATGCGCGACCATTATGAAGGGACTGCTCTCGACATTACCCAGGATGTCGGTGCCGGCAGTTTCCACATGCCCTACCGGCTTTCGCCGCTCACCTTCAAGGTTGACGGAGAAGAATACTTCAATGAACGCCCCATTTCTACCCAGCAGAGTGCCTTCGTCTTCGTTTCCCAGCTGCGTGCCAACCTGCCCGACGCTATCGGAGGCGTCATGTGGTTCGGACTGGATGATGCGAATATGACTCCTTTCACACCTGTCTATTGCGGAACGGATGCCGTTCCGGCCGTTTACGACGAGAAGGAAGGCGATTGCGTGACATTCTCCTGGAATTCAGCCTTCTGGATCTATAACTGGGTAGCCGACATGATTCGTCCCCGCTACGACCTGATGATCGGTGATATGCGTTCCGTTCAGGACGGACTGGAAGACATGTTTGCACAGGCCCAGGAAGGAGTGGAAAGCCAGGCATTGAAATTGTATGCCGAACAGCCGCAGAAAGCAAAAGAATTTCTGAAAAACTATACCCACATGACGGCCCAGACAGCCGTAGACAGCTGGAAGCGGTTGGGGGAATTCCTTATCGTGCGGTATAACGACGGAGCCGTGAAGCCAGTCAAGGACGGACGGATCGTGCGCCCTGCCAGCGGAAACAATGCCTCTGTCAGCCGTCCGGGGTATTCGGAAGATTTCTTGCGTAACCTCGTGAAGCAGACTGGCGACCGCTATAAGGCATGGTAATCTTTTTTTCAAAAAAAATGCTCGAAAGATTAGGATAAGTAATCGAAAAAGTTTATTTTTGCTATCGTATTGAGAACCTCATTTCAAGAAAACACATTAATTATATACTAATCATCATGGGAAACGAAGAATTGATTAAACAGTGCACCGAAAAGGCGCAAAAATGGTTGACACCTGCATACGATGCAGAAACGCAGGCAGAAGTGAGAGCTATGTTGGACAATGCTGACAAGACCGCTCTGATTGATGCTTTTTACAAAGACCTGGAATTCGGAACAGGTGGTCTGCGCGGTATCATGGGTGCAGGTACAAATCGTATGAATATCTATACCGTGGGTGCCGCCACTCAGGGTCTGGCCAATTACCTGAACAAATGCTTTGCCGGCAAGCCGGATATTTCGGTGGTGGTAGGTCATGACTGCCGTAACAACAGCCGCAAGTTTGCCGAAATTTCTGCCGACATCTTCTCGGCCAACGGCATCAAGGTATATTTGTTCGACGACATGCGTCCCACTCCTGAAATGTCTTTCGCTATCCGTGAACTGGGTTGCCAGAGCGGTATCAACATCACAGCTTCGCACAATCCGAAGGAATACAATGGCTATAAGGCTTATTGGGACGATGGCGCACAGGTATTGGCTCCGCACGATAAGGGTATCATTGACGAAGTGCTGAAAGTGACTTCTGTAGAAGACATCAAGTTCGAAGGCAACCAGGAACTGATTCAGATTGTCGGCAAGGACATTGATGATATCTATTTGGAAAAGGTACATGGCATCTCCATCGATCCTGAGGTAATTCGTCGTCAAAAAGACCTGAAGATTGTCTACACGCCGATTCATGGTACGGGTATGATGCTGATTCCGCAGGCACTGAAGCAGTGGGGCTTTGAAAATGTTCATTGCGTGCCCGAACAGATGGTGAAGAGCGGTGACTTCCCCACCGTGATTTCTCCGAATCCTGAAAATGCAGAGGCATTGACACTGGCCATCAACTTGGCTAAGGAAATCGATGGTGATATCGTGATGGCTTCCGACCCGGATGCTGACCGCGTGGGTATGGCTTGCAAGGACGATAAGGGTGAATGGGTACTGATCAACGGTAACCAGACGGCGCTCATCTTCTTGTACTACATCATCAAGAACCGCATCGCTATGGGCAAGATGAAGGGTAACGAATTCATCGTGAAGACCATCGTGACGACCGAACTGATTAAGAAGGTGGCTGACAAGAACCAGATCAAGATGTTGGATTGCTACACTGGCTTCAAGTGGATTGCCCGTGAAATCCGTCTCCGTGAAGGACAGGAACAGTACATTGGCGGTGGTGAAGAAAGCTATGGCTTCCTGGCAGAAGACTTTGTTCGCGACAAGGACGCCGTTTCTGCTTGTACGCTGTTGGCTGAAATCTGTGCATGGGCGAAAGACCAGGGCAAGACCTTGTATGACATCCTGATGGAAATCTACTTGGAATATGGTTTCTCGAAGGAAACGACTGTCAACGTTGTGAAGCCGGGTAAGACGGGTGCAGACGAAATCAAGGCGATGATGGAGAACTTCCGTGCCAACCCGCCGCAGGAACTGGGTGGATCGAAGGTCGTTCTGGCCAAGGATTACCAGACCTTGAAGGCTATTGCCGGCGACGGTACTGTGAGCGATATCGACATGCCGACTACTTCCAACGTATTGCAGTATTTCACGGAAGACGGTACGAAGGTGTCCGTTCGTCCTTCCGGTACAGAACCGAAGATCAAGTTCTACATGGAACTGCCGGGCGAAATGAAGTGTGCGAAGTGCTATGCCAATGCACAGGCTGAAGCGACTGCCAAGATTGAGGCCGTGAAGAAGTCGTTGGGCATCTGATAGAGATGGCATAAGGGTGCGTCCCGACGGGGACCGCCTGCCATAGAGCTTGTCATTCTGGGCGCAACGAAGAGTCTGTCAATCATCAGTGGATGGATTCAGATTCTTCACTGCGTCCAGAATGACTTTTATTATAGGTCGTTCACTACGATATTCCTTTTCTGTAGAGTTCATTCTCTCTCAGGTGCTTTTTCTCTTGATTTTTCTTTTGGCAGACCTTCTCTTTCATGGACTACAATGTCCTTTTTTTTAATGTCATGATGAACGTAGTGAAGCATCTGCATCCATTTACTATCACTATCCCTTGTTTTATCCGAACAATTCCCGGAACGCTTCCTCGACTTTCCGGACCGGAACCAGTTCGATTTTCAGTTTCTTGCGGTCCAGTCCCTGGAGATTGTGCTTGGGGATGAGCATCCGGTTGAATCCCAGCTTCTCGGCTTCACCGATGCGCTGTTCAATCCTGTTCACGGGACGAATCTCACCGCTCAGACCGATTTCTCCTGTCATACACGTTCCCTGTTCGATTTCAGTGTCCATGTTGCTCGATAGGATGGCACTGATGACGGCCAGGTCGATGGCCGGATCGTTCACCCGCAGGCCACCGGCAATGTTGAGGAAGACATCCTTTTGCCCCAACTTGAATCCGACCCTTTTTTCCAGTACGGCCAGCAGCATGTTCATCCGGCGGATGTCGAAGCCGGTAGCCGATCGTTGTGGCATTCCGTAGGCTGCGGTGCTGACCAGTGACTGTACTTCGATGAGGAACGGACGGATGCCTTCGATGGCACCTGCAATGGCCACTCCGCTCATGCCTTCATAGTCTTGCGAGAGCAACAGCTCCGACGGGTTGCTGACCTGCCGCAGTCCGTCCTGCCGCATTTCGTAAATGCCCAGTTCCGCCGTACTTCCAAAACGGTTCTTGATGCTGCGCAGGATACGGTACATGTAATGCTGGTCGCCTTCAAACTGCAGTACGGTGTCTACGATATGTTCCAGCACCTTTGGCCCGGCGATGCTGCCCTCCTTGTTGATGTGTCCGATGAGCAGCACCGGCGTACCCGTTTCCTTGGCAAACTTCAAGATGGCCGCAGAGCATTCGCGGACCTGAACGATACTGCCGGGTGACGAGTCGATGGATTCGGTCGAAATGGTCTGGATGGAATCGATGATGACCAAGTCTGGTGCCGTATTCTTGATGTGGGTGAAAATCTCTTCTAAGGATGTCTCGCAGGCAATGAGCAGGTTGTCCGATTCTGGATGAGGAATGCGGTCGGCGCGGAGCTTGAGCTGCCGTGTACTTTCTTCGCCCGATACATACAGAACCTTAAGCCTGTCCAGACGCAGCACCGTCTGCAGGACCAGCGTTGATTTGCCGATTCCCGGCTCCCCGCCGATAAGGGTCAGTGAGCCTTGTACCAGACCGCCGCCCAATACCCGGTTCAGTTCGTCGTCCCCCAGGTCGATGCGCGTATCTTCGCTGCCCAGCACTTCGCGCAGGCGCAGAGGCTTGGTTCGTACCGATTCGATGCCGTGCGCCGTATGTTTGGCAACCGGCGTTTCCTTCCGCAGCACCTCCTCTACAAAGGTGTTCCATTGTCCGCAGGCCGGACACTTTCCTGCCCATTTGGGCGATTCTTGTCCGCAGTTGGTGCAGACATATACCGTCTTTTCTTTTGCTGCCATAATTGATGATGGTTTTGCTTCGAACGGCGAATATACGGATTCTATTCGGATTATTTCAGCTATCCGTGATAAAAAATCAGCGAAAAGTATTTGATTGTAGAAAATTGTCCCTATATTTGCGCCGAATAAAAACAAAACATCATGCATCTATATTGTCAACATACAACCATGACGGGGATGTGGTGGACCTTGACCCGCACATCGACTTCCGGGACGACCCCTCGGGGGTAGGGAGAATATAGAGTGTTTCTACGTGAATCACGCTTACGGATGTAAGCAACATTTCTTAGGGTATTACCAAGTTTTTTTATTATGAATTGTAAGGCAGGCCCGTCCCATTGACGAGGACAGGGTTTGTCAGGATAAAATAAAAGCACATGAAAGTATTGAAATTCGGAGGAACATCTGTAGGTTCCGTCAACAGTATGTTGAGCGTTAAGAAGATAGTAGAAGCGGTAGACGACAAGGTGATTGTTGTGGTTTCCGCTTTGGGTGGCATTACAGACAAACTCATCCATACCTCGAAGATGGCAGCCGCAGGCGATGCTGCCTACGAAAAGGAGATGAAGGAAATCGTGAACCGCCATATCGAAATGGTATATACCGTGATTCCCGCAGGCCCTGCCCGTGAGGAATTGCTGGACAATGTGAATGGACTGTTGAGCGAACTGAAGGACATTTTCCAGGGGATTTACCTGATTCATGACCTCTCGCCCAAGACTTCCGCTACGATTGTCAGCTATGGCGAACGCCTTTCGTCCATCATTGTCGCTACCCTGATTACGGGTGCCAAATGGTTCGATTCGCGCAGCTTCATCAAGACGGAACGGAAGCACAACAAATATATCCTTGATTCTGAATTGACCAACTGCTTGGTCAAGGAAGCCTTCCGGGAGATTCCGCAGGTGTCGCTGGTACCGGGCTTCATCGCTACGGACAAGGAAACGGGAGAAATCACCAACTTGGGCCGCGGAGGATCTGACTATACCGCTTCCATCCTGGCGGCGGCATTGGATGCCGACCAGCTGGAAATCTGGACAGATGTGGATGGCTTCATGACAGCCGACCCGCGGGTCATCAGTGCCGCCTATCCCATCAGCGACTTGAGCTATGTGGAAGCCATGGAACTGTGTAATTTCGGTGCCAAGGTTGTGTATCCTCCCACCATCTATCCCGTGTGCCACAAGAACATTCCTATCCTGGTCAAGAATACGTTCAATCCGGAAGCACCGGGTACGGTCATTCGCCAGCAGACAGACCATACGTCGAAGCCAATCAAGGGGATTTCGTCTATCAACGATACGTGCCTGATTACGATGACCGGATTGGGCATGGTTGGGGTAATCGGTGTGAACCACCGTATCTTCAAGACGCTGGCCGAGAACGGTATCAGTGTGTTCCTCGTGTCGCAGGCTTCTTCGGAGAACTCCACATCCATCGGTGTGCGCAACGAAGATGCTGCCTTGGCGTGCGAGGTGTTGAACGAGGAGTTCCAGAAAGAAATTGAAATGGGAGAAATTTCACCGATGAAGGCGGAACGCAACTTGGCCACTGTGGCCATTGTCGGTGAGAACATGAAACATACACCGGGTATTGCCGGCAAGCTGTTCGGTACATTGGGAAGAAACGGCATCAATGTGATTGCTTGTGCCCAGGGAGCTTCCGAAACGAACATTTCGTTTGTAGTGGAGGGCGCTTCGCTCCGAAAGACGCTGAATGTCATTCACGATTCTTTTTTCTTGTCGGAATATCAAGTGCTGAACCTGTTCATTTGTGGTATCGGAACGGTGGGGCACAGCCTGATTGAGCAAATCCATAGCCAGCAGGAAAAACTGAAGCAGGAACGGGGACTGAAGCTGAAGGTGGTGGGCATTGCCAACGGTCATTATGCCTACTTCACGCGTGAGGGCATTGACCTGGCCAACTTCCGCCAGACCTTGGAGGAAAAGGGGATGCCTTCCTCGCCGAGGGTGTTGCACGACGAGATCATCGGCATGAATATCTTCAATTCGGTCTTTGTGGACTGTACGGCCAGTGCAGAGATTGCCGGACTGTATAAGGATTTCCTGAGCCATAATATTGCGGTGGTGGCTGCCAACAAGATTGCCGCTTCGTCGGAATACGATGTTTATGCGGAACTGAAACAGATCGCCCGCCAACGGGGAGTGAAGTTCCTTTTCGAGACCAATGTGGGGGCTGGACTGCCCATCATCAATACCATCAATGACCTTATCAACAGTGGGGACAAAATCCTGAAGATCCAGGCTGTGTTGAGCGGAACGTTGAACTTTATCTTCAATACGCTGGGTCCTGATGTGCCGCTGAGTGAGACCATCCGTCGGGCGAAGGAGGAAGGATATTCAGAGCCTGATCCGCGCATTGACTTGAGCGGAAAGGATGTAATCCGTAAACTGGTGATCTTGGCCCGTGAGGCGGGGTACCGCATCGACCAGTCCGATGTGGAGAAGCATCTCTTTATTCCCGATGACTTCTTCGAAGGTTCCCTCGACGATTTCTGGCGGCGGCTTCCCGAACTGGATGCAGACTTTGAGGCCCGGCGCAAGAAGCTCGAACAGGAGAACAAGCGGTTGCGCTTTGTGGCCCAGCTGATTGAAGGGAAGGCCTGCGTGTCCTTGCAGGAGGTAGACCATCACCATCCGTTCTACGACTTGGAAGGCAGTAACAATATCATTTTGCTGACGACCGAACGTTACAATGAATATCCGCTCCTCATCCAGGGATATGGTGCAGGAGCTGCCGTGACCGCAGCCGGAGTGTTTGCGGACATCATGAGCATTGCGAACATTTAAGACAACACTCCACGAAAAAAGAGAAAAAGAGAGCATGAAACGTATTATCATTTTGGGCGACGGAATGGCCGATTGGGCCGTACCGTCGCTGGGCGGCAAGACCTTGTTGCAGTATGCCCACACCCCGTACATGGACCGCTTGGCGGCCTTGGGGCGTACGGGAATGTTGAAGACCGTGGCCGATGGCTTCCATCCTGGCAGCGAAGTGGCCAACATGTCGGTCATGGGATATGATCTTCCGAAGGTGTACGAGGGCCGGGGCGTTCTCGAAGCGGCCAGTATCGGTGTGGAACTGCAGCCGGGCGATATGGCCATGCGGTGCAACATCGTGTGTGTGGAAGGCGATTTGCTGAAAAACCATTCTGCCGGACACATCACGACTGAAGAAGCCGATGTGCTGGTGAACTACCTGAACGAGCAGTTGGGTTCGGATCGGGTACATTTTTATACGGGAGTACAGTACCGCCACCTGTTGGTGGTGAAGGGAGGAGACAAGCGGGTGGCCTGTGTACCGCCCCACGATGTTCCCCTCCAACCGTTCCGTCCGAATCTGGTCAAAGCACTCTGTCCGGAAGCCCAGGCAACAGCCGACCTGTTGAACGAATTGATACTGGCTTCGCAGCAGTTGCTGGCCGAACATCCTGTCAACCTTCGCCGGGTGGCGGAGGGAAAGGACCCGGCCAACAGCATCTGGCCCTGGAGTCCGGGGTATCGTCCGCAGATGGAGCCGCTCTCCCAGAAATATCCGTCCATTCGCAAAGGCTCCGTCATTACGGCGGTGGACCTGATCCGTGGCATCGGACATTATGCCGGACTGCGTTGCATCGATGTGGAAGGGGCGACGGGACTGTATACCACCAATTACGAAGGGAAGGCACAGGCAGCCATTGAAGCATTGAAGACCGATGATTTCGTCTATCTCCATGTGGAGGCAAGTGACGAAGCCGGACACGAAGGGGATGTGGACTTGAAACTGAAGACCATCGAATATTTGGATGGCCGTGCTTTGGGACCTATCTTCGAAGCCGTCAAGGACTGGGAGGAACCGGTGGCCATTGCTGTGCTGCCCGACCATCCTACACCGTGTGCCCATCGGACGCATACGGCAGAACCCATTCCTTTCCTCATTTATTATCCGGGCATCGAACCGGATGGTGTGCAGACCTATGACGAAGTGGCCTGCCGCGAGGGAGCGTACGGCAGTCTGGAGAAAGATGAGTTTATGAACCTTTTTATGAATATTGAAAACAACAAGATATGAAGTATTACAGCACCAACAAGCAGGCCGCTGACGCTACGCTGGAAGAAGCCGTAGTGAAGGGACTGGCCGCTGACAAGGGATTGTTTATGCCCTATGAAATCAAACGGTTACCGCAATCGTTTTTCGACGAGATACAGGACCTGTCTTTTCAGGAAATCGCTTACCGAGTGGCCGATGCCTTTTTCGGCGAGGATGTTCCTGCCGATATACTGAAGCAGCTGGTGTATGACACCCTGAGCTTCGATGCGCCGGTCGTCAAGGTGAAGGAGAATATCTATTCGCTCGAATTGTTCCACGGACCCACGTTGGCCTTCAAGGATGTGGGCGGCCGTTTCATGGCGCGTCTGCTCGGCTATTTTATCCGGAAGGAAGGCAAACGTCAGGTCAATGTATTGGTGGCCACTTCGGGCGATACCGGAAGTGCCGTGGCCAATGGTTTCCTGGGGGTGGAAGGCATTCATGTCTATGTGCTTTATCCCAAAGGTAAGGTCAGCGAAATCCAGGAAAAGCAGTTTACGACCTTGGGACAGAATATCACGGCCATTGAGGTGGAGGGTACGTTCGACGATTGCCAGGCGTTGGTGAAGAATGCATTCATGGACGAAGACTTGAATCGTCACATGCAGCTGACTTCGGCCAACTCCATTAATGTGGCTCGCTTCTTGCCGCAGGCCTTCTATTATTTTTATGCCTATGCCCAGTTGAAGAAGATGGGCAAGGCCGATGAGGTGGTGGTTTGTGTGCCCAGTGGCAATTTCGGGAACATCACTGCCGGCTTGTTCGGCAAGCAGATGGGATTGCCCGTCAAGCGTTTCATTGCTGCCAACAACCGTAACGACATTTTCTATCAATACCTTCAGACGGCCGAATATTGTCCGCGTCCTTCCGTGGCCACGATTGCCAATGCCATGGATGTCGGCAATCCGAGTAACTTTGCCCGTGTGCTCGACTTGTATGGGGGCAGTCACGAACGGATTGCAGCTGAAATCAGTGGAGCTACCTATACGGATGAACAGATTCGTGAAGCGGTACGTCAGACCTATCAGGAAACCGGTTATCTGCTCGACCCGCATGGGGCCTGTGGCTACCGTGCCTTGACGGAACAGCTCCAGCCTGGGGAAACGGGTGTCTTCCTGGAAACGGCTCATCCGGCCAAGTTCCTGCAGACGGTGGAAAATGCCATCGGTGCCACCGTACAGATTCCTGAAAAGCTGCAGGCATTCATGAAAGGAACCAAACAGACAGTACCGATGTCGAAGGACTTTGCCGACTTCAAGGCTTATTTGCTGTTGGAATAAGGGAAATGAGAAGGTGTAAAGAGATGCTGTAGCATAAATCTATTTGTCATTCTGAGTCCCCATCACACCGAGTGTGATGGGGACTCAGAATGACAAATGGTTTACTCCCCGCTAGAAGAACCGTCAATCATTAACTCAACGGTTCTTGTACATATTGTCGTAATAGTTCTGGTAGTCCCCCGAGGTGACATTCTTTACCCAATCTTGGTGGTTCAAGTACCAGATAATCGTTTTCTCGATACCTTCATCGAAGCAGGTTTCCGGATACCATCCCAGTTCGTTCTTGATTTTCGTCGGGTCGATGGCATACCGTTGGTCGTGTCCCAACCGGTCTTTCACGAACGTAATCAGCGAATCGTTGATCCAGTCAATGCGGATCTGGCCATGTTCGTCCAGCTCCTTTTTCTTCAGAACCTTGCGATAGGCCGGTTCTTCTTCCATCAGCCGGTGGATGGTGGCGATGGTCAGTTTCACGATTTCGATGTTCTGTTTTTCGTTGTGTCCTCCCACATTGTAAATTTCACCGTTCTTGCCCTTGCGGACCACCAGGTCAATGGCTTTGCAGTGGTCTTCTACGTAGAGCCAGTCGCGTACATTCGTACCATTGCCATAGACAGGCAATCGTTTCCCCTCAAGAATGTTCTTGATGATCAGCGGAATCAGTTTTTCCGGGAAGTGGTACGGGCCGTAGTTATTGGAACAGCGGGTGATGGTGACGGGCATCTTGTATGTGTCGTGGTAAGCCATTACAAACAAGTCGGCACTGGTCTTCGAAGCACTGTACGGACTGTGCGGGCAGAGCGGAGTCTGCTCGGTGAAATATCCTTCTTCGCCCAGCGAACCATATACCTCATCGGTCGAAACCTGATGGAAACGTACATCCTTGCGCCACGTCGGATAACCCAGTTCGTCCTTGCCGGTTACCCAGGCTCTCCGGGCAACATCCATCAGGTTCTGCGTACCTAAGATATTAGTCTCCAGAAAAAGCTGGGGATTCTCGATACTGCGGTCTACATGACTTTCTGCGGCAAAGTTCACGATGTAGTCGAACTTATAGTCTGCAAACAACTGGTCGACGAGGCTACGGTCGCAAATGTTCCCTTTTACGAAATAGCAGCGTTCATTGTCGATGTCATTGGCAATCGTAGCCAGATTTCCTGCGTAGGTCAGTGCATCCAGAATAATCACCCGAATGTCATCGTGATTGGCCAGAATATATTTCACGTAGTTCGAACCGATAAAGCCGGCGGCCCCTGTCACTAAGTAAGTTCTCATAATCTCTTTAGAATAGCATGTTTATTGGTTTGCAAATTTCGGAAATTTTTTTAAAGTTACAAACATTTGGCCCTAATTTCTATTCCTTCCGCTGATAGAAATAACATGAAAAGTATCTCTATCGCCGTAAGGTGTCAGTCAGGAACCCAGCTCGATGACTTCGAGATCGGTGAATCTCCCTTCGTGTATGGCGAATCGGACCAGCGTCCGTACGGTGTGAAATCCGTATTTCCCGGCGGCCCCCGGATTGATGTGCAGCAGTTGCAGGTGCGGGTCGTACTTCACTTTCAGGATATGTGAATGTCCGCTGACGAACAGCTGGGGAGGACGGGCCAGGAGGACAGGACGGATGGAGCGGTCGTATTTGCCTGGATAGCCTCCGATGTGTTTTATCAGAACATCGGCCCCGTCAAGGGTAAAGCGGCACGTTTCGGGATATTGCAGCCGGATGTCCTGTCCGTCAATGTTGCCGTACACCGCTCTGAAGGGACGGAATGCCTTCAGCCGGTCGATGATGTCCTGCGAGCCGATGTCTCCGGCATGCCAGATTTCATCGCACGGCTCGAAATGTTTCAGGTAACGGTCATCCCAGTATCCATGTGTATCTGATAGAAGTCCGATTCTTGTCATTTTTCTTTGTTTTATTCGCACAAAGGTAGTAATTTTGGCCAAAGCTTCAGAAAAATATGGAGAAAGAAATGAGATATTTCAACCGCGACATCAGTTGGCTTTCGTTCAACCATCGCGTGCTGTTGGAGGCAGAGGATGCAGAGCTTCCTCTGTACGAGCGTATTAACTTTATTGCTATCTACTCGTCGAACCTTGAAGAATTCTATAAGGTGCGGGTGGCCGAACTGAAAGCCGTGGCATCCGGCGGCCTGAGCGAGACGCTGACCGTCGACCAGGCGTATGCCCTCATCCGACAGATTACCGATATCGTGAATGCCCAGCTGGAGGACCGTGTCCGCATCTACGAGCAGGACATCCTGCCTGCACTTCGTCGCCAGCACATCGTCTTCTACCAGTCGCGTCAGGAGTTGTCGCCCGTTCAGCGGGACTTTGCTCATCGGTATTTTACGGAAGAGGTCTTTCCGTATCTGGCTCCGGTCAAGGTCGAGAAGGAGTGTGTCCGGATGTTCCTGCGCGACCGTCGTCTGTACCTGGCCGTGCGTGTCCGGCGGACGGGAGGAGGCCATGAAGAATACTACATTCTGAAGCTGCCTTACAGCCGCTTGCCCCGTTTTGTCGAATTGCCCCGCGAAGGCGAGGACTATTTCCTGATGTTCCTGGAAGACCTTATCAAGGATAACCTTCACGAAATCTTTGTCGGTTACGACGTGGAGTGTAGCTATTGCTGCAAGATTTCCCGGGATGCCGATGTCTACGTGGACGATGTACCGCCCGAGAATGTGGTGGAACGCCTGAAGGAACGGGTCAAGAAGCGTAAGATCGGGGCCATCGCCCGCTTTGTCTACGACCGGAAGATGCCGGCAGACTTCCTTGATTTCCTGGTCGACGCTTTTTCCATCCATCGGGAGGAGCTGGTGCCGGGCGACAAGCACCTGAATCTGGAGGATCTGTCGGCACTGCCTTGTCCCAATCCTCAAGTTCCGTCGGTATGCAAGCCGCAGGGACTCCGGATGCCGGGACTGGATACGTGCCCGCGTTTCATGTATCGCCTGATTGCCCGGCGGGATGTACTGCTGTACTATCCCTACCTGAGTTTCGACCATTTTACCCATTTCCTCCACGAGGCCGTGAACGACCGCCATTGCCGGGAAATCATGATTACGCAGTATCGGGTGGCAGAACACTCCGAGGTCATCAATCTGCTGATGGCTGCGGCACAGAACGGAAAACGTGTGACCGTTTTCGTGGAACTGAAGGCCCGTTTTGATGAAGAGAACAATCTGGCCACGGCAGAAATGATGACCAAGGCCGGCGTGCACATCATCTACAGTATTCCAGGCCTGAAGGTACATGCCAAGGTGGCCCTGGTGCTCCGTGAAGACGACCAGGGCAAACGGATTCGCAGTTATGTGTATGTCAGCACGGGCAATTTCAACGAGAAGACGGCCAAGGTCTATGCCGATATCGGCTACTTCACGTGCAGTCCTGTGGTGGTGGACGACATGCACCTGCTGTTCCGTACCCTGCAGCGGGAGGTCACCGAACCGGTTTTCAAGCGTCTTCTGATTGCTCGTTTCAATCTGCTGCCGGAACTGAAGAAAATGATTCATCGCGAGGTGGAGTTGGCCCGCAGCGGGAAACAGGGTCGCATCATCCTGAAGATGAATGCCCTGCAGGATGTCTCCATGATAGAGGAACTCTATGCGGCCAGCGAAGCCGGCGTGCAGATCGACCTGATTGTCAGGGGTATCTGCTGCCTGATACCCGGCCGGCCGTTCAGCCGTAACATCCGCATCACCCGTATCGTGGACGGATTTCTGGAGCATGCCCGTGTGTGGTATTTCGGGAACAACGGGCATCCTCGTCTCTTCATCGGTTCGCCCGATTGGATGCAGCGCAACCTCTACCGCCGCATTGAAGCCGTGGTACCGGTGCTCGACAAGGGCTTGCGGCAGCAGTTGGTGGACATGCTGGAGCTGCAGCTGAAGGCCGACTGGAAGGCTTGCTGGGTTGACGACGGACTGCGTAATGTGTTCAAGCGCACTCCCGACGGACCGAAGGTGCGGGCGCAGCATGATTTTTACGACTATCTGAAAACACAATTAATCAATAAAAAATGAAGAATATATGAAATGTAGAATGTTATTTGCTTCAACGTTGCTGACGGCTTCCATGGCTGCTTTCGGTCAGACCGCCGGATCCGTACAGCTGCATGTCAATCCGTTTTTGGTGGAGTACAACACTCCGTATGGAGTGCCTCCGTTCGACCAGATTACGCTCGCGGACTATCGCGAAGCCTTTTTGAAAGGAATAGAATTGCAGAAACAGGAAATCGATGCCATCGTCCGCCAACGCTCCATGCCCGATTTCGAGAATACGATTGTGGCGCTCGACCGTAGCGGAGCCTTGCTGATGCAGGTGCAGCTGATGTTTGGCAACCAGAGTGCCTGCGATACCAATGCGGAGATGCAGGCCCTGAGTCAGGAACTGTCGCCGCTCTTGTCGGCCCATACCGATGATATATACATGAATCCGCTGCTCTTCGACCGTGTGAAACAAGTGTACGACAATCGTGCCAAGTTCCAGCTGGACAAGGAACAGAACAAGTTGCTCGATGAAACCTACAAGGCCTTCACGCGCCGGGGAGCGAACTTGAACGATGCGGACAAGGAGAAGTTGCGCAAGCTGAACGAGCAGATCAGTCTGCTGGAAATCAAGTTCGAACAGAACATGCTGAAAGAAACCAATGCTTTTAAGCTGGTGGTGGACGACGAAAAGGACTTGAGCGGGCTGCCGGCTTCCCTGATTGCCAATGCCGCCGAAACGGCGCAGGCATTGGGGATGGAAGGAAAATGGGTATTCACTCTCCACAATCCCAGTGTGATGCCGTTCCTGCAGTATGCGGACAACCGCGTCCTGCGCGAACGGATCTTCAAAGCTTACATCAATCGGGGCAACAACGGCAATGCCCAGGATAACAAGTCGGTGGTCCGTGAGCTTGTGACGGCCCGTCTGGAAAAAGCGAAGCTGATGGGATTCCCCGACTATGCGGCGATGGCTTTGGATAACCGCATGGCCAAGAACGAGGAGAATGTCTACCAGTTGCTCGACCAGCTGTGGAAACCGGCGTTGAAGGTGGCCCAACAGGAGTTGGCGGACATCCGGCAGGAAATCAAGAACGAAGGAGGAAAGTTCGAGCCCCAGGGATGGGACTGGCGGTACTATTTCGAGAAAGCCAAGAGCCGCAAGTTCAGCATCAACGAGAACGAAGTCCGTCCGTACCTCGAATTGAACCAGGTGCGTGAAGGGGCGTTTTATGTGGCCAACCGGTTGTATGGCATCCGTTTCCGTCCCTTGTCCTACCTGCCCTTGCCGCATCCCGAGGCTCAGGCTTTCGAGTGTATCGACCAGGACGGGAAACAGTTGGGCATTTTGTATTTCGACTTCTTTCCCCGAGAAAGCAAGAATGGCGGGGCCTGGTGCACCATCTATCGTCCGCAGCAGTACGATGAGCAGGGCAACAAGGTGGTACCGATCGTGTCTATCGTCTGCAATTTCACCAAGCCGTCTGCCGGCGAACCTGCTTTGCTCAGCATGGACGAGGCGAGCACGCTTTTCCATGAGTTTGGCCACGGCCTGCATTCCTTGTTCGGCGATGTACACTATTTAGGGGTCAGTGAAGTACCCCTCGACTTCGTGGAACTGCCATCGCAAATCGACGAACACTGGGCCTTCGAACCGGAGGTGCTGAAAGTCTATGCCAAACATTACCAGACGGGGGAAATCATCCCGATGGAGCTGATCGAGAAACTGGACAAGAGCGGTAAGTACGGACAAGGGTTCGCTACGGTAGAATACCTTGCGGCTTCCTTGCTGGATATGGATTTCCATACTTTGAAGGAGGTGCCTGCGGATTTTGACCCGATGGCTTTCGAGGCGAAGGTACTGGGCAAGCGGGGATTGTTGAAACAGATTCCTTCCCGCTATCGCTCTACTTACTTTGCCCATACCATGGGAGGCGGTTACACGGCCGGCTATTACAGTTATATCTGGGCCGAAGTGCTCGACTGCGATGCCTTTGGAGCGTATGTGGAGAGTGGAGACATATTCCAGCCTGAACTGGCCCGTAAGTTCCGTTACGAGGTGCTCACACCGGGAGGTATCGATGATGCCATGGAGATGTATGTCCGTTTCCGTGGGAAGACCCCGGATATCAAGTGGCTCCTGGAGAAGCGCGGCTTGAATGATACAAAGCTGAACAAGAAGAAAGAGTAGGCAACAAAGGAGGAGTGCCGGAACAAAATGTCACATGATTCATTGTCATTCTGGACGTAGTGAAGAATCTGTAAAGCATTAGTAAATGTATTCAGGTTCTTCGCTGACGTTCAGAATGACATTTTGATATGTGCTGGATGCTGATATACCTTCACGCATTCATCGGATGGCGGCCAGCAGCTGGTCGGCGGCGACGGCAGCGTCCCCGTCGGCTTCTTGTAGCAGGGTCACGAACTTGCTGCCGATGATGCAGCCCGCTGCATGAGCGGCAGCCGCTTCGAACGTCTGTCGGTTCGAGATGCCGAACCCAATCATGCGCGGGTGTTCCAGCTGCATCGCTTCGATGCGGCGGAAATACGCCTGTTTCTGCTCGTTGAAGTCTTTTTGCGCTCCGGTAATGGCAGCCGAAGAAACCATGTAGATGAAGCCGTCGGCGTACCGGTCGATGAGGCGGATGCGCTCCTCGCTGGTTTCGGGGGTGATGAGCATGGTCACTTTGATGTCGTATTGCTGCGAGATGGCCCGGTATTCCTCCATATAGTCCTTGAAGGGCAGGTCAGGAATGATGACCCCGTCGATGCCACATTCCTGACAACGGCGGCAGAAGGCTTCGAAGCCGAACTGCAGGATGGGGTTCAGGTAGCCCATCAGAACCAAGGGAATCGTCACTCCTTCCTGCCGGATGTTCTGCAGTTGGTCGAACAGCTTGCGCAGGGTCATGCCGTTGCGCAAGGCTTGGGTGGCAGCGGCCTGGATGACCGGTCCGTCGGCCATGGGGTCACTGAAAGGAATGCCTATCTCTATCATGTCCACTCCCTTGTCCTGCAAGGTACGGATGACTGAAGCGGTGCCTTCCAATGTAGGGCTGCCGGCACAGAAATAGATGGAGAGGACATTCTGTTGTTTTTTGTTGAATAATTCATTGATACGGTTCATAAGAATACATGTTTTTTAGTGGCTCTTGAATTTTGTGATAAAGGATTGCAGCAGTTCTGCGTCTTTCCGTCCCGGAGCTGTTTCGAAACCGCTGTTCAGGTCGATACCTGCCCAGCAGGGATGACGGAATCGTTTCAGGGCTTCCAGACTGTCCGGACGCAGGCCGCCGCTGAGCAGGAAAGGCGTACGGCCGGTGTAGTGCCGGAGCAGGTCCCAGTCGAAGGAACGGCCTGACCCGCCGTGCGAGGCGGTAGGTGTATCAAACAGGAAATAGTCGGTACAGCCTTCGTAGTCGGCAGTGGCCGTGAAGTCCTCGGCCTGTTTCGGGGCGAACGCCTTGATGACTTTCAGTCCCTCTTGCTGCAGCCGCTCGCACAATCGGGGGTGCTCCTTCCCGTGGAGCTGGACAAGGTCGAGCCGGAAGGCAGCGGCGCGTGGCAGGATGTCCGCTTCTCCGGCATTGACGAATACGCCCACCCGCCGGACCGACAGGGGCAGGTAGGCAGGCGGCTCCGGAACGAAGCGGGGCGAACGGGGATAAAAGATGAACCCCATCCAGTCTGCACCGGCCTGCTCTACGGCACGGATGTTCTCCGCTTCGCGCATTCCGCATACTTTGACAATCATACTCCCTCCTCCTCTTGCAGCTGCCGGATGAAATCGGCCAAGGCTCGACCGGGGTCCGCATCCCTCATGAAGGTTTCTCCGATGAGGAAGCCGCGGAATCCGGCCTGGCGCAACTGCCGTACCGTCGCTGGCTGCGAGATGCCGCTTTCCGATACCAGTACGGTATCTTTCGGCAGTTGCTCGGCCAGGCGGAAGGAGTTTTCCACATCGGTGTGGAAGGTGCCCAGGTTACGGTTGTTGATGCCTACCATGTCAATATCTTCATTTATGTATGCCAGTTCTTCTTTCCGGTGCAGTTCCAGTAAAACTTCCAGTTGCAGGCGGTGTGCTTCGGCTGCCAGGTGTCGGCATTCGTCGATGCTGAGGGCGGCGGCAATCAGCAGTACGGCATCCGCTCCTGTCAGTTTGGCCTGGTAGAGCTGGTAGGTACTCACGATGAAATCTTTCCGCAGGATGGGCAGGTTCACCCGCTGTCGGGCCACACGCAAGTCTTTCAGACTGCCGCCGAAGAACGGCACGTCGGTCAGGATGGACAGGGCCGATGCCCCGGCCGCCTGATAGGCAGGAATGACGAGGGCAGGGTCCGCCTCCTGGTGAATCCACCCTTTCGAAGGCGACCGGCGTTTGAACTCGGCGATGATGCCATAGGGGGAGGCGGCCAGGTGCTGCTTCATGCTGATGCCCGGTTGAGGCTCTCCCAGCTGTTCGGCGAGGTAGTCCAGGGGAACTGCCTGCTGATCGTCTGCCAGCGTTTCACGTTTGCGGGCGAGGATGGTAGTCAGAATATCTGTATCCATAATCGTAGGTGGTTATGAGTTGAGTTCGATGAATCTTTGCAGGGTCTTCCAGGCCTTTCCGCTGACCAATGCCTCCCGGGCGATGGCCACACATTCTGTGGCACTTTTCTGCTGTTCGATGGCCTGGATGGCAAAAGCGGCATTGGCCAGCACGCAGTCTGTCTGGGCGGTTGTTCCCTGGTTCTGGAGCACATTGTCGAAGATGCGTGCCGCCGCTTGTGGCGTGTCCCCTCCGTACAGGTCTTCCGAATGGGCGGTACTCAATCCAAGGTCGGCAGGAAGGTGGATGCCTTCGTACGTGTTGGTGCAGATCTTGAATTCGTTGGTCAGCGAGATTTCATCGTAGCCGTCCAGGCTGTTCACGACGGCGAAACCGATGCCGAGGCGCTGCAAAGTATGGGTGTAGAGGCGCATCTGCTGCAGGTCGGCCACTCCGAGCAGCTGGTAGGCAGGCTGGCAGGGATTGACCAGCGGACCCAGCAGGTTGAAGATGGTGCGTACCTGCAAGGCTTTGCGGACCGGACCTACGGCTTTCAGGCCCGGATTGAACAGAGGGGCATGCAGGTAGGCCATGTTGCAGCCTTCGATAGACCGTTGCAGGTCCTCCTGCCGGTTGCTGAACCGGACACCGTGCTGTTCCATGACATTGCTGGCTCCGCTGATGGAGGTCGCTCCGTAGTTGCCGTGCTTGGCCACGGGATAGCCCGCAGCGGCCACGATGAAGCAGGCGCAGGTCGATATGTTAAAGGTGTTCTTGCCGTCACCGCCCGTGCCTACGATGTCGATGGGGCGGTAGGCCGTCAGGTCGACAGGGACCCGGGTGGCCAGCAAGGCTTGGCGGAAGCCCAGCAGTTCGTCGACGGTAATGTTGCGCATCCGGTAGACGGTGAGCAGGGCAGCCAGTTGTGCGTCGTTATACGTTCCTGCCGTAATGTGGTTCATGAGCCGGCAGGCTTCCTCTTCGCTCAGCACTTCGTGCTGGAAGAGGTGGGAGAGTAGTTGTTTCATTGTAGTTGGGATAAATGTATTGTAATTCATGTGAAGGATGTCAGGTCAGTGTTCCAGCCAGTTTCTCAGGATGGCCATTCCCGAGGGGGTCAATACCGATTCGGGGTGAAACTGGATACCGCGTACATCCAGGGTGCGGTGGCGCAGGGCCATGATGTAACCTTCTTCACTCACGGCGGTCACTTCCAGGCAGTCGGGCAGGGAGTCGCGGTCGACGACCCACGAGTGGTAGCGGCCCACGGGAATGCGGGAGGGCAGCCCTTCGAAGAGGTAGTCTGCGGTGGTCAGTTCTACGGGAGTCTGTACGCCATGGTAGACTTCTTTCAGGTTGACGAGCCGTCCCCCCATCGCTTCTCCGATGGCCTGTTCGCCCAGGCAGATGCCCAGGATGGGCTTCTGGCCGGCATAGTGGCGGATGACCTCCAGCAGCAGTCCGGCTTCTTCCGGAATACCGGGTCCCGGTGACAACAGGATTTTGTCGTAGACGGCCAGGTCCGACAGCTCGAAGCGGTCGTTGCGGAGCACGGTCACTTCGGCACCGGCTTCCTTGACCAGATGGCTCAGGTTATAGGTAAACGAGTCGTAATTGTCGATGATGACGATTTTCATGGTGGTATGTATATAAATGGTTGCTTGTTTACAGTGTCTCTGCCAGCAAGATGGCCTTGCGCAGCGCACCGAGTTTGTTGTTCACTTCCTGCAGCTCGTTTTCTTCGTTGCTCTTGGCCACGATGCCGCCGCCCGCCTGGAACCACAGTTCGCCGTTGCGGCTCACGAACGTACGGATGGTGATGGCCTGGTTCAGCGATCCGTTCAGTCCGATGAAGCCGACGCAGCCGCCGTAGGCTCCCCGGTTGTGGGGCTCGTATTCGTTGATGAGCTGCAAGGCACGCACCTTGGGCGCACCGCTCAGCGTACCGGCCGGGAAGGTGTCGATGAAGGCCTTGATGGGGTCGGCCCCTTCGTCCAGCTCGCCGCTGACCCGGCTGACCAGGTGGATGACATGGCTGTAGTACTGCGGTTCCTTGTAGAAGGCTACGTGCACGTTGTGGCAGTTGCGGCTCAGGTCATTGCGGGCCAGGTCCACCAGCATGACGTGTTCGGCATTTTCCTTCGGGTCCGCCAACAGGGCCGCCGTCAGCTGTTCGTCGGTTGCCTTGTCGCCGCTGCGCCGGGTGGTGCCGGCTATCGGGTCGATGGTGGCCGTCCGTCCTTCAATCTTGCAGTGCGTTTCGGGCGAGGAGCCGAAGATTCGGAAACCGCCGAAATCGAAATAGAACAGGTAGGGGGAGGGATTGATGCTTCGCAAGGCCCGGTAGAGCTTGAAGTCGTCGCCTTCGAACCGCTGGATGAACCGGCGGGAGAGGACAATCTGGAAGACATCCCCGCGCAGGCAGTGGGCGATGCCTTTTCGGATGTTGGCCTTGTGTTCCTCGTCGGTCAGGGTACTGGTCGTGGGGCCTACCGGATGGAATTCGTAGCTCGTGTAGTTCCGGTCGGCGATGGCCCGTTCGATGGTGTCGATATGGCTGCTCTCTCCCTGGCCTTGCATCTCCACTAGTACCATTTCGCTCTTGAAGTCATTGAACACGATGATGTATTTGTAGAGGATGTACAGGATGTCCGGGGCGTCGTTCTTCGCTTCGGTGCTGTCCTTCACGTCAATGTGCTCGAAATAGCGCACGGCGTTGGAGGTGGTGTAGCCGTACAGTCCGCAGTAGCCGGCATATTCGCCGCTCACCTGGAAACGGGTCAGGAAGTCGCTGATGGCGGTTTCTACCGGATAGTCTTCGCTCACCGCATGTCGTTCGTGCGTGCCGTCGGGGAAAGTGGCCGTGGCCATGCCGTGTCCCACTTCGATGCGGGCGATGGGGTTCAGGCCGATGAAGGAGCGGTTGTTTTCGCCGCCGTGGTAGTCCGAGCTTTCCATGAGGGCACTTTGGGGAAACAGGTCACGGACTTTCAGGTATGTGCTGACCGGGGTGTGCAGGTCGCCCAGCAGCGTCTTGTATTGGGTGGTATACGTGTAGGTTTTCATTGTTCTGTGGAGTTAGGGTTGTGAGTCAGATAGGTTTCCATGTCTTTGTCGCCGCGTCCGGAGACGGTCAGCACCACGATGTCCGTAGGCTGGAAGTGCAGTTTGGGCAGTGCGCCCAGGGCATGGGCCGACTCCAGTGCCGGTATGATGCCTTCCAGTCGTGTCAGTTCGTAGGCGGCACGGATGGCCTCGTCGTCGTTCACGGCCAGGACGGTGGCGCGGTGTTGCTGCGAAAGGTGGGCGTGCAGGGGACCGATGCCCGGATAGTCCAGTCCGGCCGAGACGGAGTAAGGCTCGATGATTTGTCCGTCGGCATCCTGCATCACCAAGGTCTTCGAGCCGTGGATGATGCCCAAGCGTCCGGCCTGGATGGTGGCGGCGGTCATGCCGGTCTCCACTCCTTTTCCGCCGGCTTCTGCCAGCACGATTTTCACCCGTTCGTCGTCGATGTAATGGAAGATGGTACCGGCGGCATTGCTGCCCCCGCCCACGCAGGCCATCAGGTAGTCGGGATAGTCGCGTCCTTCGTGTTCCAGCAGTTGTCGGCGGATTTCTTCGCTGATGACGGACTGCAGGCGGGCCACCATGTCGGGGTAGGGATGGGGGCCTACGGTAGAGCCGATGACGTAGTACGTGTCTTCAGGATGGCAGCACCAGTCGCGGATAGCCTCGTTGGTGGCATCTTTCAGGGTCATGTTGCCCGAGGTCACGGGGCGCACGGTGGCTCCCAGCATCTTCATCTTTTCCACGTTCACGTGCTGGCGTTCCACGTCGGTCTTGCCCATATAGACCACGCATTCCATGTTCATCAGTGCACATACCGTAGCGGTGGCCACGCCGTGCTGGCCGGCTCCGGTTTCGGCGATGATGCGCCGTTTGCCCATGCGTCGGGCCAGCAGCACCTGTCCGATGGCATTGTTGATCTTGTGTGCGCCGGTGTGGTTCAGGTCCTCGCGTTTCAGGTAGATTTTGCAGCCGTAGCGCTCCGACAACCGTCGGGCCAGATAGAGGGGAGAGGGACGGCCTACGTAGTCGTGCAGCAGCTGTGCAAACTCTTGCTGAAAGTCCGGACTGTCGATGACCTTCCGATAGGCCAGTCGCAGTTCTTCCACACATCGGTGGAGAATTTCGGGGATGTAGGCACCGCCGAACTCCCCGTAATACCCTTCCGGGTTGACTTGATACGTTTTCATGATTCGTTGTAATCTGTTTTTTGTTTTTGTTTCTGGTGGGTTCATTAACGAAAAAGAGGCTGTCGTAAGTACGACAGCCTCTTTTCCTGTATTTTGGATGACTCAGCAGACGGATACACGCATACGGAACGGCTCACTTACGACTTCAGGAGTTGTAAGCGACGCCACCAAAAGAATGTATTCGTCAACGGGGTATTCATGATAGTTCTTTATTTATATCGTTGTTTTGTTTATTAATCGATGCAAAAGTAGGGGTTATTTTTGATAATCCAAGCGGAATGCCGACTTTTTTCGTCTTTTGCCACGATTTTTTTTGAGGACAGCGGAAGCGTGCGAGGAGTCGTGGGGGAAGACGGCCTGTTCTTGTCCTTCTTCGATGCCTGTCGTGGCGGCCTAAGAATGCCTGTCGTTGCGGTCTAAGAATGCCTGTCGAAGAAGTGTAAGAACTTCAGTCGTAAGGAGGTCACGATGCCTGTCGTTAGACCGTCACGACCGCAGTCGTTATTTTAACAGAACTTCAGTTTTTGGCTATTCGGAAGTCGGCCCGTGCGTTCTTCTGATATTCTGTCGCAGATTCCTTCTTTTCGCTGTCTTTATGTAAAAACCGGGGTGTTTTTGTACTCGCCTGACGGAGGGGGAAAGAGGGACATCTCGTACAGTCTGGGGAACATGATAGAGATGTCCATAAAGGCCTTTTTAGCTTTTTTATCGTCTTTCTTTCCGGCAGTCTTGGAGAAAATGACTACATTCGCTGTAGAATCATAAAGAAAAGGAGGCAGATGATGAAAACATTCAATTATTCGCTGGTCAGCAGCCTGTGCGCGCTGATTATCGGCATCTTGTTGGTCGCATGGCCAGGAATGGCAGTCAGTTACCTGGTGATTACGATTGGAGTACTGTTTCTCGTACCGGGATTGCTGGGATTGGTCACCTCGTTCACCCAGCGTTCGGCGCAACGCTCGGCATTGCCCGTGGTGGCCTTGGGCAGTACGTTGTTCGGCATTTGGCTGATCATTATGCCGGGATTCTTTGTCAGTATCCTGATGTATGTCTTGGGAGCCTTGCTGGTGATGGCCGGAGTCAGCCAGTTGTCCAATCTGGCGGCGGCCCGTGCGCAGCTGCCCGTTCCGTGGGCATGGTTTGTGGTGCCTGTCCTGGTCTTCGTGGCAGGTCTGGTGGTACTGTTCAATCCTTTCGAGGCCGCTACGGTCCCCTTCATCCTGTTGGGAGCTGCCGCCATCGTGTACTCCCTCACCGATCTGGTCCGTCTGTTCCGCTACCGCCGCCGGAGCGAGCAGTCCGTTACGGATGTGGAAATCATTGAATAGTCGGGTCGGAGCAAGACCCAACGAAAACAGGAGGCAAGACCGTTGCCGGTTTGCCTCCTGTTCTCGTATGTAAGGAATACTTGATTTCAATCTTAGGCGTTGTTCACGCGCTTTTCCTGAATTCTTGCCTTCTTACCGGTAAGTGCACGCAGGTAGTACAACTTGGCGCGACGAACTTTACCCACTTTGTTGACAGTGATGCTGTCGATAGCCGGAGACTCCAAGGGGAAGATACGTTCTACACCTACAGTTCCCGACATCTTGCGAACCGTGAAGCGCTTCTTTTCGCCGTGGCCGCAGATTTTGATAACAACGCCGCGATACAGCTGTACGCGTTCCTTGTTACCTTCGATAATACGATAAGCTACTGTAATTGTGTCACCTGCCTTGAATGAAGGATGCTGTTTGCCAGTAGCAAATGCTTCTTCAGCAATTTTAATTAAATCCATTTTTTCCTTTAAAATTAAATTGTTTATCGTTACAACGCAACATACCAAGTAACTCCTCTTGACAGCGATTGCGCGAAAGCGGTGCAAAGTAACGCATTTTCCCGTTAATGGCCAAATCTTTCGGCTTTTTTTTCGTTATTCTTTGGCGGAAAACGTTTTTTTCCCTACTTTTGGTCGGTTAATAACGCAGAACAATGAAACGAACGAAGACAAACTATGGATGGCGGGTGACGGTAGCCGTATTGTTGTCGGCACTGGCCGCAGCTTGCCATTCCGGCCAGACGGCCGTGGAAATTATGCAGGTGGAGGAGGTGACGGGGGGCCGGATTCCCCTCACGGCTGCCTACGATGTACATCCCGATGAGGAGGCTGCACGCCTGTTGGAACCTTATAAGACGGCGGTGGACAGGGAAATGCAGCGGGTAGTGGGCGAGGCTGCTCACACCTTGAAAAGCTATCGCCCCGAATCGCCCTTGTCGAACCTGCTGACTGATATCATCCGCGAGTCAGTCGCCGCACGGACGGGACAGCCGACGGACATGGCCGTGATGAATATCGGGGGCATACGCAGCCTGCTGGAGGAAGGGGAGATAACGGTGGGGGATATCTACCAGGTCTGTCCTTTTGAGAATAATCTGGCCGTAGCCGTGCTGCGGGGGGATGTGCTGTTGCACCTGCTGGAACAGATAGCCGCCTGCGGCGGTGAAGGAATCAGTGGGGCCGAACTGGTGATAACGGCCGACGGAAAGCTGTTGCAGGCGAAAGTGGGAGGCAGGACGGTAGATTCCGCAAGGGAGTACCGGGTGGCTACCATCAACTATGTGGTAGAAGGAAACGACCGAATGGATGCCTTCAAGTCGGCCTCCAGTGTGACCCAGTTTGCCGATTTGCTCCTGCGGGATGTACTGATAGATTATGTGGTGCGCTGTACGGATGCCGGGCAGCAGGTGGACGGACGGAGCGATGGGCGGATTGTAATCGATAAATAGAAAGGAGATACCGGATATGACAAAAAGAAGAATAGCCTGGATGCTGCTGGCCTTCCTGATGACGGCCATGAGCTGGGCACAAACGGAGAAGACGGTGACCCTCTTGCATACCAACGATATGCACAGCCGGATAGAGCCTTTCCCGGACACGTATGCAGATACCTTGTATGCCGGAAAGGGAGGAATGGTCCGACGCGCCACCTGTGTGCGGGACGAACGGGAGAAAGACCCGGACTTGCTGTTGCTGGATGCAGGGGACTTTTCCCAGGGTACACCTTATTATAATATGTTCAAAGGGGAGGTGGAGATCTCCCTGATGAACCACATGCGCTATGATGCCGCTACCATCGGCAACCATGAGTTTGATTTCGGACTGGAGAACATGGCCCGTCTGTTCCGGATGGCAAAGTTCCCGATAGTCTGTGCCAACTATGATGTGACGGGCACGGTGCTGGAGGGGTGTGTCAAGGAGTATGTGGTGCTGGAACGGAAGGGCTTGCGCATCGGAATCTTCGGGTTGGGTGCTGAACTGGACGGACTGGTGCTGGGCGACCTCTATGAGGGAATCCGTTTTGAGAATCCCATCCAGGAAGCGCAGCGGGTGGCCACGCTGCTGCGGGAACAGGAGAAATGCGATGTGGTGGTGTGTCTGTCGCACCTCGGATGGAAGGGGCAAGGATGGTCGGATGTGGAACTGGTGAAGAGCACCCGCCATATTGATGTGGTGGTGGGCGGTCACTCCCATTCGTTGTTCGAGCGTCCTGTCACTTACCCCAACCTGGACGGACGGGAGATTCCCGTGCAGCAGATGGGCAAGAACGGCGCGTTCGTGGGAAAGATGGAGATACATGTGTCGAAAGTGAACTAAATGACAAGAGATATGAAACGAACGGGAAGAATAGGAGGGCTTTTGCTCCTGTTGCTGTGGGGGTGTCTGTCGGCGGGAATGGCGCAGACGACTCCCAATGTCCTGTTGCGCATGAGCGACCGGGCCGCCTGTAGCCAATGGGTGGAGCAGCAGCTGGAGGGGATGACCTTGAAAGAGAAAATCGGACAGCTGATGATTCATACGGTGGCACCGCTGACGACCGAGAAGAACCGGGAGAGCCTTCAGTCGGCCATCCGGGAGTATGCCATCGGCGGCTTGCTCTTTTCGGGAGGAGAAGTGGAACGGCAGGTGCAGCTGACGAACCTGGCCCAGCAGTGGAGCAAGGTGCCGCTGCTGGTGACCTTCGACGGCGAGTGGGGACTTTCGATGCGCCTGAAAGGGACACCGGTATTCCCGCGGAATCGGGTCTTGGGATGCATCGCCAATGATACGCTCCTCTATCGCTACGGACGGGAAGTGGCCCGCCAGCTGCGCGAAATCGGTGTCCAGGTGAACTTCGCCCCCGTGGCCGACGTGGACAACAATCCGGCCAATCCGGTCATCAACACCCGTTCGTTCGGAGCCTCTCCGCAAGAGGTGGCACGGAAGGTGGTGGCTTATGCCCGAGGGCTGGAGGACGGCGGGGTGCTGGCGGTCTGCAAGCATTTCCCCGGTCATGGAGATACGGAAACCGATTCGCACCGGGCATTGCCGCAGTTGCCCTTCGACCGGGCGCGGCTCGACAGTGTGGAGTGGGTGCCTTTCCGGGCGGCCATCCGTGCAGGGATTGGCGGCATGATGGTGGGACACCTGCAGGTGCCCCGTTTGTCCAAGCGGCCTGCTTCCGTTTCGGGGGAGATGGTGCGGCAGCTGCTGCAGGAGGAGCTGGGCTTTGAGGGCCTGACCTTTACCGATGCCTTGGAAATGAGAGGCATTGCCGCCGAAGCGGAGGTGAGTGCGCAGGCCTTGATGGCCGGCAACGATATGGTGCTGGCCCGCCGCAACCTGAAGCAGGAGCTGGCCGGGGTGTTGAAGGCAGTGAAGGAGGGACGGCTGACCGAGGAGCAGATTACGGCCAAGTGTCGCAAGGTGTTGACCTACAAATATGCATTGGGACTGGCCCATCGCGTGCCGGTGGAAGAAGGCAACTGGAACCAGCGGCTGGAGTCGCCTGCCACCCAGGAGTTGGCTGCCGACCTGCAGCGGGCATCGGTGACGGTGCTGAAGAATGCAGACGCTGTGCTGCCACTCGATTTGTCCCTGTCTGGCACCGTGTTGCTCAACCTGTCGTCGTCGCTGACGGACGATGCACCTTTCTATCAGTCCTTGAAGGAGTCGGTGGACCTGACATGGGTAAAAGGCAATGCCTATTCGGTAGCCGCCTTGCGGGAGAAGCTGCGTCCTGCCCAGCGGGTGGTCGTCGCTCTCCATACAGCCGATGGAGGAGGCTATGCACCATTACTGAAGGAACTGGCAGCTGCCAAGCCGGTCGTCATCGTGGCATTCGGGACGCGGAAGCTGTTGATGCCACTGAAGGAGGTCTTGCCCAAGGCCTCGGCCGTAGTGCTGGCCCATACGGGCGAAAAGGAGGTGCAGGAGCATGTGGCGCAGGTAGTGACCGGAAAGGCAAAGGCTGAGGGACGGCTTTCCGTCGGATTTGCCGGCTTCCCTACCGGTACAGGGGTAACGGTAGATCCGGACCGTCCGGTAGCCTACCAGCCTGCTGACTTCGGGATGGACACCACCCTGCTGGCCGAGATTGACGGTATCGTCGAGGAGGGACTGCGGGCGCATGCCTATCCAGGCTGCCATGTCTTGATTACGAAAAAAGGATATCCCGTCTACAACAAGTGTTTCGGCAGTTATACCTACGAGGGGAAGGAGCCGGTGCGGGAGAACAGTCTGTACGACCTGGCGTCGTTGAGCAAGGTGGCGGGCACGTTGCTGGCGGTCATGAAATTGTATGACGAGGGCCGTTTCGGACTGACCGACCGGGTGAGCCGGTACTTGCCGTTTCTGAAAGGTACGGACAAGGAGCGTCTGACGGTGCAGGACCTGCTCTTCCACCAGTCGGGCCTGCCGGCCTATCTTCCTTTTTATCGGGCCGCAGTGAACGATTCCACCTGCAAGGGAGGATGGTCCCGGAAAAAGCCCGACCGCTACCATCGCCTGCGGATGGAGACCCACCTGTATGTGTCCACCGAGTTCAGCTATCTCGACGAATGGGTGCGCCCGTTGGGCGAACAGGAGTATCCGCTGCGCCTTTCCGACAGCTTGTCGCTCAACCCGGCCTTTCGCGAAGAACTCTTGCAGCAGATTGTCAAGACTCCCCTTCGCAGCCGCACCTACCGCTACAGCTGCCTGAACTTCATCCTGCTGAAAGAAATGGTGGAGGTACTGGCGGAAGAACCGATGGACGAATACCTCGACCGCATGTTCTACCATCCGATGGGACTGCAGCACACGGCCTACCGTCCGCTGCGCCGTTTCTCCCGGGAACAGATTGTCCCCACCGTGCAAAAGGACCTGTTGCGGCGAGGGGAGGTGAGAGGGTATGTCCAGGATGAGGCAGCCGCTTTTCTCGGAGGCGTGTCGGGCAATGCCGGCCTGTTTTCCACGGCCCATGATGTGGCGGCACTTTTCCAGCTGCTGCTCGACAAGGGAGTGTATGGCGACCGCCGCTACCTGACGCGGGCCACGTGCGAGCTGTTCACGACGATGAAGGCGCGGAACAGCCGTCGCGGACTGGGGTTCGACAAGCCCCAGCAGGGGACGGCATCGGGAGGACCTTGCTCCCCGAATACACCGGCTTCCGTGTTCGGACACACCGGCTACACGGGCACGTGTGCCTGGGCCGACCCGGAAAACGATTTGGTGTACGTATTCTTGAGCAATCGCGTCTACCCGCAGGTGTACGGCAGCAATGCCTTGTCTCGGCTGAACATTCGTCCGCGTATTCAGGAAGTTATGTATCGGAGCCTTAAGAAATAAGGAAGGATTGCTATTTAGACGATGTACAAATTGTGCAGATTTTGCCATCCCGGTGTTACAACCAAACATAAAATGGTTACCTTTGCAATAACAATTAGTACTGATAAATTAACAACTTAATTAACTTTTACTACAATGGCTTACGTAATTGGTGACGATTGTATCGCTTGCGGTACTTGTATCGATGAATGCCCGGTTGGCGCAATCTCTGAAGGCGACAAGTATTCTATCAACCCGGATATGTGTACAGAATGTGGAACATGCGCTGATGTATGTCCTTCTGAAGCTATCCACCAGGGATAATCGGACGATACGACGTCGATAAACTGACAACAAACAGGACGGGCTGCCTCGGTTTCGGGGCAGCCCGTTTTCGTTTGACCAGCATGTGTATCATCTAATGGGTGTAAGTCCCTAACGAGCCCTGGTAGTGGAAATCGTCCAGCCAGAGAGACAAGGGTGTCCATCGCGAGTTGGAATCTGAAAGAAGTCAGCGGCAAACATCTGACCCAACGGACAGAAACTTGATATAAGGCTATATGTGAGGATGAGATGGCTAAAAGCATCAAAGTCCGATAACTACCCGGAATCACAGATGGTAAATCAAGTGGGTATAAGATGGAAAGATGATACGCTTAACTGGTGAGGTCTCACGGACGTGGCGATTAGTTGCTCTTACGAAAGCCACGGCGCAAAACTTGCCGTGAGAAGTCAGCAGACGCCATAGTAGTGGAGCAGTCGATAACGCTCCACGAAGGGCAGAACCTAATAATTAAGCGATAGTAATGTAATCAGTAATTTTGCACCATCAAAAAATAGCAAAGTTGAATCATCACTTATGAACAAGGTTTTGCCAATAAAAAGGTGTTCATATCTTTGTATAAA
>SFDG01000151.1 GCA_004558305.1 Phocaeicola plebeius
ATGGGTCATCTTGTGATATACCTCCTCCCCCTTCTCGCTCAGCACGACATTCGTGAAGTTGTCGTACTCGTCGATGATGAGATACATCGGAAGACGGAGCCGGTCGGCGATAGTGGTAATCTGGATCAGCTTGCCGGTATAGGTCTTGCACTCGAAAAATGACTTGAGGAAATACTCCGGATAGTCATCGGCATACTTGCTGACAAAATCATCCAGCCGGTAACACAGGTATTCGTCGAACTTCTTCTCCAGTTCGTCAATGGTGCCGCCTATCTGCGAGAAGTCGAGGTGCATCACCTGGTACCTGCCCATCAGCTCCGTGGGGTGACTGCCTATCCACAGCGACCCGAAGAGTTCCTCGAACTGATCCTTCTTCGCCTTGTCGTAGTAGGTCTTGAGCATACTCAGCAGCAGGCTCTTCCCGAAGCGGCGGGGACGGATAAACATGAGGTAATTGGGTTGATCCTCTATTAGAGGGATATACATAGTTTTATCTACATAATAGTAGTTGCCCCTCATTACGTACTCGAAGTCTGACACTCCGTATGGCAGTTTCTTGATCTTGTTCATAATGCTTTCCTGTTTTTATTGTTTATCCCTTTGAGTTCGTTGAAGATACCGCAAAGATACATTTTTTTATTCTTCATTGGAAACCGATGCAACAGTATCGCACGCCACCATCTCTACGCCACGATAGACAACATACACCTTGTGGAGAGCGGTCTGTCCGATCTGCTTACCTACGTTGACCGTGTCGGCATAGCGGCACACCTGCGCCTTCGCCTCGCTGACGGCGGCTGCTACCTGGGCATCGGTAGCCGGACTTTTCAGGTACTTCAGCTCGATGATGTACGAGTGCGCCATATCAGTGAAAATCTCATAATGCGGACGGAGGAAGATGTCGGCATAGCCGCCTTGGTTGTCCAACTCGGAGATGGGGCGGTAGAAACGGCACTGGCTGGTCAGGGCAAGGGTGTAACCATGTACGAACGCCTCGCCCTTCTGGCGGTCGCGCTGCGAGGCGTAGGTATGGATGCTGTCGGCAATGTAGCGGAAGAACGGCTGGAAGTCGCCGTCGTAGGCCATGTTCTCCTCCAACTGGCCGAGCCGATACGGATCGGCATCTAAGTGGTTGTCGTGGTAGTTATCGAGCAGATACGTGTAGATCTGTTCACGCACCACCTCGTTCGGGATGACGAGTTTTGGCCTTCCCCGGTGGATGCCGCCGATGGTCACCATCCCAAAATAGTAGAGCAGACTGACGAAATTGTCGCTCTTGGCGATGTCTTCCGCCGGGAAGCCCTCTTTCAGTTCACCCGTCACAAAGCCCTGCGACACGAGTGTCTGGATGACGGAGGCATCGTGGACGAACTCCTTGTCCTTGCGGATGAGCATACGCAGCTTGTTGTAATCTACGCGGATGTTCTCGTCCAGTATCTGCTTAGGAATCCGGCACCCGTTGTCTATGTATTTATAGAGGAACGAGAGCACCATGTTGGAGTTGTACATCGTGGTCTCTCCATAGGCTTCTTCCGCAAAGCAGTAGTTGTCGTAGTAGGGCTTCATCACCTCAATGAGTTCGTCAACGGTATGATGGAACTCGTGGTGCTGCGAATAGTACGCCAGCATCTCGCGTACCTCCTCCTCGGTGAAGCCCACCATTTCGTTGTATCCGTAGGCAAGGGAGTAGTTCGTGCCGATATTGAACCCGCTGGTCAGGTCGTCGAGCGTCACGGGGCTGACACCGGTGATGAAGACACGTTCGATAGACGAGTAGGTCCCTGCCTTGATGGTGTTGAAGAAGGTACGCAGGTAACCCGTCCCGTGCGTCTCCTTCTTGTATTCCTCAAGCCGTGCGGCATCCGAAAGGATATGGTTGGTGAAATGGTCGTACTCGTCAATGAAGAGATAGATCTTCAGACCGGCATCATCGCATATCTTGTAGAGAGAGTTCAACTGCCTTACCGCACCCTCCTCCTGCATGATTTCTTCCATACAGTAGGCAGGCAGCAGATGGGCGTATCTTCTGCAAAACGAGGCAAACTCATCCCTGCAATGGGCATCCAACGAAGTGCGGTAATTGTCCAGTTCCGCGTCAATGACGGCAAAGTTGAGGTAGATGACAAGGTACTTGTTATGATCTGGCGTAGGGTGCTGGCCGATGTAGAGGTCGCCATAGAGCCGCTCGAACTTCTCCTGCTGGTTGATGTCATAATAGTGTTGCAACATGGAGACAGTCAGGCTCTTGCCGAAGCGGCGGGGACGGATGAAGAAGAAGTATTTGTTGGCATCTTCTATTTTCTCGATGAACCGGGTCTTATCGACATAGTAACAGTTGTCTTCGCGGATGGCCACGAAGTTCATCATCCCATAGGGGATGCGCTTGGGCTTGGGTCTTGCTGCTTTTGCTTCCATAACTGCGATGCTCTTGAAATCTGTCGGTAAAGGTACTCGTTTCCCCTTATACCGCCAAGCATTTGACACACTTTTTCGCACACCTTGTAATAAGCAAATTTTAAAGCATCATTTTTTCGTAAAGTTGATGCATCACCTTTTTTTGTTTAAAATATCTCATCGGTCGGGGAGCGCCCAGC
>SFDG01000152.1 GCA_004558305.1 Phocaeicola plebeius
GGACAAAACCGTGGAGGCCCTGTACCTCCTGGAGGGAACCACCATTACCAAGGTGACCTACAGCGTTGAGACCATCGTGGATTTGGAATCTCCCAAGGTAACCAATACAAAGTCCGAAAAAATCTATGGTGGGTTCTTGAACCTACAAGTAATTGCATGGAAGTGGACTGTTGAGGCGGAGGATAATGAAAACGGCTGCGGCATCGCCAGGGTTGTCTATTCCACAACCAAAAAATTGAGCTATGAACAGGTTCTTGCCTTGGAGACTACCGTACCGGAGGATTCTGCAACACCGGGAACCTACGTAATAGAATTTAATAATGTCAGAGGAAAATATTATTTCTGGGCCATTGACCATCTGGACAATGTTTATAAATTCGATACAGAACTGGAAGTGGACTGCGAAGTGGACCCCCCAACCCTCAATAACTTCCAGGTGCTGGGTGGATATGTAACCTTCTCCGGTGTCAACTACCCGACGAAGGATGGCGTGACTTTCTCGGTGAGTGTCACGGATGCCCAGAGCGCTATCCAGTCTGTGACCCTGGTAATTGGGGACAGTACTACTATAGACATGGAGCATGATAAGGGTTCTGTCTACAAGGCGACAGTACGCCCGGAAGATGTAGAAGATATTGGTGCCCTGTCTATAGGCGTATGGGCAACAGATAACTCCGCAAATCAGAACAAATCCGACACGAAGATGCTGAAGGTTCCTGATTCGGAGGAGAATTTCCTCCTGACCTTCGAAAAAGACCCGCCAGTGGCAGCTGTGGGAGACTTTACCGCACAGCAGTGGTATGTCTATAAAGCGTCAGAGAATGATGTTACCTTTACCGTAACGCTGACGGATGATGGCTCCGGCATCAACCCGGATTCCATCAATGTTACCAACCAAGCGGGAGGCAAGGCCTCCTTCAGCAAGACAATCACTTATTTCGCGGAAGGGGCAGCCGCGGATGCCGCGGGAAGCGTGACACCTCCCACGGGTGAAAAGATCGTAAAGGCGGTAATCTCCTTCGCGGTTAACGGAAAAGCTGCGGAAATCGTGAAGTGTGCTTTCCAAATTGATGCCGAGGACAACGAAGGCAACTCCCTGACGTTTGCCGGCCCGGAGTTCTCCATTGACGGCACCGCCCCGGTGATTGAGAAGTTCGACATGAAGCAGGAATCCATAACGGTTGTTGCTACGGAATATGGCTACTTCTTCAATGACGCGGCAACCATCCGCGTGTACGCCAGCGACACCGGTTCCGGTGTGAAAAGCATCGGTTTCTACGGAATCCGGGTTGACGCAGAGGTTGTGGACGGCGTAAAGGAAATCTGCCTGGATGCCATCAAAACAGACCCCGCCCAAGCTCAGGATGGCCGCTGGTATGCGGACTTCACCGTGGAGGCCGGGTTCAAGGGCCAGATCTATGCCTACGCCGTGGACAATGCCGGCAACTCCAACAAGGATACGGGCAGTGAGAACAATGCTCATCCTGATGCGCTCACCACCACGGAAACCCAGGCGCAGCACAACGCTCTGACCCACGTCACGGTGGAGCTGCCCGAAACCACGCAAAAGGACGAGCAGAATGCGCCCCTGTACGCCGGTGTGGTCTACGAGTATGACGAAAACGGAAACCTGAAGCTGAACGAGGACGGCAACCCGATTCCCGCGGAGGAGCAGCCCTTCGAGAATGGCATTCCGGTGACGGTAACCGTGTCGGATACCTTCAACGGCATCCGGAAGGTGACCTACTCCGTGACGCTCCCCGACGGAAAAGCGCTGATGACAGGCGAATTCAGCTATGGTAATATCATCGCCGGAATCAAGAAGGAGTCCGGGAAAGAAATATACACGGACGGAAACGGGATTAAATGGGAGGTGACAAGAGAGAGCAACCTCATTACGGGCCTGACGGCGATCCTCGCAATCAGCGAGGAGGGCAACAGCATTTCCGTCGTGGTGACTATGACGGATATGGCGAACAACACCACGGCCGATCTGAACGAGAATCCCGTAAAGCTCAGCATCGACAACACCCCGCCGAAGATCGAGGTATCCCATCTGTCCCCGGTGGAAGGGGAGCCTGTCGATCTTCCCTCCGGGGGAGAGCCCCAGTCGTCCACCGGAACCACGCCCTATTTCGTGGGCTTCCGGGCGAAGGACTATTCGTCGGCGGAGCCGTATCCCATGTACGAAGCCGGGACGCTGCAGATCAAAATCATCGAGCGGAATCTGGGCAACCTCCTGAAGGAGGACGGCGCCCTCGCCGGGTTGGTCAGCAGGATCTTGCCGACAAAGGATATGAATACAGTGAATGCCAAGGACCTGGCAGACCAGCTGCTGGTATTCGGCCCCTATGTGGATGATACGAACGGTGTCCGGCAGGATGCCAAGTATCCCTACAGCGCGGATACTTACTACCTGATCGAGCTGCGGGGCTGCAGCGAGGATCCGGCGGACGGCGGCACCTACCGGGCGAACCTCACACTGAAGGATCTGGCGGGTCATCAGGCCAAGGGCGGAGAGAACTTCGTCATTGACACCCTCGCGCCCTCCGTCTCCATCACCTTCAACAACAACGACGTCCGCAACG
>SFDG01000053.1 GCA_004558305.1 Phocaeicola plebeius
AAAAAAGTTCCGGGCCGTCTCTCCACAAAAGGAGAAACGGCCCGGAACCTTCTCAGGAGCGGCAAGCAACGGATTACTTGCGCAGACCCAGTTCCTTAACGATGTTACGGTAACGCTCAATGTCGCGTGCCTTCAGGTACTCCAACAAGGAACGACGCTTACCTACCAACATGGTCAAAGCTCTTTCAGTGCTATAATCTTTACGATTGACCTTCAGGTGCTCGGTCAAGTGAGAAATACGGTATGAAAACAATGCAATCTGAGCTTCGGGTGAGCCAGTATCAGTGTTAGACTTTCCGTACTTTTCAAAGATTTCTTGTTTTTTAGCTGCGTCTAAATACATAATTTTGACTGTTTATTAAATATATTAAATTTGATTTGCGGCTGCAAAGGTACAAATATTCTTTTAGTCCACAAGCGTTTCCCTTATTTTTTCTGCATCTTTTCATGCCTATATCTAAAAAAGTAGTAACTTTGTGCCCAAATATATAGGTATAGTATGCAAGATATTAGAAACATTGCCATCATTGCCCACGTAGACCACGGCAAGACCACGCTGGTGGACAAGATGATGCTCGCCGGACATCTGTTCCGCAACGACCAGACCAATGGTGAATTGGTATTGGATAACAACGATTTGGAGCGAGAGAGAGGAATCACCATCCTTTCGAAGAATGTCTCCATCAACTACAAAGGTACAAAAATCAACATCATTGATACTCCGGGACACGCCGACTTCGGAGGAGAAGTGGAACGAGTGCTGAATATGGCCGACGGATGCATCCTGTTGGTCGACGCTTTTGAAGGCCCGATGCCGCAGACCCGATTCGTACTGCAGAAAGCCTTACAGATCGGACTGAAGCCCATCGTGGTAGTAAACAAGGTGGACAAGCCCAACTGCCGCCCGGAGGAAGTTTATGAAATGGTATTCGACCTCATGTTCAGCCTGAATGCGACAGAAGACCAACTCGACTTCCCGGTGCTGTACGGATCCGCCAAGAACAACTGGATGGGCGAAGACTGGAAGACACCGACCGACAGCATCACGCCGCTGCTGGATGCCATCGTGAAATACATCCCTGCTCCGCGACAGCTGGAGGGGACTCCCCAGATGTTGATCACTTCACTGGACTATTCGTCGTATACCGGACGTATCGCCGTGGGACGTGTACACCGTGGGACCATCCGCGAAGGCATGAACATCACCCTGGCCAAGCGTGACGGCACGATGGTGAAGTCGAAAATCAAGGAGGTGCATACCTTCGAGGGACTGGGACGCAAACGCGTGGAAAGTGTTTCGTCGGGCGATATCTGCGCCATCATCGGGGTGGAAGGCTTCGAAATCGGTGACACCATCTGCGACTTCGAGAATCCAGAACCGCTGCCACCGATTGCCATCGACGAGCCGACCATGAGCATGCTCTTTACCATCAACGACTCGCCTTTCTTCGGCAAGGAAGGGAAATATGTCACCTCCCGCCACATCCATGACCGTCTGCAGAAGGAGCTGGACAAGAACCTGGCACTGCGGGTGCGCAAGGCAGAGAACGAGGACGGCAAGTGGGTCGTATCTGGACGAGGCGTGCTGCACCTGTCGGTCCTCATCGAGACCATGCGCCGCGAAGGGTATGAACTGCAGGTAGGACAGCCGCAGGTCATCTTCAAGGAAATCGACGGCGTGAAGTGCGAGCCGATTGAGGAACTGACCATCAGTGTGCCCGAGGAGTTCTCCAGCAAGATGATTGACATGGTGACCCGCCGCAAGGGAGAAATGGTGTCGATGGAGACACAGGGCGACCGCGTGAACATCGAGTTCGACATGCCTTCGCGCGGTATCATCGGTCTGCGTACCAACGTACTGACCGCTTCGCAGGGAGAGGCCATCATGGCGCACCGCTTCAAGGAATACCAACCCTACAAGGGAGACATCCCCCGCCGCACGAACGGCTCGATGATTGCCATGGAAAGCGGAACGGCCTTTGCCTACGCCATCGACAAGCTGCAGGATCGCGGCCGCTTCTTCATCTATCCGCAGGAGGAAGTCTATGCCGGACAGGTGGTGGGCGAGCACGTCCACGAAAACGACCTGGTCATCAACGTGACGAAGTCGAAGAAGCTGACCAACATGCGTGCATCGGGCTCGGACGAGAAGGCCCGCATCATCCCGCCGGTCATCTTCTCGCTCGAAGAAGCCTTGGAATACATCAAGGAGGACGAGTACGTGGAAGTGACACCGAAGAGCATGCGTATGCGCAAGGTCATCCTCGATGAACTGGAACGCAAACGCGCCAACAGAAACTAATGAAAACCTCAACTCATACGTATGGAAAAGAAATTTAAAAGAACAACCGTCACTTCGGCGCTCCCGTATGCCAACGGACCGGTACACATCGGTCATCTGGCAGGGGTCTATGTGCCCGCCGACATCTACGTGCGCTATCTCCGTCTGAAGAAGGAGGACGTGCTCTTCGTCGGAGGGTCGGACGAGCACGGAGTACCCGTCACCATCCGCGCCAAGAAGGAAGGCTGTACACCGCAGGATGTGGTGGACCGCTACCACTCGCTCATCAAGCAGTCGTTCGAAGAGTTCGGCATCTCGTTCGATGTATATAGCCGCACAACCTCGGCTACCCATCATCAGTTTGCCTCCGACTTCTTCCGCAAGCTCTACGACGAGGGGAAGCTGGAGGAGATTACCGAAGAACAGTTCTGCGACGAAGTGACCGGCGAGTTCCTCACCGACCGCAACATCGTGGGCGAATGTCCGCGCTGCCATGCACAGGGTGCCTATGGCGACCAGTGCGAGAAATGCGGTGCCACGCTCTCGCCCGACGAACTGATCAATCCTACCAACAAGAATAATCCCGGCCATGCGCTGGTGAAACGTCCCACCAAGAACTGGTACCTGCCATTGGGACAGTATCAGGAATGGCTGAAGCAGTGGATACTGGAAGGGCACAAGGAATGGCGTCCCAATGTCTACGGCCAGTGCAAGTCGTGGCTGGACATGGACCTGCAGCCGCGTGCCATGACGCGCGACCTCGACTGGGGCATCCCCGTCCCCGTAGAAGGAGCGGAGGGAAAAGTGCTCTACGTGTGGTTCGACGCGCCCATCGGCTACATCAGCAACACGAAAGAACTGTGCGACGCCCAGCCTGAGCGCTGGGACAGCTGGCAGCGGTGGTGGCAAGACCCCGACACCCGCCTCATCCACTTCATCGGCAAGGACAACATCGTGTTCCACTGCCTCATCTTCCCCGTGATGATGAAGGCGCACGGCGGCTACATCCTGCCGGACAACGTGCCTGCCAACGAATTCCTGAACCTGGAAGGGGACAAGATTTCCACATCGCGCAACTGGGCAGTATGGCTGCACGAATACTTGCAGGACTTCCCCGGCAAGCAGGATGTGCTGCGCTATGTACTCACGGCCAACGCACCGGAGACGAAGGACAACGACTTCACCTGGAAAGACTTCCAGGCACGCAACAACAACGAGCTGGTAGCTGTCTATGGCAACTTCGTGAACCGTGCCTTGGTGCTGACCCACAAATACTTTGAGGGGAAGGTGCCGGCTTGCGGCGAACTGACCGACTACGACCGCGAGACACTGAAGGAATTTGCCGATGTAAAGGCCGAAGTGGAAAAACTGCTGGATGTGTTCAAGTTCCGCGACGCACAGAAGGAAGCCATGAACCTGGCCCGTATCGGCAACAAATACCTGGCCGACACCGAGCCGTGGAAACTGGCAAAGACGGACATGGGACGCGTTGCCACCATCCTGAACATTGCCCTCCAGTTAGTGGGCAACCTCGCCATCGCGTTCGAACCGTTCCTGCCCTTCAGCAGCGAACGGCTGCGCAAGATGCTGAACATGGAAGCCTTCGACTGGGAACAGTTAGGACGGACCGACCTGCTGGCAGCCGGCCATCCGCTGAACAAGGCGGAGCTGCTGTTCGAAAAGATTGAAGACAGCACCATCCAGACCCAAGTGGACAAGCTGCTGGCCACGAAGAAGGCGAACGAGGCTGCCGACTACAAGGCCAATCCCATCAAGCCCACCATCGCTTTCGAAGACTTCGAGAAGCTGGACATCCGGGTAGGTACGGTGCTGGAATGCGAGAATGTGCCCAAGATGAAGAAGCTGCTGAAGTTCAAGATTGCCGACGGACTGGAGAACCGCACCATCGTGAGCGGCATCGCCCAGCACTACAAGCCGGAAGAACTGGTAGGCAAGCAGGTGCTGTTCATTGCCAACCTGGCTCCGCGCCAGTTCAAGAACGGTCTGGTGAGCGAAGGCATGATTCTGAGTGCCGAGAACTTCGACGGTTCCTTGGCCGTGACTTCCCTCCTGAAGGAAGTGAAGCCCGGCAGTGAAGTAAAATAAACAACATCCTCTGAAAGCATGCAGTCATCGCTGAAAGAGAAAACCGCCAAGGGCTTGTTGTGGGGAGCTGTGAACAACGGCGCACAACAAGTCCTTGTGCTTGTTTTCGGCATCGTGCTCGCCCGGCTGCTCAGTCCCGAAGAATATGGCATGGTGGGACTGCTCACCCTTTTTACCCTGATGGGCAATGCCCTGCAGGAAAGTGGTTTCCGGGCAGCGTTGGTCAACCTGAAGCATATCCGTCACGAGGACTACAATGCCGTTTTCTGGTGCAGCCTCTGCATCGGATGTATTGCCTATGCCGTCCTGTTCGGCTGTGCCCCTTTCATCGCCCGTTTCTACGGCGAACCAGCCTTGGTCCCTTTGGCCCGCTACTGTTTTCTGGCCATTCCCATCGCCAGCTTAGGGACGGCACAGGGTGCCTGGCTCTACCGGAACCTGCAGGTCAAGCAACAGGCCTTTTCGGGCATCATCGCCCATATCGTATCGGGATGCACCGGCATCGTACTCGCCCTCTACGGTTTCTCGTATTGGGGGATTGCCACCCAAAGCCTGACATATTTGGTGGTCGTCACGCTCTGCACCTGGCATTACTCGCCGTGGCGGCCTACGCTGCCCGTCGACTTCTCTCCCATCCGTCCCCTGTTTGCCTTCAGTAGCAAGTTGCTGATTACCAACATTGCCAACCACTTGAACAACAACCTGCTTTCGGTGTTGCTGGGCAAATTCTTCAGTACCCAGACAGTGGGTAACTACAACCAGGCCAACAAATGGAACGGCACCGGCCACCAGTTCATCACGGGGATGCTGAACAGTGTGGCGCAACCGGTACTGGCCACCGTCCGCGAGGATCGCGAACGCGCTTCGCAAGTGTTCCGCAAGATTCTCCGCTTCACAGCTTTCCTCTCCTTCCCTGCCCTGTTCGGCCTGTCCAGTGTCACCCGCGAATTGGTGCTGCTGACGGTAGGGGAGAAATGGACCGACAGCATTCCCATGATGCAGCTGCTCTGCCTGGGAGGAGCATTCATCCCCTTCACCACTCTGTTCTCCTCCCTCATCATCAGCCAGGGACGGTCCGACCTCTACATGCGCAACATCCTGTCCCAAGTAGTGCTCCAGCTCTGCATCGTACTGGCAGTCATTGGTTTCGGCGGAAGCATCTATACCCTGATTACCTCGTATGTCTGCCTTTCAGTCGGTTGGCTGTGTGTGTGGCAGTACTTTGCCCGCCGGTTCATCGACCTCTCCTTCCCTCTCCTCGTCCGTGACCTGCTGCCTTTCCTGCTCAGTGCCGCCAGTGCCTGCTGCCTTGGAGTTGCCTCTTCCCAATGGACCGGCGAGAACCTCCTCGCCAGTTTCGCAGTCAAAGTCATTGTGACTGCCGGCTGCTACCTGCTGTTCCAGAAAATCCTCCATGCCGATGTGCTGGACGAATGTATTGACTACCTGCTTAAAAAGAAACGACCATGAACGGAAAACTCTATATTCTGGGGGCTCCTCCCTGTATTTTTTCAGGACTGGCTCCTGAACTGCAACAACGCATGGAGTATGTGGACAACTTCCTTCATTTCCCGAAAGAGAAATGGAAACAGCTGACCCACGCCCTGTTGGTAGGCCGTCTGCCCCTGCCCCGTCCCGTCCTGTACACCTGGTTCTCGCGCAAGGGGCTGGACCATTTGCTACAGGCCACGGCTGCCGACCGCGTCCTGCTCTACGAAGGGACCAACTGGCGGACACTCCGTGCCATCAAGTCCCTGCTACCTGCCGCCACTCGCTGCTTCATCTATTATTGCAATCCCATCCGCAGCATCTTCCGCCGCCCCGAGCAGGAGCTGGCCGCCATTGCCCGACTGGGCTACCGCCTGAGTACGTTCGACCCGGAAGATGCAGCCCGGTATGGCCTGACCCTTACCGGACAATACTTCCGCTATCCTGAAGGCCCCCTGCCCGAAGAAAAGACAGACTGCTTCTTCTGCGGCCTGCCCAAAGACCGGGCCGAAGAACTGGAGCAACTGCGCCGGCTTCTCGAAAGCAACGGCTGGCAGTGCCGGTTCATCATCCCGCAACGTAACGAGCAGAGAATCAGTTATGCCGACTATCTTTCACAGTTAGCAACATCCCGTTGCGTCATCGACATCTGCCAAAAAGACCAGGTCGGACTGACCCGAAGGCCCTTAGAAGCTTTATTCTACGGGAAAAAGCTCATTACAAATAATCCAAAGATTCAGGAGTATGATTTTTATAATTCAAAAAATATCTTTATCTTTGGAAAAAATTCGACCGATGGCCTGAACGACTTCCTTCGCCAGCCCATAGAACCGGTTCCGACGAATGTCAAGGACAAGTACGACATCAATGGTTGGATTCGCCATTATTTACCCTAACAAGAATTATGCCCATGCATCGACATGTACGCTACATCGTAAGCTGGTTCTATCAAGAATCGAAGGAAGAGGAAAGTTTCTACCCACAGCTGGGCAGAAAGGGTAGTTCGTCCCTCGCCCGCTCGATTTACTTGAAAATCCAGGTGCCGTTCTTCCATACATTCCGCTATTACAATCCCGATATACACTTCCTGTTCTTCACCAACCTGAAGGAGAAGGACCTCCCCGACTTCCTGCTGCACACCTTTTCGGAACTGTCTGTAGAAGTGGTGACCTTGCCCTACACCAGCCGTCCGCCCAGAGACTGGTACAGCTCGTGGCAGAACCAGTTCTATCTGTACGACATCCTGCGATGGATGCAGCGCAGGATGAATCCGACCGATTCCGTGCTGGTCTGCGATGCTGACTGTCTGTGCCGCCATCCGCTCAACGAGCTGTTCGAATGTATCGAACGCGACGGAAGTGCCCTCTACGAATTCATCACCCGCCCGGAAGTCCGCGTGAACGGCATCCGGCTGGAACAGATGCAAGAGCTGTACATCCGCACGTACCACCAGCAGCCCCGACAGCCCATCGTCTACTACGGCGGCGAGTTCATCGGCCTGCGGGGAGATGCCGTGCGCCACATCAACGAAACGTTCCCTGACTTGTGGAACAAGAACCTGAGCTACCGCGAAGAACGGAAGCCGACCCTGAACGAAGAGGCTCACGTGCTGAGCATCCTGGCCGAACGCCTGCAACTGCGCAATGCCCATGCCAACCGCTACGTGAAACGGATGTGGACATCGCCGCAGTTCACCAACGTGGAACCGGGCGACGAGCAGATGGCGGTATGGCATCTGCCCTACGAGAAGAAGCGCGGCCTTTTCCGCCTGTTCGACACACTGAGCCACGACGGAGGCATCCGGAACGAAGATGCGTTCTGGCAGCGTGCCCAGAAGGTCACCGGGGTACCGGTCATCAGTCTGGGCAAACGGTTCTGTGACCGCCTGATTACTCTCCGCCAGAAACTCTGACCACCTTCCGGAACACGCAGACCGCCATGACCATAGCCCCTATCCTTCTGTTTGTGTACAACCGCCCGACGCACACGCGCCGGGTCATTGAGTCGTTGCATCAGAACGAACTGGCCGCCGTCAGTCCCCTGATTATCTATTCGGATGCCGCCCGTACCCCAGAGGCAGACCACGAAGTAAAGGAAGTACGCCGGTTCCTCCACAGCGTGCAAGGCTTTGCCTCGATAGAGATGGTGGAACGAACAGAGAACTGGGGACTGGCCCGCAATGTCATCGACGGAGTGACCCGGGTGCTGGAACGCTATGACCGGGTCATTGTACTGGAAGACGACTTGGTGGTGGCCCCTCATTTCCTCCGTTTCATGAACGATGCCCTGGAAACCTACCGGCTGGAAGAACGGGTGGGACACATTCAGGCATGCGACTTTACGCAAGACCCTTCCCTGCCCGACACCTTCCTGATCAAATGGACCGGAAGCTGGGGATGGGCCACCTGGGCACGTGCCTGGAAATGGTTCAACCCCGACGGCAGTGACCTGCTCCGCCAACTGGAGGAGCGGCACCTGACCCGCACCTTCGACTTCGACGGTACCTATCCGTTCACCCGGATGCTGCGCCGGCAGATTGCGGGGCAGAACAACTCATGGGCCATCCGCTGGAATGCCAGTCTTTTCCTGCGCGACATCCTCTCCCTGAACGTAGGCCGTTCGCTGGTCCAGAACACCGGCTTCGACGGCAGCGGCACCCACTGCGGAGGAGGCGGCCTGTATGCTTCCCATCTCTGGCTCTCCCCCCTGCCCGTCCGGCCCATCCAGCCCATTGAAGAGAACCTGGAAGCACGCCGCGCCTTCCGTCGCTACTACCATCGCACCAACTGTTTCTGGGCCAAGGCCCTCCGTCGCATCCGCCGTACGCTGAAAGGAGATTTCGGCAGATGACAGAGACAGACAGCCCCTACCCCCAGGCTGTCCGAGAATCGTTTTCCGCTTTCCTTTTTCCCTGCCATTTCGAACGAAGTGAGAAATCTGTTAGCGAAAAGTAGATGTATTCAGATGCTTCATTCCATTCAGCATGACAGTTTGATAGGTGGTACAAGGTTCCCGGACAGAATCCCCCAAAAACAATCCTGCCCATTCGTTGTGTCTTTGTCCATAAGTTCTTACCTTTGCACACGAACTACAATCCAAAAGAGCCATGAGAGTACTCATCATCAATACATCGGAAAAGACAGGAGGAGCAGCCATCGCCGCTCGACGCTTGATGGAAGCCTTGAAGAAGAGCGGCATCAAGGCAAAAATGCTGGTCAGGGACAAACAGACGGACGATGTGACGGTGGTCTCCCTGCGCAAGTCGTGGCGGAACATCTGGAATTTTGTGTGGGAACGGGTCGTCATCTGGCGGACCAACCACTTCCACAAGCAACGCCTGTTTGCCATAGATATTGCCAACACGGGGACCGACATCACCTCTTTGCCGGAATTCCAGCAAGCCGATGTCATCCATCTGCACTGGGTGAACCAAGGGATGCTGTCGCTGAACAACCTGCAACAGATTTTAGATGCCGGCAAGCCGGTTGTCTGGACGCTGCACGACATGTGGCCGGTGACCGGCATCTGCCACCATGCTGAGACATGCGACCGCTTCACCACTCATTGCCACCATTGTCCGCTGCTGGTGCACGGACACCGGCACGACCTTTCTTTCCGCATCTTCGAGAAGAAACTGAAGCTCTATGCCCGGGGCCGCCTTTCCTTCATTGCCTGCAGCCATTGGCTGGAAGGACAGGCTCGTCGAAGTGCCCTGACGCAAGGACATCCGGTGGCCAGCATCCCCAATCCCATCGACACCCGGCTTTTCCATCCCATCGACCGGCAACAGGTGCGGAAGGAACTGGGCCTGCCTGCCGATAAGTACCTGCTACTGTTCAGTTCCATGAAGATTACCGACAAGCGCAAGGGCATCGACTATTTAGTGGAAGCCTGCCGGCTGCTCCAGCAGACACAGCCCGACTTCAGCCGCCGGCTGGAAGTGGTGGTCATGGGACATGAATCTGAAGAATACAGCCGCCTGTTCCCCTTCCCCGTACACAGCCTCGATTACCGCAGTCAGGAAAAGGACATTGCCCGTGTCTACAATGCCGTGGATCTGTATGTCACTCCTTCGCTGATGGAAAACCTGCCGAACACCCTGATGGAAGCCATGGCCTGCGGAGTACCTTGTGTGGGATTCCATATCGGCGGCATCCCCGAAATGATCGACCACCTGCACAACGGGTATGTGGCACAATACAAATCGGCGGCCGACCTGGCCAACGGCATCTACTGGTCGCTCAACGACGGTGACTATCCCAGCCTCAGCGAAGCGGCCCGACGGAAGGTCACGAGCTGCTACAGCGAAGAGACCATTGCCCGTGCGTACCTCCATCTCTACAACCAGATTACCGATGAACATGAATAATACCGCCCCGCTCCATCCCCATCATCCGCATCCCAAGTTCTCCATCATCACGGTCACCTACAATGCGGGCGGTGTGTTGGAGGATACCATCCAAAGCGTCATCACGCAGACGTACAAGAACGTGGAATACATCATCGTGGACGGAGGGTCGAAGGACCGCACCCTCGACATCGTACAACGCTACCGCGACCACATCACGACCTTCATCAGCGAACCCGACCGCGGACTCTACGATGCCATGAACAAGGGCATCCGGCTGGCAACGGGCGACTACCTGTGCTTCCTGAATGCCGGTGACGAGCTGCACGAGGACGACACGCTGCAGCTCATGGTCCACTCGATTCCCTCAGACACTTTGCCCGATGTCCTTTACGGCGAGACGGCCATCGTGGACGAAGAAGGGCATTTCCTGCGGATGCGCCGCCATGCCGCCCCCGAACAGCTCACATGGAAGAGTTTCCAGTCTGGCATGATGGTCTGCCATCAGGCGTTCTTTGCCCGTCGCGATCGGGTAGAGCCTTACGACCTGAAGTACCGCTTCTCTGCCGACTTCGACTGGTGCATCCGTATCATGAAGAAGAGCCGGGTACTGCACAATACGCACCTGACGCTCATCGATTACCAAAACGAAGGGGTGTCCACGCGCAACCGCCGTGCCTCGCTGTTCGAACGCTTCCACATCATGTGCCGCCACTACGGCTACTGTTCCACGACGCTCCGCCACATCGGCTTCGTGTTCCGGCTGCTGTATGCGTAGATTGTCATTCTGAGTCCCCATCACACCGAGTGTGAAACGATTCGATGATGACGCTGTAGGGGCGGACCTGTGTGTCCGCCCGGACGCCGAGGTGGATGTTTCCGAGGGAGTCTTCCCTGTCATTTCGAACGAAGGGAGTTTTTTCCCTGCCATTTCGAACGAAGTGAGAAATCTGTTAGCGCAAAGTGGATGTATTCAGATGCTTCACTACGTTCCAGCATGACCTTTTGATAGGTGCCCCAAGGTTTTCGGACAGCCTCCCCTGTTTGGACTCCATCGTTTCATTGACCGCTACCAGACGAATACTCCCCATCTGATTCAGCCGCACTCCACACTTCCTCCTCCGACTGGCTGTAGGACCGGACGGAATGGTCCTTCAGATAAATCTGGCAAAGCGTGAAAGCCAACGATTCCAGCGTCTGCTGACGGACAGCCGGCTTCAACTGACACTCCCATACGGTGATGCAATGCCAGCCCATCGCCGCCAGTTGCTGCTGCTCCCGTTTGTCACGAGCCTTGTTGCGCTCTATCTTCCTTTGCCAGAAATCGACGTTCGTCCTGGGCAGGACAAAATACTTGCAGCCGTCATGCCCGTGCCAGAAGCATCCGTTCACAAAGATGACCGTCCGGTATTTCCGCAGCACGATATCCGGATGTCCCGGCAGCCGGGGATGGTTCAGCCGATAGCGGAAGCCCCGGCTGAACAAGAACTTCCGCACCAGCAGTTCCGGTTTCGTGTCCTTGCCCCGTATCGCCGCCATGCAGCGGTGTCTTTGTTCTTTGGTCAGTTTGTCCATACGCCTTTCTATCTGTCCTCCGCCTTGTCACAGCGAATGCTTCCGTTCAGCAAACGTACGATTTCTGCGGAAAATAAGCAAGAAAGGGGAGCAAAACATCATCTTGTTTCATCCAGGTTAATACCCCTGCTCGCTATGAAGCTCTATATAAGCCATGACAGAGTGAAAGCTATAGGTACAACAAAAGCGGTGAGAACCAAGGGGAAATACCCTGAACCGTAGCTGCATCTTTCATAGATTGCGCCAACTTTATAGAGTTATTGTTTGACGCAATCGTGCTTTTTCCCTAACTTTGCGCCATCATATACATGCCGTATAGCTTCTCTCCATCGGTCACGAAGCCTTCCAGCATCTTGTCGAGCATGTATGGCTCTTTGAAGTTTACATAAACTCTAATAATAAAATAGATAGGATCAGTTTCTCAAAATGGGAATAAAGGAACCTTTCTATATGACATTAGAAGGGGTAAAGGAGGTATTAAAGAATGGAGAGCCGATAAAATTGAGCTGTCAGATATTATTCTCCCCATAACAGTTGCCCAGAATTGTGTTGTTGGATGGATTGATTATTCAGTCTATGAAGCTTTATCAGACAAGAGTATGTTTTCTTCAGAATTAATACAACATCTAAATGACGGTGGCCATATTTTAGTTTTTTACCATCTGAATGACTCCAAATAATTGTATGCATTAGCTTTGATGGCAGGCTGCGGTGTATATGCTTCACCACACGAAGTTGAAATGTCTGATCTTCCTTCAGCACGAAAGATCTTGGCTTCATGTCAATCTACATCGGGCTATGTTCATCCATATACACTTCTTCCTGTGTCAGTCTTCCCCAATGGGCTACGGGACGAAGCAGCGATGACTGTTCTTGTACCGCCACAAGAAGCATCTTTGTAGTGCGCCGATAGCAGATGCTGTGGGGGAAGGAAGTGGCTTGTGCAGATGTTCTGCCTGCTGCCAAAAGTCCTTCTGCCTTCTACCAAAAGTTCCTTTGCTGCCTGCCGGATGTCCTTCTTCCCGTAGGCGGTCGGAGGAAGTGTATCAATAAAGCCGTCCAAAAGCATCTTCCTGTGGGGGAAAGATGTCTTGGACGGCTTATTTTCTGATGGCTCTTCGCCTTATTTCACTTTCAGCTTGTCGAACCCTTCGCCATACACACCGATGACCTTGCTCTGCGAGATGAAGGCATTCGGGTCGATGTCCTTGCAGAGGCGGAAGATGTCTATCGACTCGCTCTTCTTGGCCAGCACGACCACCACCTTGATTTCCTGCTTGCTGTACCAGCCCGTGCCGTCGAGCAGCGTCACGCCCCGGTCTACCCGCTTGTTGATGGCTTCCGCTATCTGCTCGTGCTTGCGCGAGAAAATCAGGAACTGCACCGACTGGCGCTGGCTTTCGATGACATAGTCGATGATCACACTCATGATGAACAGCACCACAAAGCCGAACAGCACACGCCGCCAGTCGTGGAAGATGAAGTAGCAGGAGGAGATGATGACAATGTCGCAATACATCATCATGCGCCCCAGCGTCACATCGCGGTACTTGTTGATAATCCAAGCGATGATGTCGGTACCGCCCGTACTGCCGTTGCTGCAGAACACGACACCAATACCGAATCCCAGCAGACCTGCACCGATGGCACAGGCCATGAAGTCCTGCCCCTCGCCCAACAGCTTGGGCAATGTCCCGTCGGGTCCCTCCAACAGCCGCTGGACCAGCCAGAGCAGGAAGGTCAGCATGAAGATGGCATAGATGGTCTTGATGCTGAATTTCGGTCCCAGTATCTTCAGCGCAAAGCCCATGAGGACGGCATTGATGAGGAAATAGGACACCTGCATCTCCACCCCCGTCACATAGTAGATGATGGCCGCAATGCCGGTCACACCACCGGTCGTTATCTGGTAGGGCAGCATAAAAGCCGCCCATCCCAACGCATAGCAGACCAGTCCGAAAGTGATGGCCAGGTAGTCGCGCGACTCCCGGCCCAATTTTTTTTTCAACAATGCTTCCATGTCTGCTGATTACAGGACCACGTTGACAATCTTCTTAGGAACGATGATGACTTTCTTCGGGGTCTTGCCGTCAATCCACTTCTGCGACTGCTCGTCGGCCATGACGGCTGCCTCGATGGTCGCGTTGTCGGCATCGGCAGGGAACTCCAGCGTAAAGCGGGCCTTGCCGTTGAAGGAGATGGTATATTTCACGCTGTCTTCTTTCAGGTAGTCCTCGTTGAACGCAGGCCACTGCGCGTCGCACACGGTCGTCGTGTGTCCCAACGCTTCCCACAGCTCTTCGGCCAAATGGGGAGCAAACGGTGCCAGCAGTACCACTAACTGACCCAGCACTTCGCTGTTGGAGCACTTGAGCTGACCCAACTCGTTCACACAGATCATGAAGGCACTGATGGAGGTATTGTAGGAGAAGGTCTCGATGTCGCCCGTCACCTTCTTGATGAGCTTGTGGATGGACTTCAGTTCCTCCTTCGTCGGCTGCCCTTCGTGCGGCAGGAAGTCGCCCTTCTTGCCGTAGAACAAGTTCCACAGTTTCTTCAGGAAACGATGGACTCCGTCAATGCCGTTGGTGTCCCACGGTTTCGACTGCTCTACCGGACCGAGGAACATTTCGTACATGCGCAGGGTGTCGGCACCGTACTTCTCGACAATCATATCGGGATTGACCACGTTGAACATCGACTTGCTCATCTTCTCGACCGCCCAGCCACAGATGTACTTGCCGTCTTCGAGGATGAACTCGGCGGTATTGTATTCCGGACGCCAGTTCTTGAAGGCTTCTACATCGAGCACATCGTTCGACACGATGTTCACATCGACATGCAGCGGCGTCACGTCGTACTGGTTCTTCAGTCCCAGCGAAACGAAGGTGTTGGTGTCCTTGATGCGGAACACAAAGTTGCTGCGACCCTGAATCATACCCTGGTTGACCAGTTTCTGGAACGGTTCTTCCTTGACGCTGACTCCCAGGTCGTGCAGGAACTTGTTCCAGAAGCGGGAGTAAATCAGGTGGCCGGTGGCATGTTCAGTACCTCCCACATAGAGATCGACGTTCTGCCAGTAGGTATCGGCCGCTTCCGATACCAAAGCCTTGTCGTTGTGAGGGTCCATATAGCGCAGGTAGTAAGCCGACGAACCGGCAAAGCCCGGCATGGTGTTCAGCTCGATCGGGAAGACGGTTTCCTGGTCAATCCGCGTGTTGTCCACCACTTCTTCCTTGACAGTATCCCATGCCCAGCGGGTGGCATGGCCCAACGGCGGTTCTCCCGTTTCGGTAGGCAGGAACTTGGCCACTTCCGGCAATTCCAACGGCAGCTTGTCGGCCGGAATCATGTACGGCATCCCGTCCTTGTAATAGACAGGGAACGGCTCGCCCCAGTAACGCTGGCGGGAGAAGATGGCATCGCGCAGGCGGTAGTTCACCTTGACACGGCCCAGCCGA
>SFDG01000153.1 GCA_004558305.1 Phocaeicola plebeius
GCTGAGATAAAGCAGACGGAGCTTGTGGGAGAAAGAAGAGAGCTTGTCTTCCAACTCCCACAAGGTCTTGCTGCGCTCGGCTCCCGTCAGCATATTGGTCTCGCCACCTTTGGCTACCGCATTCTTCAAGAGGTTGAAGACGGTCAGCATCTCGGTAGTGGTCTCCATGTAGAGGTTGTTCATGCTGACTGTGGCGGCAATGCCTTGCGGATTGTTGCTGACAGCCTTCCTGAGTTTGTCGAGGGTGAGGAGGATGCGCACGCCATCGTCGTAGATATGGGTGGCAGCCTTCAATGCCGAAGCATAGCCGTTGGCCATCTTCAGGTAGCTGTTGTATTCCTTCTCCCACTGCTTCATCTTGGTTAACTCACCGGCCATAGCGTTCTGCATCAGGGCGGTGTTACGCTCTGCCTTGGTCTCCGACTTCACTGTCTTGTTGATGATGCCGTTGCCTGTGGCCAGGATGGTGTATTCTCCTGGATTGGAGGAGACAATCTGCGCATGGGCATGGTGGTGGCACAGCAATAGCAGGGCAAGCGCTACCGCTGACACTATCAGCCAGCGGCGGTCGGAAGTGTCTTTACCAGAGGGAAACAGTCGGGATGTGACCCTGCGGAGGAGGTTATTTGGTATTCGTAAACTCATGGATGTTGCGTTGCTTTTTGTTGATTTCTACTCTTTCACGGATGGTGTTTATCAAGTTCATCTTGTCAGGGACACCGATGATGTCAAGGCGAGGACGGGTGCGGTCGCCACTGTAGATGCTCACGGTCTTCAGGCCAAGGAGGATCTGGAGGAAGGAACGCTGCTCGCTATAGTCCACCACACGGTACAACTCAATGAAGTCCTTGGCCCGGGAGAAGATGCCGAACTCGTATTTCAACTGCTCATCGCTGATGACATAGACCATGCGCGTGATATACAGATAGCGATAGACCAAGTAAAGGACTGCCAACATCACCAGTCCCAGCAGGTAAGGAACGACACTCTCCGGCATGAGCCCTTCATAGCCGATGGCAATGAATAGGAGGCATACGCAGACTGTCGTCATGCCTTCCTGCACGACGAACTGCCGTCCCGATGGGTGGAGTCTGATGGATGGGTATGGTGTATTCATTTATCTGCCTCTGTGGTAGGTATGTTTCTTCTCGTCACTCTCACTGACGGCTATCTCTCCGTCGTTATTGAGGTCGATACCGGCATGGGTGGTGCGGATTTCCTCTTTCGCTTCTTGCTGTGCTTTTTCTATCTCCTGTCGGATAAGCTGGTCGTTCCAGTCCTTGCTGCCGTCCTGCGGCACCTCACGCATGACGGTGAGATTGGCAAGGGCTTCGGTTTCACGCATCGTAGGATGCCGGAAACTGACGGCGTAGGTCTTGACGGCCAGATATGGCGACTCGCCACGCTGCACAAGGGCATTCTCGTTACGGGTGCCGAAAGCGGGCATGACATCGAGTTCGCGATAGTCGTCCCAATCCACAGTCATCACATAACCGTCAGGGAAGTGCTTGCCGATGAAATCATTCAGCACCTTGGTCTCTTCATCGTTCAACCCCTCGTAATCACCATTCTCCATGGCACACAATGCCCACTCGGGAACATGGTAGGTGCCAAGGTCTTTCAGGTGGGCAAGTTCGCTACCGATGGATAACTTATCGGTCATTGCCTTGTGATACTCGTTTCTCAGCTGGGCCACTTTGACGGCCTGCTCGTGTACATCTTCCTTGCAGCAGAGGTGGCTATGGCTCATGTCATGCAGCTCATCGCAGGCATCGAAATACTTGGCGTATGCCTCGTACACCTCATTGGGCAAGAAATCCTCTTGACCGGAGTAGATGTCATCCTTGTTGATAAGGGTGGCCATGTATTCCTTCATATCCTCGGGAACTTTAGGCAGATTGGCTTTGAGGTTGCTCAGTTCTCTGTTGAAGTTTGCCACAAACTGCTTGCCGGCCATATCGTTGTCGAAACATAGATGATGGCAGGCTTCCTGGGCTTCCTTGATGACTCCACGGAACTGCATCACTGTGGGATTGCCTCCCGTAGAGAGGAAGACAGCATCGCCAAGATGCGGGTCGTAAGGGGCGTGAAGCTGGTAGTAGGCCATGGCATCGTAGGCGCTCTCGAACCACAACACATGCTTGGCATCCTTCAATGCCGTGCCGTTGGGACTGGCTATCCACAAGCCTTCGGAAGAGTTGCTGCCAAGAGCCTTGCCCTTGTAGCCGCTACTGCCGTCAAGACGTGGTTTGCCGCGTTCCTCGAAACCGACGACTTCCTCCTTGCCCGGGATGTGCAAGGGAAAGGACAGGTTCTTGTAGAAGCGCGGTTTGTTGTCTGCTGTCTTATGTGAGGCCAATACGAAATGCTGCGCAAAGGCTTTCTGCGTAGGAATGTCTATCATCCTGCTTTTGAAGAAGGGATAGAACTTCTTGATGTTCTCCATATTGTGCTTCTGATAGGTCAGCACACTGTAGTCCTTGATGTCGAAGGGCTTGATGTCTCTTTTGGGCTTGATGATATTGCGCATATTGTATTCTATAGGTTGGTTCAGCAAT
>SFDG01000054.1 GCA_004558305.1 Phocaeicola plebeius
GGGTGCCATGAGTGCAGTCGTCAGACCGTCCCAAGTGCAGTCGTTGCCCTCCCCTTCGGAGAGGCTGGAACGAGGCCTCCGCGTCACTTGCGACACTTGCGTCAGCAGTTTGCATAACATTTCTACGAATAATTAATTAGTAGCTCCTTTAAAGGAGCAGGTAATTAATTCCTGTTCCTGATCTTAAAAAAACAAGTGACGCAAGTGACGCAAGTGACGCAGAACGGCCGGGAAATTCTGTCTTTTCCTGCCGTCGTCTCACGGATTTTCCCTATATTTGTCCGTCCGTTCTCCGCCTGTGAGCAAAGACAGGCTGGAGGAGGGTGCCGGAACCTGAATAAGAAAGATATGGAACAGAAGAAAGAAAAAGAAAGGTCGGAATTCGACAAGATGTTGGCGGGAGAAGTCTATTCAGCCATCCATCCGCAGCTGATTGAGGAACTCAATCGGGTGAAGGACTTGTGCTGGGAATACAACCAGTTGCGCCCGACCCTTGTCCAAGAGCGGAACCGGTTGCTGCACGAGATTCTGGGGCAGTGTGATGAAGATACGTTCATCAATCAGCCCTTCCTCTGCGACTACGGGAAGCACATCCGGGTGGGCAAGCGGTTTTTTGCCAACTTCGGCTGGAAGGTGCTGGATGAGGCATGGGTGACGATTGGCGATGACTGTTTCATCGGCCCGAATGTCTGCATCTATACGGCCTGCCACAGCACCGACCCTGAGGAGCGAAATACGCGCAACGAGTGGGCCCGGCCGGTGACCATCGGCGACAACTGCTGGATAGGCGGCAGTGTCACCATCCTGCCGGGAGTGACCATCGGAAACGGATGTACCATCGGGGCCGGCAGTGTGGTGGTGAAAGATATCCCTGACCATTGTGTGGTGGTAGGCAATCCGGCAAGGGTCATCCGTCACTTAAAATGATGAAGCGATGAAGTTGTCCGATGCAGAAATACTTCAGGATTTTTCCGGTGGCAGCCACGAGGCTTTCCGCTGCCTGTTCCAGATGTACTACCCGAAAGTCCGTGCCTTTGTTCATGGCTTCTTGAAGAACGATGACGATACGGACGACGTAGTGCAACTGGTCTTCATCAAGCTATGGAAACATCGGGGGAAATTCCGGGAAGTACAGCGTTTCGATGCCTACTTATATGCCTTGACCAAGTACACCATGCTCAACTTCATTGCGGCCAGACGGCCGGTGGCTTTTACGGAGGAGGTGGAAGGGCTGGATACGGCATCGGACAGTACGCCGGAGGCAGACCTGGAGGCCAGGGACCTACAGCTGAAAATCGATATGATTGTGGAGAGTATGCCGCTGCAACGGCGCACGGTCTTTCGGCTGAGCCGGATACAAGGACTGGCTAACGACGAGATAGCCCGAAGGCTGGGTATTCAGAAAAAGACGGTCGAGAATCATTTGAACTTGGCCTTGAAAGAACTGAAAGAGGCATTGCAATTGTATTTAATTATGTTAATCATTTGGGTGAAACACGGACATTGAATGTCCCTAAAGAGTATAACAATCGGCTTATGAGTAACCAGATTAAAGATATCATTTATTATTTTTTCCATCATCGTATTTCCGGCAGGACGGCTGACAAGGTCTATCATCGCATGCTGACCACTGAAGGGAGTAAAGAGTCGGAAGACGCGTTCTCCCGCATTTGGAGAGAAATGGACGACGTGACATGTCCGCCGGAGGAAGTGGAACAGGCCTGGCGACGGGTGGAGGCAGGTATTGCCGCCCCGAAAGTCCGTCGCTGGCAGTGGACCCGGATGGCGGCCATGTGGTTGCTTCCCCTGTCGTTGCTGTGCAGCACGGTCTACTTTTATTGTCAATCCGTGGGCAAGTCTTCCGAGACAGCGGAGATAGAGCCGATGACCTATTGCGAGCGTTATGCTGCCGTCGGTACCCGGGAGTGTGTCACCCTGCCCGACCGGAGCGTTGTCTGGCTCAATGCAGGGAGTATATTGATTTACCCGTCTGACTTCAGCGGCTGCCGTCAGGTCTATCTGGTGGGAGAAGGCTTCTTCGAGGTGCAGAAAGATGTCAATCGTCCTTTTGTTGTCTCTACCCACCATTTGTCGTTGGAAGTACTGGGCACGAGCTTCAACGTATCGGCCTACCCGGAAAGTTCGCAAATGAAGGCTACGCTGGAAACCGGTTGCCTGAATGTGAAGGTACTTTCCAGCCGGGAAGAATACATCCTTTATCCCAACGACCAGCTGGTCTTCACTCCTTCCACAGGCGCCACCCAACGGCTGCGAGTCAAAGCCTCCGATTATTCGGAGTGGAGGATGGGAGGACTGTTTTTCAACGATGTTCCGTTCGACGATGTACTGGAGGTACTGGAACGAACGTATGGAGTAAAGATGTATCTCCAGGCCTCTGCTTATAAAGGTCAGAAAATCAGAGTCCGGTTTAACCGGGATGAAACCTTGGAAAATGTGCTGCGTATTGTCCGTCAGCTGGTTCCAGGCATTAATTACACGGTCAACGGGAACGAAATCTACTGGAAGTAATTAGAATTTATTAACGCTCTGACATTGGGTGTACGGGGAGGACTGCTTGTCTTTTCTATGTACGTACACAACAATTTTATAGTAGTTAATAAATCTAAGATGGCATGAACAAGAAATTTATTCGAGTGATGGGATTGTGCCTGGGATTATCCCTTGTCGGTCCTCTTTCCCTGAGTGCACAGAAAGTGACATTCAACGGAGAACGTCTGTCGCTGAAACAAGCCTTTGAGCGGATCGAGTCTGTCTCGAAGTACAAGATTGCTTACAATACGCAGCAACTGGATGTCAGCCGGCAGATTGTCTTGAACCAGAAGCAGAAGGATGTATTGCAGGTGCTGGACGACCTGCTGAAAGGAACAGGTTGCTCTTATGCATTGGATGGTGATTACATCGTCATTACTTCCAAAAACCGTCAGACAGGAAATACGAAGGTCAAAGGGACGGTAAAGGATGCTACGGGTACTCCGATTATCGGTGCGAACGTGCTGATAAAAGGTACCTCCACAGGTACGATTACCGATATGGACGGTAACTATGAACTGGAAGTTCCTGCGGGAGCTGTTCTGCAGGTCTCTTACATTGGATATAATACGCAAGAACTGGCTGTAGGAAACAAGTCGGCCATGAACTTCCAGCTGAAGGAGAATACAGAACTGCTGGAGGAAGTGGTTGTGGTCGGCTACGGTGTGGAGAAGAAGGTCAATGTAGTCGGTTCCATCTCTACGGTATCGGCCAAGAAACTGGAGAACCGTTCTACCCCGTCTGTAGTCAATGCATTGACCGGTCAGATGCCGGGCGTTACGGTTCGTCAGACTTCCGGTAGTCCCGGTGATGACAGTGGCGAAATCCGTATTCGCGGTGTCGGGTCATTCGGCGCTACTCCCAGTGCACTGGTGTTGGTGGACGGTATTCCGGGCAGCCTTTCTGACTTGCACATGGAAGACATTGAGAGTATTTCCGTATTGAAGGATGCTTCTACGGCAGCCATCTATGGTTCGCGTGCGGCCAACGGTGTTATTCTGGTGACCACGAAGACCGGTAAGGAAGGTAAGACCCATGTCAACTACAACGGCTATGTGGGATTCAGTGAAGCTACGGCTATCCCGAACAAGGTGGATACGTGGGAATATGCCACCTTATATAATTTAGCCAACGGATCGGAAGTTTATTCACAAGAGGAAATCCAGAAGTTCAAGGACGGTTCAGACCCTGATAATTATGCGAATAACCGGTATTTGGACCAGCTGTTCGGGACGGGTGTACAGACGGGCCACGACTTGTCGATCAATGGAGGAAACGATACGAACAAGTATATGTTGTCGTTCGGTTATCTGTATCAGGATGGTATCGTGAAGAACAACGACTATTCCCGATACAACGGACGACTGAACCTGGTCACCAAACTGTGGCCGAAGGTGACCATCACTTCTCGCTTGCAGGGAGTCTACGGTGTGCGGAACCAACCGACAACCCCTTATGGAAAAGATTCGGAAGGCCTGAATGCCATCATCTCCAATTCGCTTCGTTGGCCGGGTACAGTACCCACGAGATTATCCAATGGCAATTTTGGCCCAGGTGAGGAAGGGTATGGTACTTCTATGGCTTGGCTGGAATTCCCTTCTTATAAGAAATATGATTTCCATAACTTCAGTGTCAACGAACGGTTGGACTATACACCGTTCAGTGGAATGACCCTTTCTGCCATTGGTGCGTATACCTATACAGGCAAGGAAAACAAGAATTTCCGTTCTACGTATTCTACGGATGCCAAGACTTCCACAGCCAATTACATCTACGATGAGATGGACAAGGAAATCTACAAGACATTCCAGGCGACGGCCGATTTCAACAAGACCTTCGGACAGCATAGTCTGGATGTCCTGCTGGGATATTCTTGGGAGCAGAATGATATCCGCTACGTGAAGGCGAACCGTTCCAACCTGCCGAGTGATGATTATCCGGAGGTAGATACCGGTGATGCTGACACGGCAGGCAATGGCGGTGGTGAATACGGCTGGGCATTGCAGTCGTGGTTCGGACGGTTGAAATACAATTTCAACGAACGTTATTTCCTCGATGCCACCTTCCGTTACGATGGATCGTCGCGTTTCCCCAAGGACAACCGTTTTGCCTTCTTCCCCTCTGTGGCAGTGGGCTGGCGTATTTCCGAAGAGGCCTTCATTAAGGATAACTATGAATGGATCAATAACCTGAAGTTGAAGGCTTCCCATGGAAAACTGGGTAACCAGGAAATCGGTAACTATCCCTACCAGTCGGTTTATGGAATCGGTTACAACTATCCGTTCGGCAGTACATTGGCACAGGGTGTTGCCATTACTCAGGCGGTTGACCCCACGCTGCATTGGGAAGAAACGAAGACTACCGATGTGGGTCTTGAAGGTAATTTCTGGAACGGACTGCTGAACTTTGACATCACCTACTTCCACCGTAAGACAACAGGTATCCTGTTCTCGCCGAGTGCCAGTGTATCCTCTGTTTTCGGTTATACCATGTCGCAGATGAACATGGGTGAGCTGGAGAACAAGGGTTGGGAATTCTCGTTAGGCCATCGCCATTCCATCGGGTCTTTCAATTATAATGTGGCGGCCAATTTCTCCATTATCAACAATAAAGTATTGACCCTTGGTCTGGCCGATGTGGAACAGGAGAATGGACTGATCGGTAACGGTACTTATTTCATCAACTATCCGATGAACATCTACTATGGTTATGAGACCGATGGTGTCTTCCTGGATCAGGCGGATATCGATGCTTGGTGCGACCAATCGGCTATTGCCAAAAATCCTCAGCCGGGTGACATCCGTTATGTAGACTTGGACGGTGACGGTAAGGTGACTTCAAAGGACCGTAAGGTATTGGGATCGCGCATCCCGAAATATACGTTCGGACTTTCCTTGGGAGCCGATTACAAGGGATTTGATTTCCAAGCCCAGTTGCAGGGTGTGGCCGGTGTGAAGGGTTACTTGAGCGGATATGCGGGACATGCTTTCTATGGTTATGGCTCTATCCAGCGTTGGCAGGCCGACGGTTACTTCCATCCGGAGAATCCGACCCGTTATCCGGCTTATCCGAGACTGGAACTCATTCAGAATGCATCAAACAATACGCTGACTTCCGACTTCTGGGTGCGGAATGCGTCATACGTACGTATCAAGAATCTCCAGTTGGGCTATACGATGCCGTCGTCCTTGCTCAAGCCTTTGGGCGTTGCAGGACTGCGTATCTATGCACAGTGTGAGAATCCCTTCACGTTCCATCATTTCCCGGAAGGATGGGATCCGGAAATCAATACGGATGGTATGTACTATCCTATCCTGAGAACCTATACATTCGGAGTGAACTTGAAATTTTAAATTGAAAAATGGCTATGAAAAGATTGATTTATAAGTTTTTATTCGGAGGTTTAATGTTGCTGAACATGACGGCTTGTGATTTGGACCGCCAACCTCTGACATCCTATGGTGCCGATGACTTCTGGAGCAATGAGCGGAATGCCTATTTGGCCTTGGTAGGTATTTACCATGCTAACACGGCATTTGGAAGCGAAGAATATGCACCGACCGACTGGTGGAGTTACCAGGGATTGCTGATGCTCGACATTGTGTCGGACAATGCCTGGGACCGTCGAGGACTGACCAGTAACTATGGGATTATGGCAGCCGGCACGCTGAGTGCGTCGAAAACGGGAGCCACTGCCAACTACTGGACCTTCTCCTATAAGAAGATTGCCCGCTGCAACAAGTTTCTGGAAGAATGGGAGAACTACACGGGCGAAAAGACGGAAACCATGCTCCGCTACCGCGCCGAGGCTCGTTTCCTGCGTGCAACCCAGTACTTCTACTTGGCGTCTTTTTTCCACGATGTGCCCTTGGTGACGAAGACACTTTCCATGGAAGAAGCCAATACGGTCAGCAAGACGGGACGTGCACAGATTGTGGACTGGGTCATCACCGAGATGAAGGAAGCGGCGCAGGATTTGCCGAAATGGTCTACCGTAGCTGCTGAGGGCAATTACGGGCGTGTCTGCAAGCAGGCGGCCCTGGCTTTCAAGGGACGTGCCGAATTGATGATGCAGAAATGGTCGGAGGCAGCAGCCACCTATAAGGAAATCATTGACATGGGAGACAACCAGCTGAGCTCCAACTACGCTTCCTTGTTCCAGCCGGCCACTGCCGATGCTCTGAGCGAGAACATTTTCGTGGCCCGCTACGATGACGACAAGTGCGGTACGGGTATGCTGAAACAGTTCAACCCGACGATGGACGGAGCTGTGGGAGGATGGTGCCTGTTCAATGTAACGGCCAGCTTGTTCGAGGCTTATCCGTTTATAGACGGCACTCCGTTCAGCTATCACAGTCCGTTATACGACCCTGCCGATCCTGCCAAGAACCGTGACCCGCGTCTGGCCATGACCCTCTATTGGAACGGAGCTACCTTCGGACAAGGCATCTATAACTGCGATCCGGACAAGAACGCGGGGAATGGTAAGGACGGACTCCATCCGGCTTTCCAGTCGACGAAGACCGGCTACATGATGCGGAAATACATTGATGAGAACTATATCTATTCCGGTGGCGACAACAACAAGTATCCGGCCAAGCTGCCTGTTATCCGCTATGCAGAAGTATTGTTGAGCTACGTGGAGGCCAAGATGGAGGCCGGAACGCTGACAGCAGCCGATCTGGACTATCTGAACCAGGTCCGCCAGCGTCCGGGAGTGGCCATGCCTCCCATTACGGCTGTCGATGCAGCTACCCTTCGTCCGTTGCTCCGTCAGGAAAGACGGGTGGAGATGGCACTGGAAGGCATGCGTCTCTGGGATTTGCTTCGCTGGGGCGTGGCTAAGGAAGTCATTACGGGCGATGTATGGGGAGCTTCGTTCCCCGGATCACCGGCTACTATCAACCGTAACCAGTCCAACAACAAGGTGGATCCTGAAGGAGTGGACAGATGGTACGTAGGTACACGTGCCTATGCAGACGGACCGACCGTATGGCCTATTTCTCAGAGCGAACAGGATATTAATCCGAACCTCCGGAACTGATTGTCTGAGAAAATGAAACATCGAATCATTTTGTCATTCTTGTGCTTTTGGATGCCTTTTGTGGCTTTGTCTTCTCAGGAGACAAAGCCGGAAGGCATTTCCAGAGCCATTCCTGAAGGTGCTACTCCCGAAGAGATCGTCCGCCTGTCGACGCAGGTCCGCCCTTCCTATCGGCAGATAGACTACCAGCAGCGCGAGATGCTGGGATTCATCCATATCGGGATGAATACGTTTACGGGGCAGGAATGGGGAACCGGCAAAGAATCGCCTGCTATTTTCAATCCTGATGAACTGGATGCGGAAGAATGGGTGCGGACATTTAAAGAAGCCGGCATTACGGGCGTGATACTGGTGGCGAAACATCACGACGGATTTTGTGTGTGGCCCAGCCGATATACCGACCACACGGTGGCACATTCTCCTTGGCACTCGGGGAAAGGCGATCTGGTGAAAGAGGTTTCCGAAGCGTGCCGGAAATACGGCTTGAAGCTGTGTCTCTATCTTTCTCCGTGGGATATGCACGAACCCACTTATGGAACGGATGCCTATAATGATTTCTATATTCACCAGCTGGAGGAACTCCTGACGAATTACGGCCCCGTCTATCTGCTGTGGTTCGATGGAGCCGGCACGCAGGAGGAAGTGAGCGGCAAGAACATGCCGTTCCAATGGGAACGCATTTTCCGCCGGGCACGTGAATTGCAGCCGGATGTCATTTTGTCGGGCAATGCCCCCGATGTGCGTTGGGTGGGCAATGAGAAAGGCAGAGGACGGGCTACTGAATGGAGTGTGCAAGGTATTAACGAACCGACCGATTGGTTTGGCAGTCTGAAGGAATACGACCATTCCCGACCGGATTTAGGCTCGATGGCAGACCTGCAGTCAAAGAAGCGGCTGGTATGGTATCCTTCACGCGGCGGACTGCCGTTGCGTAAAGGCTGGTTTTATCATCCTGCCGACGACCATACCGTCAAGTCGCTTTCGTATCTGGTCGACAGTTATTTCTCCACGGTCGGACAGAACTCCAACCTGTTGCCTAATTTATCACCGGCCCCGTCGGGGAGGATTCCACAGAAAGATGCGGAAAGGTTGATAGAATTTGGCCGTATCATTCGGGATATGAAGGCAACGGATTATGCCAAAGGGGCTATGGCCGTTCCGGTGGGTGAGTGGGAAAACAGCCCTAAGGACGCGTTGACCGATGACTCCCCTTTTACATCGTGGAATACTTTGGAGGGCCAGGTACAGGCAACTGTGGAGATACGGTTGAAGGAAGAATCCACTTTCAATGTTGTCCTGTTACAGGAGAATATCCGCGATTTCGGACAACGGGTGGAGCGGTTTGAAGTGGATGCCTGGATGGACGGTGATTGGAAGAAGATAGCAGATGGAACCACTGTCGGTTTCCGCAGGATGTTGAGGCTTCCGGCACCAGTTACGGCAAATAAGTTGCGAATCCGTTTTTTAGATGCCCGATTATCCGTATCTTTGGGCAATGTTTCTTGTTTCCGTCTGGAGGATGTCCCTGAAGAAATCGAATCTCTTCCGGTAATTGCTCTGCGTGATATTGGAATTCGTTTGTCGTTGCAAGGCATGAAAGGGAAACATATGCAGTATCTGACGGATGGCGACTCGGTTACGTCGTGGAGTGGTCGCCTGCGTGGAGAAAAGCCTGCATTTGTTTTCAGCCTAAGCAAGAAGGCTTCTTTCAATGGCATCCGGTACTCGCCGGGCTCGTTGCCGAAAGGTCATGTAGAACGCTATGCCGTCTATGCCAGTGATGATGGAAAGGTATGGGGTGAACCGCTGGTGACAGGACGTTTTGGAAACATCGAAAACAATCCGGTTGAACAGCGCATCTATCTCCCGCGAACGGAAAAGCGTTTTGTAAAGTTAGAAGTGCTGAAGACGGTAGCCGACACGAAAGTAATTGAAATCGCTGAATTGGCATTAGTGAACGATTAAATAATGAAAGAAATGAAAAACATGTTGTTATTGTCCTGCCTGACTGCCGGAGCAGGACCGCTGATGGCGGCATCTGGCCTCCCGAAGGAAGCAGCCGCACAGGCAGACCGTGGGAACTGTCCCAATGTGATTATCATCCTGGCCGACGACTTGGGGTATGGCGACCTGCAGTGTTATGGGGCCAAGAACGTGAAAACACCGAACGTGAATCGGTTGGCAAAGGAAGGCATCCGCTTCACCAACGCTCATGCGGTGGCGGCCACCAGTACGCCTTCCCGCTATTCGCTGCTGACAGGCGAGTATGCCTGGCGACGGCCCGATACGGATGTGGCGGCAGGTAATGCCGGTATGATTATCCGTCCCGAACAGTATACCATGGCCGATATGTTCAAGAACGCTGGCTATGCCACCGGTGCGTTCGGCAAATGGCATTTGGGACTGGGCGACAAGGCTGGTACGCAGGACTGGAATGCACCGCTGCCTGCCGGACTGGCCGACCTGGGCTTCGACTACCATTATATCATGGCAGCTACAGCCGACCGCGTGCCGTGTGTCTTCATCGAGAACGGGCAGGTGGCGAACTACGACCCTTCCGCTCCCATCGAAGTGAGCTATAAGCAGAACTTCCCGGGCGAGCCGACGGGAAAGGAAAATCCCGAACTGCTTTATAACCAGAGGTCCAGCCATGGGCACGATATGTCGATTGTGAACGGTATCGGGCGCATCGGTTTCATGAAGGGCGGCGGTAAGGCGTTGTGGAAAGACGAGAACATTGCCGATTCCATCACCACTCATGCCGTTGACTTCATCCGCCAGCACCGCGACGAGCCGTTCTTCATGTATTTCTGTACGAACGATGTCCATGTGCCCCGTTTCCCGCATCCTCGTTTCCGGGGGCAGACCAATATGGGAGTACGTGGCGATGCCATTGTGGAGTTCGACTGGTCGGTAGGGGCCATCATGCAGGCACTCGACGAACTGAAACTGGCCGATAATACGCTGGTGATTCTGACCAGTGACAACGGGCCGGTGGTGGACGACGGCTATGACGACCAGGCCGAAGAACTGCTGAACGGACATTCTCCTGCCGGTCCGTGGCGCGGCAACAAGTACAGTGCCTTCGAGGGCGGTACGGCAGTGCCTGCCATTGTCCGTTGGCCGGCCCAGGTGAAGGGCGGACGGGAGTCGGATGTGCTGGTGTCGCATATCGACTGGATGGCTTCATTGGGTGGACTGATTCAGGCGCGGCTGCCGAAGGGCAGTGCTCCTGACAGCCAGAACCGCTTGGGCAATCTGTTGGGTACGGACAGTACCGACCGCCCTTGGGTCGTAGAATTGGCTGCCAACCATGTGCTTTCTGTCCGCACCAAGGACTGGAAATACATCGAACCGAACGACGGCCCGGCCATGATTACTTGGGGACCCAAGATTGAGACGGGTAACCTGAGCACGCCGCAGCTCTACAACATCAGCCAGGAAGTGGGCGAGCGGACCAATGTAGCCATGGAACATCCTGACATCGTCTTCGAGATGCAGAATATCCTGCGTCGGGAACGGGCGAAATAATGGGATAGAACACAAAGGAACAAAGGTACAAAGAAGATATAAGGACAATCGGCCAAAATCAATCTTTGTGCCTTTGTTTCTTTGTGTTTCAGTACATAGATGTAGATTTCGAGGGCAGAATGTCCCGTGTTTGCGAAATCTTTTCTATATTTGAGGCCAGTTTAATCAATGAAAAGAATATGGACGAACAAATCATACTTATCGCACAGCGGCTGCAGGGACTGCGGGATGCCTTGGAACTGAGCGTGGAGGAAATGGCTGCTCGGTGTGGCCTTTCTGCCGACGATTACCGCGACATGGAGTCGGGAGCCTCCGACCTTTCGGTGGCCCGCCTGCAGAAAGTGGCTTCCGCCAACGGCATCAGTCTGGACGAACTGATGTTCGGCGAGGAACCGAAAATGAAATCCTACTTTCTGACCCGGCGGGGTACTGGCATCTCGGTGGAGCGTACGAAGGCTTACAAGTACCAGTCGTTGGCATCCGGCTTCAAGGGGCGGAAGGCCGACCCGTTCATCGTAACGGTGGAACCTGCTCCCGATGATACTCCCATGTGTCTCAATACCCATCACGGACAGGAGTTCGACCTGGTCATTGAGGGGCGTCTTCTGCTGAAGGTAGGTGCCAAGGAACTGGTGCTGGGCCTGGGCGACAGTGTGTATTATGATTCCGGACAGCCGCATGGCATGAAGGCACTCGACGGAAAGCCGGTGAAGTTTCTGGCGGTAGTCATCAAATGAACAAACGTATGGTAGAAAGATTTGTCAAGCAGACGAGCTTCAGCTCGCAAGAAGATTTTATCAAGAACTTTCAGATAAAGGTGCCCGACCACTTCAATTTCGGGTACGATGTAGTGGATGCCTGGGCGGCAGAGCAGCCCGACAAGAAGGCCTTGCTGTGGACGAACGACAAGGGAGAACACATCCAGTTTACGTATGCCGACCTGAAGAAGTATACCGACCAGACCGCCGCCTACTTCCAGACGCTGGGTATCGGCAAGGGAGACAAGGTGATGCTCATCTTGAAGCGGCGTTACGAGTTCTGGTTCTCCATCATTGCCCTCCACAAGATAGGGGCCATTGTCATTCCTGCCACCCATTTGCTGACCAAGAGAGACATTGTCTATCGCTGTCAGGCGGCGACCATCAAGATGATCGTGGCGGCAGGCGAGGAGGTGATATTGCGTCACGTCATGGATGCGCTCCCCGAATCCCCCAGTGTGGAAAAGGTGGTGAGCGTAGGACCGGCCTGTCCCAAGGGTTTTGACGATTTCCACGAGGGGCTCCGTTCGGCTCCTCCCTTTGTCCGTCCGGCAGCTGCCAACAGCAACGACGACATCATGCTGATGTATTTCACGTCTGGCACCACCGGCAACCCGAAGATGGTGGCGCACGATTTCACGTACCCGTTGGGGCATATCGCCACCGGCAGTTTCTGGCACCATCTGCACGCCGATAGTCTGCACCTCACTATTGCCGACACCGGCTGGGGCAAGGCAGTGTGGGGAAAGCTCTACGGACAGATGATTGCCGGTGCCAACATCTTTGTCTATGACCACGAGAAGTTCACGCCTGCCGACATCCTGCAGAAGATCCACGACTATCACATCACTTCGCTCTGTGCACCGCCCACCATCTACCGTTTCCTGATTCGGGAGGACCTGACGAAGTACGACCTCTCGTCGTTGGAGTATTGCACCACTGCCGGCGAGGCACTGAACTATTCCGTCTATGAGACCTTCAAGCGGATTACCGGGCTGAGGCTGATGGAGGGATTCGGTCAGACCGAAACAACCCTTACGCTGGGTACCTTCCCCTGGATGGAACCGAAACCTGGCAGCATGGGGGTACCCAATCCGCAGTACGACATCGACCTGCTCACTGCCGACGGACGCTCTGCCGAGGACGGCGAGCAGGGACAGATAGTGGTGCGTACCGACAAGGGAAAGCCGCTGGGACTGTTCAAGGAATACTACCGCGATGCTGCCTTGACGCACGAGGCCTGGCACGACGGGGTATATTATACGGGCGATGTGGCCTGGCGCGACGAAGACGGCTACTACTGGTTCGTAGGCCGTGCCGACGATGTCATCAAGAGCTCCGGCTACCGCATCGGACCCTTCGAGGTGGAGAGTGCGCTGATGACCCATCCGGCCGTCGTAGAATGTGCCATTACCGGTGTCCCCGACGAGATACGCGGACAGGTGGTGAAGGCGACCATTGTCTTGGCCAAGGACTACCGGACAAAGGCGGGTCCCGACTTGGTAAAGGAACTGCAGGACCACGTGAAGCGTGTGACGGCTCCCTACAAATATCCCCGTGTCATCGAGTTTGTCGACGAGTTGCCGAAGACCATCAGCGGCAAGATCCGCCGGGTAGAGATTCGCGACAAGGACTGCCGATGATGCCGGAGGATGCAGCGCTTGGCAGAGGAAGATAGAACCCTTGCAATGCCTACGCTTGTACCGTGAGGAAAAACCTCTTTCTGGTACATCAATAGCAAGGGATGTGGAACGCGGAAGTGGCTTTCGGAGAGGTTCCGCTTACTGCCAAAAGTTCTTCTGCCTTCTATCAAAAGTTCCTCTGCCTTCTGCCGAGAGTGTCTTTGCTGCCTGTCGGTCTCATTGTATCGCCTGCTGACGGGATGTACCGACTATACCGCCTGCAAGGAGCTGGAGGCCTGGTGCAGCAAGGGGCGGTTACGGAAGATTCCTGCCGGGAAGAGTCTGGTCTATGGTCTGTCGGAAGAATTGTGCCGATCTGCCGCTTCCTGTTTGTGAAAGCAGGTTGGCCTGCTTCTTGAAGAATGCTTACCTTTGTGCACTCACGGAGTAGTGAAGCCCTTTTATACATTGACGCATTATTTATCAACCTAACCCTATACAAAACCATGAGAACTTCCTATTTGCTTCCCGTGTTGGCCGCTCCGTTTTGCGGACTGACACACGTGTCGGCGCAACAGCTGCCGGACATTATCTTTATCATGACCGACCAGCAGCGGGCCGATGCCTTGGGCTGCGCCGGAAATCCCACGATGATTACCCCGAACATGGACGGCCTGGCCGCCGACGGGTATTGGTTCAGCAACGCCTATACTTCCTGTCCCAGCAGTACGCCTGCCCGCGCCGGACTGCTCACCGGCTTGTCTCCCTGGCACCACGGAATGCTGGGGTATGGCCAGGTGGCGGAGCACTACCGCTACGAAATGCCGCAGCTGCTGCGCGACAACGGCTATCACACCCTCGGCATCGGCAAGATGCACTGGCATCCGCAGAATGCCCTTCACGGATTCCACGCCACGCTGGTCGATGAAAGCGGACGGGTGGAAGCGCCCTACTTCTGCAGCGACTACCGCAAATGGCTGGCCGTAATGGCCCCCGGAAAAGATCCGGACGTGACGGGTATCGGCTGGAACGACCATGGCGCAAAGGTCTACCAGCTGCCCGAAGAAGTCCATCCCACCCAATGGACCGGCGACATGGCCGTGAACGCCATCCGCCACTACGAGACCGGAAAGCCGCTGTTCCTGAAAATCTCGTTTGCCCGTCCCCACAGTCCGTACGACCCGCCCCAGCGGCTGCTCGACCGGACGACGGGCGTCCGATACCCGCTCCGGCGAAAGGGGCCTGGAGCGCAGCCATCGGCCAGTCGGTCATCCGTCCTGAGCAAAACCGCGAGGCGGCCTTTGCCCAGTTTCCGGCAGACTATATCGAGAACAGCCGCCGGCATTATTATGCTTCGGTTACCTTTGTTGACGAGCAGGTGGGGCGGATTGTCCAGGCCTTGAAGGAGACCGGACGCTACGACAATGCCCTGATTGTCTTTACTGCCGACCATGGCGACATGATGGGCGACCATCACCATTGGCGGAAGACGTATGCCTACGAAGGGTCGGCGGGCATTCCGATGATTGTCAAGGTGCCGGCTTCCCTGCAGGGCACCTTGCCGAAAGGCTCCACCATCGAACAGCCGGTGGAGCTGCGCGATATCCTGCCCACTATGCTGGAAACGGCGGGAGCACAGGTGCCGCAGGACATG
>SFDG01000055.1 GCA_004558305.1 Phocaeicola plebeius
TTTGATGATCACAGGGAGATCCCCATCGAGTGTATGCTCGTCATGGAGGATGGCGTTGACCAGACTTGGCGAAAGATGAGTTTCTCTGGGATAGAATGGTTTACGTATGAGAAGGGGCATAGGTACAAGCTAAGGGCAAAGAAGACCATGCTTGCCAATCCCCCTGCAGATGGTTCGGCATGGAAGTATGAACTTGTCGAGGTATTGGAAGACAAGGAGATAACAAGTCCGGTACTTCCAGTCGAAGCCACAATCAAGTCTGAGGCTGACATTGCCTATGAGGAGCAGTGCCCTATAGAGAAGTATTCCGTATCCTCTCCCATATTTGTTGATGGCAACGGGAAAATTTTCAATTCAGAAGGAAATGAAAGGCCATCCTACAAGAACTGCCGCATCTATCTGAATAATGTTTTAAATACGACAGACCCTGATTGGGTGAAGTTCAATAGTACAACGTATATGGCTCGATATGCCTACGTCATCTCTCCTCTTTCAGAACAAATACGTCTCGTTGTTGCATCCGGCGGTGGTCCCATGATGAAATATATTGTTACGGAAGAAGATTTTCGCTACATAACATCCACGATGAGGGAGGGAGAACAACTCACGTATATCCTTCTTCCTGCCAATGTGTACAAGAAGGGCATCCAAAAATTAGCATTGACATTTGTACGTAAGTAATCATGTATTGTCGGTCCGCAACGGCTCATCTGCCGAAATTCCCCCTTATCTCATACAGGAAACTGTGGTAGGGGGGAAGCGAGAGGGTGCCGGAGGAACGGTAATAGAAGCGTCCCTCGAAAGGCATCTGGGGACGAAGCGGACGCAGTTCGGGGGTGAGGCGGGCGCAGAAGGCGTTATAGACATGAGGATATGCAAATGGGCCTGCATCGTCCCGGTAGAGCAGTACATACTGATGGTGGGGATAAGTGTGGACAATCTGGTTGATGGAGTCAGCCAGCTGCCGGGCTATAGCCGGGGATATGCGGTCGAAATAATTGGACAGCTGGAAGACAACCAAATGGGTCTGTGACGAGCTGGCCGACCAGACAGTAGCCGGAACGGCAGACAGATGGGGGTAGAGCTGGCTGTGGACATGACGATAGGCATCGGACTGCCAGAAGCAAGTGGTGAGCGGCTCTATCTCAGGGGTGGGGCAAATGCCTAAGTAATGGATTTCCGGAAGAGGAAGGGAACGGCAGACATCGGCAAAAGCCAGGGCAGACGTACCGCATTCGTAGGAGAAATCGCACAGAAGGATGCGTCCCGTGACGCTTCGTAGCAGGGGATGAAGCCAGTTGTTACCCGACTCCAGGACAGCGCGGGCGGCACTGTAATGACGGCATGAATAGGTATGGGCGTAGAGGGCCACCCGGTGCGCCGGGGAGAGGATGGAAGTGGCGCAGGAATCCTGAGAATCGGAGGAAGTGAAGTCGGTGCGTCCGTATGATGTCAGCTCTCGGATCAGTGTATTGTCCATGGGTGTATCGGCGGGAAGAGGGGCATACCGGCGGTAAAGGTCGGCAAATTCGTGGCTGAGGGGATAGATGTCAGATTGTAACTCCCAGTCTTCGGTGTATTCAGGCAACAGAAAGTCCCCTTGACAGAAATGCGCAGCATCGGTCGCAATGTAGCCATTGTGCAGCCGGATGTATTCCATCAGCTTGTAGAAGGTCAGCAGCAACTGCTTGCGGGCACGGGTAATCGCCACGTTGAGCTTGCGGTCAATCCAGAAATCACCTTCCCGAAACGTGTTGGAGGCCAAGAAGGACAGCTGCCCCAACTGGCTGATGGTGAAGGAATAGAGGATGACATCCCGCTGGCTGCCCTGGTAACGCTCTACGGTATCGATGGAGATGTCGTTCAACGCAGGAATGTCCAGCCGGGCGATTTCCTTGCGGATCATGGCAATCTGTCCCCGGTAGGGTACAATGACACCTACCGTTCGGTGGGCATTGAAGCCTTCCGCAGTTAACCGGTAAATATACCGGAGCAGCGTAGCGACGATTCGCGCTTCTTCGGGGTTGGCTTTCTCGGAGAGATGGGTAATGGCAGGAGGGGCGGAAGGGATGAAGGCCATCCGTCGTGTCAGGAGCAGCCTCTCGATAGGATGTGCCGGTGCAGGGGCATCCGGATAAGGACTTGTCTCCTCCTGATGAGGCAGTGGGACAGGAGCTAACCGTTCCCGTTGGTAGAAGGCATGATTGGGGAAATCGGCAATGGAAGGGTGCATACGTCCCTGGTGGCGGAGGATGCTGTAGAAAGGGGGCTGACTGCGGCGGTACAGCCGTTCGAAGAAGGAGTTGCGGCAGTCGGTCAGTCCGATAGCGGTCAGCAGCGGGTCGGTGACGCGGGCTTCTGCTTCTCCTTGCAAGGCGATGGCGGGCAGTTGCTTGTAGTCGCCGATGAGGACGAATTTTCCGATGGCGTTGTCGGCTTCGCAGCGTGCGGAGAGAATGCCTATCAGGTCTGGCTCCAGGATTTGGGAGGCCTCGTCTATGATGGCCAGCGAGAAACGCTTCATGCCCAGTAGGTTCAGGCGGCTGTTCAGGGCCGTGGTAGTGCCGACGACGATACGGGTGGACAACAAGCGATGGCGGATATCCTCCAACCGGGGGCAGTCGTCCAGACTGTGCTGCAGCAGGTACTGCCGGAAGCGTTCGTCGCACGAGAACTCTCCGCCCAACCGGATGAAGCGGTGGCGGCCGGCGATGCCGGAGCTGACCAGCATATCGCAGATTTCATCGACGGAACGGTTGGTATAGGAAAGCAGCAGGAGGGAAGCGTCTGCGTCGGTCAGGGCTTCTTCCACCATGTAGCGCAGGGCGCAGGAGGTCTTTCCGGTTCCGGGAGGGCCTACCAGCAGGAAGTAGTCGTTGCATTGCTTCTGCTGGAGGATGACGGGATTGAAGCGGCCGTAATCTCCCCGAAGGGTACGGGAAGTGTCGGCAGTGGGCGGACGTACGCCCAGCAGCAGTTCCTTGCGGTCGGTGCGTGCTGCGAGGAAAGCATACAGTCCACGCATAGCCTGGGTGGCGGAAAGGTCCGATGCGTCGTGCTCAATGGCGAAGGTGTCTTCCGGACTGCCGATGAGGTCAGGGTTTTGCTGGCCGTTGCGGAGCTGGAGGGTCAGCTGGTCGGGACGGATGTCGGTGAGATGGCCTTTCATCAGCAGGCTGCGCCGCACGTCAGGCTCCCCCTGGTAAGCATAGAAGACGATGATGTCGCCGGGACGGAAATTGGGCAGGAAATCCTCTTCCTGTGGGGGAATGTCCAGCACTACCACATCGAACCCTTTGTCAGGACGGCTTCGGTGTTTGCTGTGCAGCTTCAGGCCCATCAGCAGGTTGCCGGCTTCCAGCTTTTCTGCCACAGGCAGGTGCCACAGGGCGGCGAATCCGGTATTGGCATCAGTCCGCCCACCGGTCTTTGCCAGGACTTGCTCCCGCGCCACAAAGGTGAACATACGCTGGAAGTAGGCTTTGGCGAGGGGGGTGGCATGTTTCAGCACTTGGAGGACGGTGGCCAGTTGAGGCTCCTGGAAATCGGTCCACAACCGGTTCTGCACTTGTGCTTCGTTCAGCAGGTCGGTAGATAGCTGGTCGCAGACCCGTCCGATGTCTCCGTCCGCAAAGGCCATTTCCTGCACCACGATGCGGTTGCGCAGCCGGATGCTTTCGCGGAACAGCTGTTCGGAAAAATGCTCCGCCGTCAGTCCGTCGGGGTACTTGGAGTACAGCAGGAAGCTCTGTAGCTGTTCGGCCGAGGCAGAGAAGTTATATTGCAGTACCCCCTGATAAAGCATCATCTGGACAAAATGGTCTTCTTTGTGCCGGTGGCGGTACTCGTCGCGTTTGCCCGATTTCTGCTCAATCAGTATCTTCAGGTCTTGCTGAAGCAGGTCAGCACGTCCTTGCAGCCCCAATGCTTCGCAGATGAAGGAGGCTTCGAGCAGCGTGCGCGAACGGTCGAAGTCCGGGACATTCAGAGGGAGCAGCCTATGGATGACCGAACGGATGTTCTGCATCTGCTGCCCGGCCAGCTGGTGGAAATCGGATGGCAGGGAGCAGGTACAGAAGTCGAGGGCCGCGGTGGCAAAGAATTTCTTCAGCGTGCGGGCATAGTCCACCGGTGCGTCGGCCGTTTCGTTGATATAGTCATCAAGGAACTGGCTGGCAAGGTTTCCCAGCAGCACGTGGTAGGTGGCCGGGCGGGGCTGTATGCGATTCAGGAAATAGTTGAAGGGGTGATGCCCGTATTCACGGAAACAGGCCGACAAGGTACTGATATCCAGCAGGTAATCGGGATGCACCACGATGAGGCGGGGCAGGTAGCGATTGTTCTCGTCAATGCTGACATCCAGCAGATTCAGCTGCATGTCTTCCTGCAACAGGTCTTTCAGGTAGTGTTGGTCGCCGTCGTAGCCGGCACGGGCATAGTCAATCAGGATGAACGGGTCCTCCTCGCTGTCGGTGGCGGCTAGGATTTCCGTATCGTTCCAGCTGGCTACAGCTGCCCGCAGATAGGGCAGGCGTGAATGCCGGCTGCCTTCGAACGGACGGTTCGAAGGGGGCATTTGGGCTACGAACGAGGCGGGGATGTCTTCGCCGTAGGCCAACGATACGAAGCGTACGATGGCCCGGAGGTCGTACAGGTATTCCTCCATCGAAGGCTGGAAACGGTCGCCCAGTGCAGCATGGCAGTTGCGGCGCAGGGTCTGTATGGCAAAACGGTCGGAAGGGTTCATACGGGCATGCTTGCATACGTAGTCCAGCCGCGAGAAAAGGTTGGCAAAGGCATACGATACATCGGCGGTCAGCTGGTAACAGGCTTGCGTCAGCACTTTGTGCAGCAAGATGTATTTGGCCCGGAGGTTCTCGGGGGCAGGCGAGGGGGTATCGTGGATTTGTCGGATGCGCCGGTACAGGTCGAAGGCTTGCAACTGCATGTCTTTTTCTTGAGAGGGTGAAGGAGGGGTATTCAGAGGGTGTGTCAAAATACAGCGTAGCCTGTCATTTTGTTTGTCATTCTGAGCGTAAGCGAAGAATCTGTTCGCATAAAGTGAATGTATTCAGATTGGCTTTCCCCTTCGGGACGCCGAACGTTGTTTCTTCACTACGTTCAGAATGACAATTAGATAGGCGACGCTGAATGCTTGATACACCCACCTACAGCGTCATTATCGATTAAATCGGCAGGTTCTTGAATTGCTTGTACTTCAAGGAGTCAGCCTCGTTGAGCGACTTGTAGTTCCAGCCCTTCAGTTCGTAGAGTTTCAGCTGGTGCTGCAGGCGTTGCAGGAACTGCTTGAAGTCCTTCTTGTCCGGCTGGGTCCACTGCAGTTCGCTCAGTGCGTCGATGCGCGGCATCATCTGCCATTCCATCTTCACGCTGTCCTTGGTCCATTCCGTCCAGATACAGCCTTGGGCACCGATGATGTTCTTGCGCTGGTCGAGGGTCAGCGTGTCGGCCACCGGCTCAAAGTTGTACACCCGTTCCACACTGGCTTCGCCCATGATGTGGTTGATCCACGGGTTGCTGAAGTAGAGGTATTGGATGGGGGTGACGATGGTGGGGTGTCCCAGCTGGGCCGACTGGATGCTGGCCTTCGGAGAAGTCCATCCCATGACAGTGACCGACGGCTCGGGATTTCCTTCCAGAATCTCGTCCCAACCCATCATCTTGCGTCCGCGGGCGTTGATTTCCTTTTCCACTTCGCTCATGAACCACACCTGCAACTGGTTCTCCTTCGAGTGTTCTCGGGTGCTCTTCAAGCCCAGTTCGCGAATCTTGGCCTGACACTTGGGGCATTTCTCCCAGCGCACTTTGGGGCATTCGTCGCCGCCGATGTGGATGTAAGGCGAGGGGAAGATATCCATGATTTCGTTCAGTACGTCCTTGGCAAACTGGAGCGTCTGCTCGTTGCCGCCACACAATACCTCGTCGAAGACCCCGAAACGGGTCGGGATTTCATACGGGCCGCCCGTGCAGCCCAGTTCCGGATAGGAGGCCAGTGCCGCCATCATGTGGCCCGGCAGGTCGATTTCGGGAATGACAGTGATGAAGCGGTCGGCAGCATAGCGGACAATCTCACGCGCTTCTTCCTGGGTGTAGAATCCGCTGACAGGTGTCCCGTCGTACTCGTTGGAGCGGGGTTCCGTGATGGTCTCCTTGCGCGTGGAGCCGACTTCGGTCAGCTTCGGATACTTCTTGATTTCGATGCGCCAGCCCTGGTCTTCTGTCAGGTGCCAGTGGAAGTGGTTGATGTTGTGCAGGGCCATCACATCAATCAGTTCCTTCAGGTAATCCACCGAGAAGAAATGGCGGCCCACATCAATCATGAAGCCACGGTAGGCAAAGCGCGGTTCGTCTTTCACGTTACCTGCCGGCAAGGCTCCCAGTGCGTGGCCTTCCGTAATCGGCAATGCCTTGTGGAGGGTCTGTGTGCCGAGGAAGACTGCCGCTTCTGTGGCACCTTTCAGCTGTACGCCGTCTTTCGTCACCGTGAGTTCATAGCTCTCCGGGTTCGACAGGGTGGAGTCCAACGACAGTTGGATGCAGTTGGAACCAGCACGGGTGCCGACTTTCACCTGGGTACCCGTTACCTCGCGGATATAGTCGGCCAGGAAGCGAGCCGTCCGTTCCATCTTCTCGTTGCCTTCCGGATAACAGACGGTCGTGGAAGAACGTACGATAAAGGGTTCGGCACCTGCTGTTTCTGTAATCTCTTGGGGGAGGGGGATGACTTGGAAGCTACCGGTCTCGTACTTGCTTTCGCCGCACGAAATCAGACCGGCCATCATCAAGCCCGCCGCCCATGTTTTCAGTTCGAAGTTTCTCATGGTTGTAGAATTTTGGATGATGAATAAAATGCAAAATCAGATGCTGCGGACAGCCGTCCGCAGTTGTTCCAGTCCTTGCTGCAGCACAGAGCGCGGGGAGCCGACATTCAGCCGCATGAAGCCTTGTCCGCCGGGCCCGAAAATCTCTCCGTCGTTCAGGGCCAGACGGGCCTTGTCCACAAAGAGCTGTAGCAGCTGCTCGTGGCTCAGTCCCAGTGCCCGGCAGTCCAGCCAGACCAGGAAGGAAGCCTGCGGGCGCAACGGCTTCACTTCGGGCAAATGCTGCCGGCAGAAGTCGATGACCCACTGGATGTTGCCTTCAATGTAGGCCAGCATCTGCTTCCTCCACTCTTCGCCTTGGGTAAAGGCTGCGATGGTGGCGATGGGAGCGAAGAGCGTCGGTTCGTTCAGCTCGTTGGCGGTCAGCCACGAATAGAACCGCTGGCGCAGGCCGTCGTTCGGCACAATGGCGTACGAGCTGACAATGCCTGCAATGTTGAAGGTCTTGGAAGGTGCCCCGAACGTGATGCTGTTCTGCGCGGCCCGTTCGGATACCGTGGCAAACGGAATGTGCCGGTTGCCCCACAAGGCCATGTCGCAATGGATCTCGTCGGAGATGACCAGAATATGGCGTTCGAAACAGAAATCGGCCAGCCGCTGCAGGGTGGCACGGTCCCAGCAGATGCCTGCGGGATTGTGCGGATTGGACAGGATGAGCATCCGGCATTTCTCGTCCGCCACGGCGGCCAGGTTGTCGAAGTCCATCGTGTAGCTGCCGTCGGGCTGCTCGACGAGCGGATTGAAGACCACTTCGCGCCCGTTGCCTTGCGGGGTAAGGCGGAACGGATGATACACCGGCGGCTGGATGATGACCTTCTCGTCTTCCTTGACAAAGACGTTGACGGCCAGTCCGATGCCTTTCACGATACCGGGGATGTAGGTCATCCATTCCGTCTTCACTTCCCATCCATGGTGTGCCTGGATCCATTGGGCCACCGTCGGCCAGTAGTTGTCCGGTTCGATGGTGTAGCCGAATATCGGATGCTCCAGCCGCCGGCGGAGAGCATCGACGATAAAGGGAGGAGTAGGGAAGTCCATATCGGCCACCCATAGAGGAAGGAGGTCCGCCCGTCCGTAGCGTTCGGGCAACGCATCACATTTCAGTGCGCCGCTTCCACGGCGGTCAATCACTGTGTCGAAAGTATAGTTTTCCATATCAGTTGGCAATTTATAGTCTGTCTTATGACCCTGCAAAGGTAGCTATAAAAATGCAAACCGCCTCTATGAATGGCCAAAATTTGTCATTGCGGCTTCAGATAGACCACCGGTTGGCGTTTGTCGGGGTCGAGCGGTGCCGACTGGTATTTCACGCTTCCAAAAGGAATGGTGGCGAGATCGAAACAGCGGATGGTGCTGTCGTACATGGTCCGGTAGTAGATTTTCCGGTGCTGCAGGTCGGAGGCCACCGTCCATTGCGTCGCGCTGGGGATGTCAGGCACCGGCGTCCCTTCTGCGAACTGGATGCCCGTCGGGATGTCGAAGTTGTTCAGGATATGGAATGCCTGCATCACCGTTTCGAACGTTCCGGTCAGTTTGGGAGCCGTAGCCTGGAAGAAGGCAGCCCTCACAAAGCGGGATGGGGGAGTCATGTCGCCCGGAATGCCGTGCAGTCCTCCTCCGCCGCCAAAGGCCGTCAGGGTCAGGTCGCCCACCTTCCGGTTGGCAATGGGACCGGCAAACAGATTGATGTAGCTGTTCAGGTTGGTGAGGTGCCATTCAAAGCCCGGCGAATTGGTCAGTACGCCCAGCTGGTTCTCGTAGATGTTCATCCGTCCGTCCACGATTTCCAGTACGACCTGCCGCCCGCTTTCTTCCGTCACCCTCCAGTGTACGGTCGAGGCACGCGGGTCTATGCCTGTGACATGAATGCGACCGATGGCCGCCTTCATCTCGTCGATGGTGCGGAAGCTGCCCAGCACCCACGAAACCAGTTGCAGGTCGCTGATGCTCTTGCTCCGCCTTTTCTCGTGATACGCCTCATAGCGGCCATATCCGGGAAAGTAGAACAGTCCGGCCGAAAGCCCGGCTTCGTTCAGCCCTTCCACGACGAACTCGTCCTGTTCGACGGCCAGTCCCACATAGCCGTATTTGGCTGTAAAGGCCAGTCCCTCCTTTTTCCCGTTGGGGAGATATGAGTTTTGCGTAAACCCTCTGGGTACAATGACATAGCGGCTGCCGATGTCGTTTCCCGCCCATTCGATGGTACGGGCGGCTACCGGTTGGCCGCTGTTGGTTCGTAACGTAATGCCTGTGCAGGCATCTGCATCTGTGGCAGACAGCAGCCCTGTCAGGGCCATTGTAGCCGGAATCATCCATTTTCTCATAGCTGTGCGTCTTTTAGTTTAGTTAAATGAAGTTGTGCCGAAGGCGGGGCTGCCTTCTGATGAATAAACAAATTCAGCGTTCGGATGGTTCGGGATGCAGGAATCATTTTCCATTACAACCCAATGGACGGTTTAAGTCCTAATCTTCTTCTTCGGCTTTTCCATAGGCTCAGACTCGCCCTTGCTGATAAGCCTATATGCCATGGGGGTGCCGGCACTCCTCATCTCATTTTCAGGATACTTTTCTCAGGTGCAATCTCAAGAGCGAGATGATAGGCTCCTATGCCGCCACACAGTTGGCATCTCTCTCTCTGGTCATCAATCTGATACGAGAACTGGTCTCATTGCTGCTCTGTGCTCCCCTGTCGCGCAGGGGCAAAAGCTTTGCTGCCATTTCCTTGGCGGGGATTAACTCTATGGATGTGTGTCATCCGTCCCCCTGATATTGGCCGTATTGTGTGCGCAAGGCTGAAGAGGACACCTGTCGCCTCCGCCCATAAGTTTATTCCATCATTTTTATAGTCGGATTCTGCAATTTATAGTAACTTTGCTGCCAGAATAAACAATATGGATTTCTATGGAACAGATACTTTTGCTCATCAACGAGATGGCCCCTTACCTGCTGTTCGGGTTCTTCATTGCCGGATTGATGCACGCCTTCATTCCCCAGACCCTCTACAGCCGTTACCTTGCCCGTCGCAATTTCAAGAGCGTTGCGCTCGCCACTCTTTTTGGCATCCCGCTTCCCCTGTGTTCATGCGGCGTGATACCCACGGCCATGTCGCTGAGACGTGAAGGGGCCAGCAAGGGGGCCACCACGGCTTTCCTCATTGCTACGCCGCAGACGGGTGTGGACTCTATCGTTGCCACCTGCTCGCTGATGGGCCTGCCCTTTGCCGTCATTCGTCCGATAGCCGCTCTTGTTACGGCCCTGCTGGGCGGAACCTTGGCCAATCTGACAGAAAGCAAGGAGGCAGAAGAGGGGAGCCACGAAAAGGTGGATCCGGAGTGCGGGCATGGCAACTGCTTTCATCCAGAGCCGTATTCCCTCACTTTCGTCGGTAAGCTTCAGTCGGCCTTGCGCTATGCCTTCGTCGACATGATGCAGGATATCGGCAAATGGCTCGTCATTGGCCTTGTTGTGGCAGGGTTGATTACTGTCTTTGTGCCCGATTCTGCTTTCGGGATTTTCAAAGACAATTCCTTGGCTTCCATGCTTCTGGTGCTCTGCATAGCCGTGCCGATGTATCTGTGTGCAACGGGCAGCATTCCCATTGCCGTGGCTCTGATGCTGAAGGGTCTCACCCCCGGAGCCGGTCTTGTATTGCTGATGGCAGGCCCGGCGTGCAACATGGCAAGCATCTTGGTTATCCACAAAGTGTTGGGCAGAAAGACACTGGTCGCTTATCTCGCCTCTTTCATCACCGGTGCAGTGGGGTTTGGGCTGATCATCGACCATGTGTTGCCTCGCCAGTGGTTCTTGTCGCATCTCATAGCGCAAGATTGTTGCCATGATCATCCCGGCTGGTTCAACGTCGGCTCTACGGTAGTATTGATGCTATTGCTCGCGAATGCCCTGATACGGCGTTTCATCGGGCACCACACCTCGCAGACAACAACCCTAAAACATACTGAAGATATGAAGCAGACATTTATCATCGGTGGCATGAACTGCAACCATTGTCGTGCGGCGGCCGAGAAAGCCATTTTCTCGGTGCCTGGCGTCACGTCGGCATCCGTCGACCTTGCCACAAAAACAGCGGTCATAGAAGGGACAGCCTCGTATGAAGCTATCTGTAAGGCCGTGGAGGAAGTTGGTTTTACCTGCTTAAAAGCCTGACGTATGATGACAATCAACGTCAAGAACATGGTTTGTCCCCGCTGCATCACAGCAGTGAAAGCAATTCTCATGTCTATGGGGCTCGCGGTAGAAAAAGTCATTCTTGGAGAGGCCGTCATTAAGGACAGCCTCTCGCAGGAGCAACTCACCGCATTGGCGGACAAACTGCAGGCTGAGGGGTTCGAACTCCTTGACGATCCCCGTTCATGCCTGGTAGAGCAGATAAAGATAAGTGTACTCCAGTGGGTAAGGATGAGTAGCCCGAGGCCCAGACTTTCCGAGTATGTCAGTGATGTCGCCCACCGTGATTACAGCAGCCTCAGCAAACTCTTCTCTCAGGTGAAGGGAATGACCATTGAACACTTTGCCATCCTGCATCGGGTAGAATATGCCAAAGAGCTGCTGAGCTATAGCCAAAGTCCCGTCAGTGAGATTGCTTACACCCTCGGCTACAGTTCGCCAGCTTACCTGACGAGTCAATTCAAACAGCAGACAGGGATGTCGCCCAAGGAGTTTCGTGAGATGAAGACAAAAAACCGCTTCCATCTGGACGAGATATAGGTCAGACAACGATACTAAGAACATATAATCAAGAAGATGAAGATACATCAGATCATATTCAGTCCCACTGGAGGGACTCGGCGAGTGAGCGAGATTCTATGCCAAGGCATGGGCATAGAGAGTGTAGTGACAGACCTGTGCGTCAAGGCAGCCGACATCCGGTTTCCCGCTATCAACGAGGACGACTTGGCAGTTATCGCCATGCCCGTCTTTGCAGGACGTGTGCCGGCATTGGCCGCAGAACGTCTGCGGAAGGTGAATCCCCATAACGCGAAGTGTGTGGTGGTAGCCGTCTTTGGCAACCGCGCCTACGACGATGCACTGTTGGAGATGCACGACATGGCCACAGCGTCCGGCTTCCGGGTGATTGCTGCCGTAGCCGCCGTAGCCGAGCACAGCATCATCAGGAAATACGGCAAGGGCCGGCCCGATGCAGATGATGAGCCGATGCTCCGACAGTTCGGTGCGGACATCCTGCGAAAGGCAGAAGGCACTGACTGCACGATGCCGCCGGTGCCTGGCCATCGCCCTTACAAGAAGGCTGGCAAAGTGCCTCAGCCGAAAGGCAGGCGCGGATGCAATCGTTGTGGCGTGTGTGCCAGGCAGTGTCCTGCCGATGCCATTCCTCTCACAGCCCCCAAGACGGTCGACACTGCGAAGTGCATCTCCTGCATGAGGTGTGTATCTGTATGTCCTGCCCGGTCGAGAGGTATTGGATCCGTGATGGACTTTCTGGCCACTCAAGCTCTCAAAAAGGTGTGTGCCACGAGGAAAGCAAACGAGCTGTATCTCTGACGGCGATGGACAGACACATCGAGGAAAAGATGAGTGCAGTGTCTTAATGACATAATGATCACTCAGGGGGGCAGGCTGTCCGAGAATCGTCTTTCCGCTTCCCAAAGCCGGGAGGCGATAGAAACAAACTCTTTCTGGCCTTCAATGTACGCTGCAAACACTTCCACGGCTGGCCGCCCGTCCGGCATGTGGCAGGATCCGCATCCGCCGCAGGAAGGGGCCTTGCAGCAAAACCGCTCTTGGATGAACGCCAGGCGTTCTTCTCTGTCTGAACAGTCAATTTTTGGGGCTATCATCTTCTTCTTGCTATGTGTAGTTGTCCATGACGGTCAAGGAATCCACCGCCTCGTAATGCTCACTATCATGCGTTGACCTCCACAGCATCATACAGGTCTTCGTGGAAAAAGGTCAGGGACAGACGGCCGTTCCTCCAGTTGAAGTCATCCGACGTAAACGAGGCGGGTAGGGTCGCGTCCTCGATGTGCTCTACATCTACAGCCGGAGATAAGGGTTGGACGAACCGGCTTGCAGGGCGCTGGGCGCAGCTGACGAATGCGGCTGCAGCAGGAGAACCACTGACGATTTGCTCATTGTTTTCATGTGCGTAGCTGATTTCTGATTATGTTCTGTACCGAAGCTCTGTGCACAAAGTTCGTTAGATTTTTGGAGTTATGCAAGTTTTTTCCAACAGATTTACGCTCTGATAATAGTAATGTTTATAAAAAAACTGCATCAGTTGACAGGTTGGATGAGATCGTTCCACTTTGGTAGATTTATAGGGCTATTCCCTGTCGGGCTGCAGATTCTTTGCGAAAAACATCCGCCATACAATAAATCTTCGTAACTTTGGGCGCAATGAACAGAGTGGCAACCGTTGATTGATCAGAATACCGACGAAGTCTGCGGAGACTGCTTTTTTAGAAACCATAGTTCAATATAAGAATTGACAAATTACAATGAAGAAGACAATCATCCCCATCACCCTGCTGACACTACTTGCAGCATGTGGCCATGAAGAGAACGGCAGCACCCGAGAAGGTGTTGCACAAAGTGAGAAACAGATGGTACTCAATATTGACAATTTCAGTTGGACGCGACAACCCGAGAGTTGCGTCATCAAGGGTGACACCATAGAAGTGGTAACAAAGCCGCATACTGACCTGTGGCAACGCACCTACTATCATTTTCGCAATGACAATGCACCTGTATTCCAGATGGAGACAGAAGAGAAGTACTTCAGTTTCATTGTGAAGACCGATTTCTCGGAGAGCCATCACCGGTTTGACCAGTGTGGCATCGTCCTTTATCTTGACAGCGACAACTGGCTGAAGGGCAGTGTGGAGTACGAGAATGAGGAGTTCCAGCATCTGGGAAGTGTAGTGACCAACAACGGCTATTCAGATTGGGCTACAACGGCCATCTCGGCCAAAGTCAAGACGATGTGGTATAGATTCTCTCGTCGGGAGGACGACTATTGCATAGAGTGTTCGCAGGACGGAGAACGCTTCTCGCAAATGCGAGTCTGTCACCAGCATCAAGGCGGAGGAAAAATACGTTTCGGTATCTACGCCTGCTCGCCAGAGGAATCATCGTTCAAGGCGGTGTTCACAGACATGAAACTGACGGAGTGTGCATGGAAAGCCCACGATGGGCAGCAGCCGGACTGATCGCTGGAATCTGTGTGACACCTGCCTTCCTGTGTCCATTCCGAAGATGGTCAATCAATCCAACGAGATGTTTTGGAGTACATGACGACAGCCTTTATCACGCCCGTTCCACTGCCTTTGTCACAGTCGTTCCACTGGCTTGGGGCAGGTGTGACATTGGGTATGGAACGACTGTGACAAAGGCAGTGGAACGACTGTGACAATCAAGAACTCCGCTCACGAGGAATGGGAACCGGGTTGAACGGACAGGTTTTTCTGATTCAAATACGTTTTCGATTAGTCAAATAATACCTTGCTGATGGCAGGTATGAAGTCATTCTTGCGCGACATCTGTCCCTGACACCTGATGAAGCCGTCCTGTGACTTTCCGAACGCTTCCTCCGCACATTCCTGTGCTCCCTCTCCGTAATAAATGATGTCGGTATAGTTGCCTGTCTTGTTCAATATCATGGCGAAGACCATCTCGCGTTGCTTCTTTTCCAAAGCCTGAGGCATGAACGACATCATGCGATTACGCAGACTGGTCTGGGAGGAGTCGTCGAGGGCATTCACTACGGCAACACCGATGTTGCAACCTACCGATTCCGCACTGTAATCCTTATAGTCACTGAAGAATATCTCTTCGTCCGTCATTCCCATATACGATGCCAATGAGTCCGTCATCTCTTTATAATAGCCGTCCACATCGCCTATGACCGTGAGTGGCAGCAGTTTGGCATACATCGTACTGTCGATGGAACTCGTCGTTGTCGAAGCGAGATTGTTTGTGTCGCTCAGGAGGGCTGACAAAAGCAGGCCTGCCATCTCCTTGCTTATCGTTACACCGTATTCCTTGAAGCCGGTGTATATCACAGTACAGCATGAACCAACAGGCATTATCCGGCAATATAAAGGTGACGAAGTGGTGATGCTGCCCAGGGAATGATGGTCGATGATTTGCAGTATTTTTGCCTTTTCCATGCCCGTTATGGCATGTTGCATCTCGCTGTGATCGACCATTATGATGCGTTCGCCTTCTGCATCGCTTAATATCGCCGGTTCCTGTATGCCGAATCTCCTCAATACCATTTTCGTCTCATTATTCAGTTTCCCTGCCACCCTCGGCTCACAATGGTAGCCGAGTGCGTTCATCAGGTAAGCGTAGGTGATTGCCGAACAAGTGGCATCTGTGTCAGGGCTTTTATGTCCAATTACGTATGTTGTGACACCATCGCCCCAGTCGAGAGCGTCAAATACACTGCTGAAATCAGCAGCATTCACAGGCTCGTCATTGCTGCATGATGACAGGCCTATCAAGATGGTTGCGACAATTCCTATCGCTTGTAGCCATTTCTTCATGGTGATTCGTTTCAATTGGTGGTTGATTGGATTAGAGGGGTGTGTCCATCTTCCTTTCATACAGTTCGATAGGCAATCCGTCAGGATCCTGGAAAAAGACAAACCGTTGTCGGGTATATTCATCTACGCGAATGGCTTCATGCGGAACCTGCCTCTTCTCCAGTTCTTTGACAGCCTCCACGATGTTGTCCACTTCAAAAGCCAGATGACGCAGGCCAACCGCTTCCGGACGAGTCAGACGTGCCGGAGGATTCGGAAAAGAGAACAGTTCGATGACATACTCATCCCCTAGGGCGAGATCGGTTTTGTACGACAGTCTCTCTGCCCGATAGTTCTCTGCGATAATTTTCATGCCCAAGACACGGGTATAGAAATCCAGACTACGTTGGTAGTCGGAACAAATAATGGCAATGTGGTGTACTTTGTTTAATTTCATGGGAGTATTCTGAATTCCGTTGTTCTATGCAGGTATATCCTACTGGGTTAAAAAGACATGAAGATGTGTCAATCCTCAACGATGCATATCGTCTGGATACAGCTCAAAACGTCCTGGCTTGTTGTCTTGCGCAAGAGGTTCTGCATTAATCACCCGGTTTTTCTTCGGGTTTGAAGGAACAATGCCTTGGATTGCCCCGTCTCTTGTATCGAGCCTCAGGACAACTCCTGTTATAGCAGGATAAAGAGCATAGTTTGCACTTTTGTTCGTTGGAATAACGACCTTCACGTCATCTTCTGCATGGATAGCAGCAAACGACAAGCAGCAAATGGCCAATAATACTATAAACTTTTTCTTTCTCATCTCTTTTTATCCTTAATTCCGCAACACTATTATAAATATAACTTTTAGGTGCCTGAGCAACAAAGAGCTGCTCGAAATTTTGCCATGTCAGATTTTTCACCTATCTTAGTGTTGCAAATCAAAATATGTATCAAATCCGACAGACCTAGTAAAGGTAACAATAAAATCTGAGAAACTCTCTCCTTTTGGAGGAATTTTTTCAATACTAGAGCAATTTGACTCCAAGCTCTCATCTGTAATAGACTCAACCCTCGGTATGAGATGCAAGCTGTATGGTTATCAATACAGTGAAATCATCCGTTCGCTTATGAGCGTTTATTTCTGTGGCGGCTCATGGATACTGCGTATTGCCTCAAGTCGCATTGTGGGGTAAGGGGAATGTATATG
>SFDG01000154.1 GCA_004558305.1 Phocaeicola plebeius
TGTTGTTTATCGTTTCAGTCCCTTCCTCCGCTTGCACATGCTGTTGGCCTTTCTTGCGCAGCGGCGTGCCCATTCGCGGTCATCCTCGTCCTTGTTGCGTCCCCAGCCATTGCTGTCACTGTTTCCACCGCCACCGCTCGAAGTCGCCATGCTTGTGGCGGCGTCAAGGTATTCGGCAAAGAGAAGGATAGCCGTGTGCTGTATCTCCTCGATGGTGGCAAGAGGATGAGCCTCGGCAAGAGAGCACTCCTGCCTGATGATTCTGTCAGCCTCTTCGGGTAGGTCTATATGATATGTGTGATAGCTGTCAGTGGATATGTCGTAGTGCCTCATGGACGGCACGGGCAATGGCTGACGCTGTGGAGAGGACTGACGGACGGCTGTCCCAGTTTTCGGAACAATGGTCTTGGAAGATGGAGATTTGCGCTCCTGAGGATGGAGCTTCGCCCATGTGCCTTCAATCTTAGAGGCGGTGAGGTTCCTTCCCCTGCCTAGTTCACTCGCCTTGTATCTTGAATTGCCTCTTATGATGGAATAGCCATAGACCTTGCCGTCCTCACCCTGCTGGATGTGGATGCCGTAGCCCTTTTTTCTGACCTCTATTTCAAATGACTTCCAGCTGAACTTATCCATACCACGCAGAATGCCGATGAGTGCATCGCTCACCTCCAGCCTGTGACGCTGACCTATTTCCGCCGACTGCACCCATCCTCTGCGCCCGTTGATGATGTTCGCAGCCGCCACGGCACGCTCGCCTATCTTGTGGGCATCGTTGGTGTTGCCCTCCATGTCGATGCGGTTGGCTATGATATGCAGGTGGAAGATGCCGCTCTTGGCATCCCTGTGGAGAGCCACGACAAACTGTGAGTTCTGGAGGTTTGTACGTTGGGAGGACTTGCGCCTTGTGCGCTTGGACATGTCGATGCCGTCGAATGTGCGGATGAACTCCTCTGCGAGTTTCCTCCACTCTTCAAGCGTCCATCCCCGGCTCTCGGAGGTGTCGGGGGAAAGTTCAATCCTTATCATGTTCCTCATCAGCGGTCTTCCGCGGTGAACTTCCTTGGCAAGCATCTTCTGGAGAAGGAGCATCCGCTGATACATGGCATCCGGCGATATGTCGTCGGGCAAGTGGTTGACCATGACGATGTCCGACCTGTCCTTGGTGGTGACGTAGCGCATGGCATTGCCACCATGGGATATGGCTGCTGCTTTTGCTATCATAACGGCTGTACAAGAGTTATTCCGTAATATAATCCTGGATCTGCTCCCAACGCTTCATGAGCGGCAGGGCAGCACCCATCCATTTCTCCACAAACTGGGGATTGCCGAAATACAAAGCCCTGCGGTCAGCCTGAATGTTCCTGACGGCGGAGACTATGCGCTGGATGTCTCCCCTTGCGTCCGAAAGACTGTTCAGAGCCTCTATTTCTCGTTCAGTCAATCTGCGGCGGGGCTTGTGACCCGTGGCTACACGGCGGATATAGTCGCTCATGGACAACCCGCAGGTTTGGGCAAGTTCGGCGGCCTTGGCATATTCTTCCTTGGTCACTCGTGCTTCCAGCCGCAGCGTGCGTCTGGAAGTCTCTTTGGCTTGATTCTTGTTCTTGGTGTTTGTCATCTTTATAAAAAGGAAATTACAGTTTGATAAAAAAGGAAGGCACGGTGTGAGCTTGCGAACGGCGTAACCGCCGTGACAGGAGGGAACGGCGCAAGAAGGCTAATTCGTACAGACAAGCGCAGCGGGTTTGTGCGACATTGGCACTTCTTGCAACACAGCATAAAACGGGTTCGACACTTACAACATGCCTATAACGGATATGTTGTTCAGAAGGTCTGTCAGGCATTGCCACTTCCGTCCTTGGCAAAATCTGAGTCACCGTCAGCCTTACCTTCAGACATATCAGTGGATGAAGAAGCAGTGCAGGGAGAAGGTGCCCGCAGCAACTCGCCGTCATCCGAAAAGACGGGAGGCTCCTCCTCAAACAGAGGGAACAAGGAGGCGTAGCCGTCATCTGCCATGGGCTTGCCTCGCTTGCAGGTGGGGAAATCTGCCGAAGGCTTGTTGTCCTTGCTGGTACTAATGTCTGCGGACAATGGGCTGTGCTCCTGGCTGTCCTTCTGGCTGCCTTCATTCATGGACATAGGAACAATAGAGGACTGGACACGGAAAGGATTGGAAACCATCTTGCCATCGGCTATCCATGCCGATACACATTTCAGACTATGGACACTTGTCCTGTTAGACTGAGTGGTTGCGACAATGCCCAGCTCGTTCATCCTGTCGAGCACTCGGGAAATGGTCTTCTTGTCATAGTGGAGGCGGCTGGACAAATCCACCTCCGACATGATGGCCTGACCTGCTTGCAATGTGGTGTTAAACCCCTTGATGCTATAGACGGTCTCCTTCAGTACGACAGCGGAAATCAGACAGTGGAGAATCTTCATTCGGTCGATGCCGTATTTGCTTCCTGCCAGATAGTCAAGTTGCCCAGGTGTGAGTTCAATGCAATAAGATGT
>SFDG01000056.1 GCA_004558305.1 Phocaeicola plebeius
GTCGAGGGCCGTTCCAATCGCAGATATACCAACGAGGCTGCCGTTATCCAGACGGTCAGCGATGCGGGCTTTGACCCGTATGAGCGGAAGCTGCTGGGCATCACCGCGATGCAAAAGCTGCTCGGCAAGGCCCGCTTTGACGAACTCCTGACGGCCTACATTGAAAAGCCACAGGGAAAACCCACGCTCGTACCGGAAAGCGATAAGCGTCTGGCTATGAACACAGCAAAAAATGATTTTAGGGAGGAAAACATCGATGAATAAGAACACCAAATTTACCAATCCCATGAAGGTCATCACCGGCCCCAACACCCGCTGGTCTTACGCCAACGTCTGGGAGCCCAAGAGCATCAACGGAGGCGCTCCGAAATACTCGGTCAGCCTCATCATCCCGAAGTCCGACACCAAGACCGTCTCCAAGATTCAGGCGGCCATCGAAGCGGCCTACCGTGAGGGCGAGGCCAAGCTCAAGGGCAACGGCAAGTCTGTCCCGGCCCTCAGCGCCATCAAGACCCCGCTGCGCGACGGCGATACCGAGCGTCCGGATGACCCCGCCTATGCCGGTGCTTACTTCGTCAACGCCAATGCCACCAGCGCTCCCGGTATCGTGGATGCCGACCGCAATCCCATCCTGACCCGCTCTGAGGTCTACTCCGGTGTGTACGGTCGCGCCAGCATCACGTTTTACGCGTTCAACAGCTCCGGCAATCGCGGCATCGCCTGCGGCCTGAACAATCTGCAGAAGATTCGTGACGGTGAGCCTCTGGGCGGCAAGGCCAGCGCCGAGTCTGACTTCGCCACCGATGAAAATGACGATTTCCTTGATTGATGGAGGTGACCACGATGAACGCTACAACCATTCTCTGCATCCTTCTGCTCTCCCTCTATCTGCTCTTGGCAGTGTTCTGGATTGTCCGGTCTATCATCGACACCATCGATGACCGCAAGCGTGAAAAGCGCAACGCAGCGTGGGAGGCCGAACGCCAGCAGCTTGAGAAGGAGCGTGCCCTGCGCGAGGTGGAATATCACGAGGCTCGTATGAAGGAGCTCGACAAATCGTAATCCTCATCCAGCGGGTGGTGGGAGCAATCCCGCCACCCATATTCCACTGCTCCGAAAGGATGTGCCTATGAAAACACTCAGTATCGATATTGAGACCTACAGTGACATCCCGCTCCAGAAGACCGGAGTTTATCGTTACTGTGAGTCTCCCAATTTTGAAATCCTGTTGTTCGGCTACAGCATTGACTCCGGGCCGGTGCAGGTGGTCGACCTCGCCTGTGGGGAGCATATTCCCAAAGAGGTGCTGGCCGCACTGGAGGACGATTCCGTCATCAAGTGGGCCTTCAATGCCGCCTTCGAGCGGGTATGCCTCTCCCGGTATCTCGGTTATCCCACCGGCGAATATCTTGACCCGGAGAGCTGGCATTGCTCTATGGTCTGGGCGGCCACGATGGGCCTGCCGGTTTCTTTGGAAGGCGTCGGTGCTGTTCTCGGTCTGGAGAAGCAGAAGCTCACTGAGGGCAAGGAGCTCATCAAATATTTCTGCCAGCCCTGTCTTCCCACCAAGGCGAATGGCCAGCGCACCCGAAACCGGCCCTTCCATGCGCCAGACAAGTGGGAGCTGTTCAAACGCTACAATGCCCGTGATGTAGAAGCCGAGATGGGCATCCAGCAGAAGCTCTCCAAGTTCCCGGTACTGCCACAGGTCTGGGAGGAATACGACATCGACCAAGAAATCAACGACCGTGGCGTCCGCATTGACATGGAGCTCGTGGAGCAGGCCATCCAGATGGATGCCCGTTCCCGACAGGAGCTGACTGATGCCATGAAGCGCATGACGGCATTGGAGAACCCCAACTCCGTCCAGCAGATGAAGCAGTGGCTCTCCGACAACGGCGTGGAGACCGACAGCCTCGGAAAGAAGGTCGTGGCAGAGCTCCTGAAAACGGCACCGCCGGAGCTGGCAGAGGTGCTCACGCTCCGGCAGCAGCTGGCCAAGTCCTCCGTCCGGAAATACCAGGCAATGGAGAAAACCGTCTGCAGCGACAATCGTGCCCGTGGGATGTTCATGTTCTATGGGGCAAACCGAACCGGGCGATTCTCCGGCAGAAATATACAATTGCAAAACCTGCCTCAGAACCATCTGCCTGACTTGGCAGAGGCCCGTGCACTTGTGCGCTCCGGCGACTTTGATGCGGTGAAGCTGCTGTATGAGGATGTGCCGGACACGCTCTCCCAGCTCATCCGAACCGCTTTCATTCCCAGAGACGGTGCCCAATTTCTCGTAGCCGACTTCAGTGCGATTGAGGCTCGTGTCATCGCGTGGTTTGCCGGGGAAACATGGCGGCAGGAAGTATTCTCCACGGGCGGAGATATCTATTGCGCCAGCGCATCACAGATGTTCAAGGTTCCTGTGGAGAAACATGGCATCAACGGACACCTGCGCCAGAAGGGTAAGATAGCGGAATTGGCCCTTGGCTATGGCGGCTCCGTCGGTGCTCTCAAGGCGATGGGCGCTCTGGAGATGGGGCTGACCGAGGAGGAGCTCCCACAGCTGGTGGATGCTTGGCGGCAGTCCAATCCGAACATCGTGAAATTCTGGTGGGCTGTGGACAGGGCCGTCATGGAGGCCGTCCGGTACAAGCACACCACCACCGACTATGGTCTGACCTTTTCCTGCCGGAGTGGGATGTTGTTCATCACCCTGCCCTCCGGGAGGAAGCTGGCCTATGTGAAGCCCAAAGTGGGAACGAACAAGTTCGGCGGCGAATGCATCACCTATGAGGGCATCGGCTCCACGAAGAAGTGGGAACGGCTGGATTCCTATGGCCCCAAGTTCGTGGAGAACATCGTACAGGCCACGGCCCGCGACATTCTCTGCTACGCCATGCGAACGCTCCGGTGCTGCTCCATCGTGATGCATATCCACGATGAGCTGGTCATCGAGGCCGACCCACGTATGTCCTTGGATGCTGTCTGTGAGCAGATGGGCCGGACACCACCGTGGGCGAAGGGACTGCTGCTCCGTGCAGACGGCTACGCCACACCGTTTTACAAAAAAGATTGATATTCATCCGCTCAAATCGGGCGTTCACCTTCAGTGGGAAGCAGAGGTGGACGCCTTTTTCTATGTCCGCCCGGAAAGGAGGAACCGCAGCATGAGTGTCGATATGCGCAACAGCGAAGGCTACCTTGACCTGACGGCATACGAGGCCATCAAGAAAGTCGAACAGGAACAGCGCTCCGGTCGTGCATTCTGGCCCATCGTCTACATCTGCTCTCCCTACGCTGGGGATATCGCAGGAAACGTAGATGCCGCCAGACGCTACAGCCGCTTTGCCGTGGACAAGGGCTATATCCCCATTGCGCCACATTTGCTTTATCCACAGTTTCTGGACGATGCCGACCCGGACGAGCGTGAGCTTGGGATATTCTTTGGCAACGCCATCATGAGCAAGTGCTCTGAGGTGTGGGTGTTCGGCAGCCGAATCTCTGCAGGTATGCAGGCAGAAATCAGACGAGCCAAGTGGAAGAACTACCGCTTACGCTACTTCACCGAAGATTGTCAGGAGGTTTGAGACCATGTACGAAATCAAAGAAAACAGCCGCATCCTGAAGGACGGCACCGAGCTCACTACCTATACCCGCGATGTGGTCAGCGCCAACATCCTCGAAGTCGAGGCTGGCACCACCGGCTATCAGGGCGGCGACAGCGGCCACGGCGGTCGCACCTACTTCCGCATCGAGGATGCAGCCAGCACGGATATGGAAGTCCGCAGCTATGTCAACAAGTATGGCTGCCCCGGCTTTGAGGTCGTCCTTGGCGGCGACTGTGAGCTGGAGACTACGATTCGGGCGCTGAAGTTCATCACGAAGGTGCTGGAGGAGGAAGCAGCGGAGGTGTATGACTGATGTTCACGATTTATAGCGCCGACGTTACCGGCAATCCCGGCAATTGCTCCTATCCTCACAAGCATGTGGTGCTGGACGAAGCCTCTTTGAAGGCCGCCGTCTGCCACGACTATGTCTGCGCCGAGTACCAGAACAGCTACCGCAACGGCGATAACTTCATCGGGAGCGACTGCCTCCCGGTGGACTGTGATAACGACCACTCAGAGAATCCGGAAGACTGGATTACTCCGGAGGACGTTCTCCAGCAGTTTCCCGGCGTCACCTTTGCCGTCCACTTCAGCCGCTTCAATATGCGGGAGAAAAATGGAAAGGCTGCACGGCCCAAGTTCCATGTGCTCTTTCCCATCGACTATGTGACCGACCCGGCGCTCTACAGCGATATGAAGAAGCTGGTCAACTCCATCTTCCCGTACTTCGACACCAATGCCCTCGACGCGGCCCGGTTTTTCTTCGGCACCACCGCAGCAGAGGTCGCGCTGTATCCGGGCCGGATGAACCTGACCGAGTTTCTGGAGGAGGACGATTTCGATACTGAGCTGCCAGACGGCGGTTTTGGTCAGAGCGCCGTTATCCCGGAGGGCAGCCGAAACGCCACCATGTCCCGCTTCGCCGGTCGCGTCATCAAAAAGTACGGTGATACCGACGAGGCGTATCAGGCGTTCCTGGACGAGGCCGCCAAATGTGTGCCTCCGCTGGAGAACAGTGAACTGAACACCATCTGGCACAGCGCCCAGCGCTTTTTCTCCCGCATCCGGGAGCAGGCCGGGTACGTCCCTCCGGAAGCCTATAACGACCCCAGCAGCTATAAGCCGGAGGATTATTCGGACGTCGGTCAGGCCGAGGTCATGGCCCGCTACTTTTCCGGGGAGCTCCGCTATTCTCCGGCCACCCACTTCATCCGCTACAGCGACCACTATTGGCAGGAATCTGAACCCGGCGCACAGGCGGTGGCCCATGAACTGACCCGTCGCCAGATGAAGGAAGCCAACCGCGACCTGATGAATGCGCTGGTAAAGATGAAGAATAACGGAGCCCAGACCATTCTGGATGGCACCTCCAAGGCCAAGGCCGAACAGCTCATGAGCGACGAGCAACTGCAGGCATTTCAGGAATTCCTGCAGGCGAAGGCGTATCAGGCGTTCGTTATCAAGCGCCGGGACTCCAAGTACATCACGTCGGCGCTGAAGGAATCCCATCCCATGCTGGAGATTTCGCCCAGAGACCTGGACGCGGACTGCTTTACCATCAACACCCCAGAGGCCACCTACGACCTGCGCAAGGGCATGGCCGGAGCGCGGGAGCACTCCCCGGAGGACTTCATCACAAAAATCACCTCCGTCACACCCGGCCAGAAGGGGCAGAAAATCTGGCAGGACTGCCTCGACCTCATTTTCCAGCACAATCAGGAGCTCATCGACTATGTCCAGATGATTTGCGGTCTGGCCGCTATCGGGAAGGTCTATGTGGAGGCCCTCATCATTGCCTACGGAGATGGCCGGAACGGAAAGAGCACCTTCTGGAATGCGGTGTCCCGTGCGCTGGGGCTGTACAGCGGCAACATCTCCGCCGACACCCTTACCGTGGGCTGCCGCAGGAATATCAAGCCGGAGATGGCCGAGGTCAAAGGCAAGCGGCTCCTCATCGCTGCCGAGATGCAGGAAGGTGCCCGTCTGAATGATTCCACGGTCAAACAGCTCTGCTCCACGGATGATGTGTTCGCGGAGAAGAAGTACAAAGACCCGTTTTCCTTCAAGCCCTGCCACACACTGGTGCTGTACACCAACCATCTGCCTCGCGTCAGCGCATCCGACGATGGTATCTGGCGTAGGCTCATCGTCATCCCGTTCAACGCCAAGATTACCGGCAAGAGCGACATCAAGAACTACGGCGAGTACCTCTACGACAATGCTGGGGAAAGCATTCTGGCGTGGGTCATCGAAGGTGCCAAAAAGGTCATCGACCTGGACTACCAGATTCCTGTCCCGGCCTGCGTACAGGCGGCCATCGACGAATACCGGAGCCAGAACGACTGGTTCGGTCACTTCATGGAGGATAAGTGCGAGACCGGCGACGGTTTCCGGGAGAGCTCCTCCTCGCTGTATCAGGCGTATCGGAACTACTGCATCGATACCAACGAGTATGTGCGCAGCACAGCAGACTTCTACTTTGCGATGGAGAGCGCCGGATTTGAGCGCGTGACATTGAACCGGAAACGGTATTTCAAGGGTGTGCGGCTGCGGACGGACATGGACGATACCGGAGACGATTTTCTGACCTGAGAGCCCTAATGACAAGGTGTATCAATGTGTTTTACAGACTTTTTCTAAGGGCCATAAAAATCAGAATAAGAAAAAGTCTTGTATTGGCATTGATACACCTTGCACGACCAGAGAAAAGGAGCGTTATACGCGAGAAAAGGACATCGAGAAAAAATTATCCCTGATGGTTAAGAAGGCCGGTGGCATCGCCGTAAAGTTCGTGTCTCCGAGTTTCGACGGAATGCCCGACCGCCTTGTCTTACTACCGGATGGCGTTATCGCCTTTGTAGAACTAAAAGCACCGGGAAAAGCCCCGCGCCCGCTCCAGTTGGCACGGCACCGCTTGCTGCGGTCTCTGGGCTTCCAGGTGTATGTCATTGACAGCACTGAGCAGATTGGAGGGATGCTGGATGAACTTCGAGCCACATGATTATCAGGCTTATGCCATCGACTACATCAAGACCCACCCCGTGGCAGCTGTCCTGCTCGATATGGGACTTGGCAAGACGGTCATCGCCCTGACGGCCATCGCCGACCTTCTGTTCGACAGCTTTGAGGCCCATCGTGTTCTGGTGGTCGCGCCCCTCCGTGTGGCCCGCGATACCTGGCCTGCGGAAATCGAAAAATGGGCGCACCTGCAAGACCTGACCTATACCGTTGCTGTGGGCAGCGCCAGAGAGCGTAAGGCCGCATTGATGGTCAGTGCGGACATCACCATCATCAACCGGGAGAATCTGAGCTGGCTCATCGAGAGCAGCGGCTTCCCGTTTGACTACGATACCGTGGTCATCGACGAGCTGTCGTCTTTCAAAAATCACCAGTCCAAGCGCTTCAAGGCCCTGATGCGTGTCCGGCCCAAGGTCAAGCGTATCATTGGGCTGACTGGCACCCCTTCGTCCAATGGCCTCATGGATTTGTGGGCAGAGTTCCGGCTGCTGGATATGGGCCATCGCCTCGGTCGCTTCATCACGCAGTACCGGAACACCTTCTTCCTCCCGGACAAACGCAACGGGCAAATCATCTACTCCTACAAACCTATGCCGGGAGCGGAGGAAGCCATATACAGCCGGATTTCCGATATCACGATTTCCATGAAATCCACCGACCATCTGAAGATGCCGGAGCTGGTTTCCACCCGCTATGAGGTCTATCTCTCCGATGCGGAGGCCGACCGGTACGAGGAGCTCAAGCAGGCGCTCATCCTGCAACTCCCGGACGGCGAGGTGACTGCTGCTAACGCAGCGGCCCTGACCGGAAAGCTGGCCCAGCTTTCCAACGGCGCTATCTATGCCGACACCGGCGACACGATAGAGTTCCACGACCGGAAACTGGACGCTCTGGAGGATATCATCGAATCCGCCAATGGCAAGCCGATTCTGGTGGCCTACTGGTTCCGTCACGACCTGCAGCGTATCAAAAAGCGCTTTGATGTCCGGGAGCTGAAGTCCAGCAAAGACATCGCCGACTGGAACAACGGCAAAATCCCGGTGGCCGTCATCCATCCGGCCTCAGCCGGTCACGGGCTCAACCTGCAGGCCGGTGGTTCCACTCTCATCTGGTTCGGTCTGACGTGGTCTCTGGAACTCTACCAGCAGACCAATGCCAGACTGTGGCGGCAAGGCCAGAGCTCCGGAACAGTGGTGATACAGCATATCATCACCAAGGGCACCATCGACGAGAGAATCCTGAAGGCGCTGGAGGCCAAGGACAGAACACAGGCCGCACTTATCGATGCGGTCAAAGTGGCTCTGGAGGTGTGACGCCTGTGGATGACGATTATACCCGGCTGGCCCACGCCATCGTGGTGCTGGCAGCAAAGGATTACGATGCGGAGCTTGACTGGTTTCGACAAAATCCGCCACGGGATGAAGAGGACAAACAGCACGAGACCTATCTCAAACACCAAACCGAGCTCCAGAGCCTTGAGCGATTCTTCCGTTCCGGATGGTTTGAACTACTTTCCGGTCTGGACGGTGAGGCGCTCATAAAGAAAATACAGGAAGGAGGAATCGCCAGATGACGGCAAAGCAATATCTCTCCCAAGCATACCGGCTGAACGAGCGCATCAATTCTGATTTGTCCGAGCTGGACAGGCTGCGCGACCTGGCTACCAGCCTGAGCGGAGTGAATTACGATGGCATCCGGGTCTCCAAGACAAGGAGCACGGAAGCGCCCTTCGAGAAGACCATCTGCAAAATCATTGACGCGGAGAGAAAGATAAACGCAGAGATAGACCGGTTGGTAGATTTGAAGGCTGAAATCAGCGAAGCCATCTCTCAGCTGGCCAATGTGGATGAGCAGCTCCTTCTCCGCTTCCGGTACATCAACAATTACGGTTGGGAGAAGATTGCAGTGCTGATGAGTGTGTCCATGCGGACGGTTCATCGCATCCACGCCTCGGCTCTTAGAAATTTCCAGCCGCCAGTATAAAGTTGGCACACTTTGGCACGGAATGGCACATTGATAAGTGCTATTATGGTAGTGTGAAAAATAGGGCCAAGCCTTCGTGGGAGCAATCCTGCGGAGGCTTTTTCTATCCCCGGAGGTGATTGAGGAATGCCCATGAAACCAAAACGGCCCTGCTCTTTTCCCGGCTGCCCCAACCTGACTGACCGGCGCTTCTGCCCGGAACACGAGAAGCTGGAAGCCCAGCGCTACGAACGGTACGGCCGTGACCCTGCCACCAAGCGTCGGTACGGACGGGCATGGAAACGCATCCGGGACAGCTATGCTGCGGAGCACCCGCTGTGCGAAGTCTGCCTTGCGAAAGGTGTGTACACGCCAACCGAGGAGATTCACCACAAGCTCCCTCTCTCACAGGGAGGAACTCACGACCGCAGTAATTTGATGGCCCTTTGCAAAGAGTGCCATGCGCGGATTCATGCCGAACGCGGCGACCGCTGGCATAATCGGGAGAACCGGTAGGGGCGGTCAAAATCTCTACGGCCTTTTCCCCGTGGAACGGGCGTGGGCCTTCGCGCACAAAAACGCGATTTCAAACGGGGAATATACCCCGGCAACTGGAGGTGAATCGAAATGGCAAAGGACGGTACCAACCGTGGCGGTGCCCGTATTGGAGCCGGAGCCAAGAAAAAGCCCTTAGCAGACAAGATTGCAGAGGGCAATCCCGGCAAACGGGCGCTTACGGTCATCAGCTTCGATGACCGCGCTGCCGAGCTGGAGGGTCAGGCGATGCCGAAGCCGTCCAAAATGCTCTCCGCTGTTCAAAAGGATGGCAAGGCGCTGGTCGCCGAGGACATCTACAAGGAGACCTGGGAGTGGCTGGCCGAGCGAGGCTGCGCCTCTCTGGTATCTCCACAGCTTCTGGAGCGCTACGCCATGAGTGTGGCCCGCTGGATACAGTGCGAGGAGGCCGTGACAGAGTTCGGCTTTCTGGCCAAGCATCCCACCACCGGCAGCGCGATACAGTCGCCCTATGTGGCGATGAGTCAGAACTTTATGAGCCAGACCAACCGGCTCTGGATGGAGATATATCAAATCGTAAAAGAAAACTGCGCGACCGAGTACACCGGTGTCACTCCGATTGATGATACGATGGAACGACTGCTCCGGGCGCGGAAAGGAAGCTGACTATGTATGAAAAAGTGAATCCGGCCCATCCGGATAAAATCGCAGACCGCATCGCCGGAGCCCTGGTCGACCTTGCCTATTCGCAGGAGCCCGACCCGCGCATCGCAGTTGAAGTCCTGCTCGGTCATCATGTTTGCCACATCATCGCAGAGACATCTACGCATCTGTCCGCTGAGGACATCGAAGGCATCGTCCACCGCATTGCCGGTAACCTCGCACTTGATTACACCGAGGTCGCTCAGGATGTGCATCTCTCCAACAACCAGCGTGACGGTTTTCGCTGCGGCGACAACGGTATCTTCAAAGGAATGTGTATCACACCTGAGCAGCAGGAGCTCTCCGGCATCGCTCGCTCCATCTACGAGAGATACCCCACTGATGGGAAGTATATTCTGGATGGTGACCGGCTCATCCTCTGTCAGAGCAACGCTCCCTCGGACGAGCTTCGGGAGCTGTATCCCGGTGCCGAGGTCAATCCGCTGGGCGATTGGACGGGCGGCACAGATGTGGATTCCGGCGCGACCAACCGCAAGCTGGGCCCCGATATGGCGGACGGCATCACTGGCGGCGGCCTGCATGGGAAAGACCTGGATGTATCCGTGAACGTCTATGCCTTCCTCAAAGCGCAGGAGACCGGCCAGCCCGTGGAGTTCTGCTGCGTCATCGGGGACGATACAGTGGACGGCAGGCCATATTCGGAAATCATCGAAATCTGTCGAAACTATATCCGTTCTGTCGGCGGTTTTGAGAAGTTCGCGGAATGGGGGCTCGTATGAAAACAACGACTGATATGCAGCTGGTGCCCATCAGCAAACTGGTGCCCTATGTCAACAATGCTCGGACGCACTCGCCGGAGCAGGTCATGAAGCTCCGCTCTTCGCTGCGGGAATTCGGCTTTATCAACCCTATCATCATAGACCGTGACTATGGCATCATCGCCGGTCACGGTCGTCTGCTTGCCGCCAAGGAGGAAGGCATCACCGAGGTGCCCTGTGTCTTTGTGGATTACCTGACCGAGGCGCAGAAAAAAGCCTACATCCTCGCCGATAACCGCATGGCGATGGACGCAGGCTGGGACGAAGAACTCCTCCGGGTGGAAATCGAGGCGCTGCAGGGCGAGGCTTTTGACGTCTCCCTTACCGGCTTTGACGAGAAAGAACTGGCTGACCTGTTCAAGGACGGGAGCGATTCTGACGCGGAAGATGATGATTACGACCTGAGTGCCGCGCTGGAGAAGGCCGCCTTTGTGGAGCGCGGCGATATATGGACGGTCGGCAGACACCGGCTCATGTGCGGTGACGCCACCAGCACCGAGGATGTGGCAGCGCTCATGGATGGCCGGAAAGCGAATCTCATCCTGACCGACCCGCCCTATGGCGTTTCCTTTAAGAGCTCCAGCGGCTTGACCATTCAGAATGACTCCATGAAGGACGAGGAATTCTACCATTTCCTGCTCGACTCCTTCAAGAACATGGCCGACCACCTCGAAAAAGGTGGTGCCGCCTACGTTTTTCACGCAGATACCGAGGGCCTTAACTTCCGCAGGGCTTTCATCGACGCTGGTTTCCATCTCGCCGGATGCTGTATCTGGGTGAAGGATTCGCTGGTTCTGGGGCGCTCGGATTACCAGTGGCAGCATGAGCCGGTGCTTTATGGCTTCATGCAGAACGGAAAGCACCCGTGGTACTCCGACCGGAAGCAGACTACCATCTGGAGTTTTGCCAAGCCCAAGCGGAACGCAAACCACCCGACCAGCAAGCCGCTCGACCTGCTGGGCTATCCTATCGGGAACTCCACACAGGAAAACGCCATCGTCATCGACACCTTCGGCGGCAGCGGTTCTACGCTCATGGCTTGTGAGCAGATGAACCGCACTTGCTGCACGATGGAGCTCGACGAAAAGTACGCCTCTGTCATCCTTCGCAGATATGTAGATGACACCGGAGATGCTGATGGCGTCTACGTCATCCGCGACGGCAAAAAGCTGCCCTACAAGGCGCTGGTGAAGGACGTCGAGCCAGCCTCCTGATTGTCACTATTACGCACGTTCTGAGGCACATCTTTGTCAGATTTATGCTCCAGAATTGACTTGCTATTCTGTGCCTGTAGAGCGAATATGTGACTACCCTGAACGGGGAAAACATACACAGGAGGATTTCACCATGAAAATCAGGTACAACGTAACCGGCGACCGGCGCAAGGAGCTGGTCAAAGCCATCTCCGGCATCACTGGAGCCAAGGCAGTCTACAAATTCATGCCCACCTGCAATTATGAAATCGACTACTTCACCGTTACCAAGGACGGCACCCTGCTTTTTGACGACCGCGCCGACAGCGAGGAGGTCGAGCGGGTGCTGGAGGGCATCGCGGCTGCGGGCTTCGCTTGCGAGGTACCGGTGGAAACGACCGAGGAGCCGGAGGAAGCGGCCCAGGAGGAAAACGTGGGCCTCACGATTGCGGTTCCGCTCGACAAGGTTCAGGTCGGGAACCTGACCAAGCTGCTGGACGCCAAGGGCAGCCTCATCAAGAAGGCGCTCGGCATCGACGACCTGCGCTTTGAGCTTCAGGAAGACCGCGTCGCCTTCCCATGGTTCGCCGAGCCGCAGCCGGAGGAAGCCACCGCCTACACTCACTTCATTGCCGCGCTCTGCCGGATGTCCAAGGATGCCAAGCGCATCACTGCCAAGGAAAAGCCGGTAGACAATGAGAAGTACGCTTTCCGCTGCTTCTTGCTCCGGCTGGGCTTCATCGGGGATGCGTACAAGACCGACCGGAAAATCCTGCTCCGGAACCTCTCCGGCTCCAGCGCCTTCAAATCCGGGAAAGCTGGTGTGGAGGAATGATTAGTGAATATACGGATGGCTACTTTGGTATGATGCACGATATTGGTATCGGATACCAGATTGCCAGAGAACAGCGTGTAAGAGAGCGGGAAAGGCTTCTTCGACAAAAGGATAGCGAGGCAGCTCTCATCGAATGGGAGAAACGAGAACAGCATTTCCCATTTCCGTTTTCACGCGGGCAGACTACAGCTTACAACGCTTGGAAGGAAAGCAAGGCTAATGGGCTGGAAATCGTCGAATGCAGAGACTTGCCGTGGGAGAAAGATTTTCCAGATTTCATAGAAACCCTCCGCGAGGCAAGAATTGAAGCAATCCTAGTCACCGACTCAGCTTTTAGCAACAAAAGATACACCTACCTCTTTGAAGAAGCTGGGTGCATAATAGTCGGGCATCAGATGTTCGTTCGTCATGAAAAACGCTCGACCGGAATTGAAAACGTAGATGCCACAGGAATTCTTGTCGTTATTGATGGAGAAAGTGTAAAGGCGGTGGATTCCGATGACTGAGACCATCCGGGAACAGATTCTAGCCATCCGGGACACCGGCCTGACCAACATGTTCGATATCCCGATGGTGCAGCGCCTCGCCTTTGACCGGGACTTCCACGAGCTGGTCTGCTACTTGGAGGAGCACCGCAAAGAGTACGTTCACTTCATCCTGTACGGCGAAGAGTAAGCCCTGCCGCCAAGAGAGCCGGAAGGCTCTTTTGGTCGTATAGTACATAATATTTCTCCACAATATTTATTCAGTATATTATCGATAATTGACTTACTATTATGTACTTTTAGAGCGAATATACAGTCACCGAAAGGGAAAACACCACAAATACGGAGGACACGAACATGAAAAACCTTTACCAGATGAGAAACGCCTTCAGCCTGCGGGAGTACAACACCGCGATTACCAGAGCCGATTTCGAGGCGCACTTCATCAAGACCCGCGAGAGCGTCCGGTTCACCTTCAACGGCTGGGACGGCAAGAGCTACGACGGCGAGAGCCGCAGCGCAAGGGTCTACCGCACCGACCTCGAAGGCTACGAAGATGCCCGATTCGTTAAGGTCGGCAAGCACTTGCACTACATCGACGAGGACAGCAGCGTTCTGGAGAAGGCCACCGGCGAGTACCACAAGGAAGCCGAATGGCTGGTGGACGTCCTCAAGGCTGAGAACTGAGGAGGGCTGAACCATGTGGAGCGAAGGAACCATCAGAATCCCGGACGCGAAGGACAAGGGTAAAAACACAGTTTGCCATTACTGGGTCAAGCACTACGAGGAGCCCAGCGAGACCTACGGCATCAACGGTGGCAGAATCAGCAAGCTCATGATTAAGGTGGACGGTGTCATCACCGCCAACTACGACAGGGGCTGGGATGTTGAGCCCGCCGAGGACGATATGCCGACCCGGATGGCCTACTGCATCCTTCTGGAAAACTACAACTGAGTCGGGAATACCCGAAGAGCGGAGCCGCAAGGCTCTGTCTCTCGTATAGAACGATAGGACGGCTTGCCTGATGGCAGGTCATTTTTTATGCCCATCGGAGGTGATGACTTGCGAAAGCTGAAGAAATATAAGCCCACGGCATTCAAAGCCAAGGACTCCGTTTACGATAAGGACGCTGCGGATTATGCTGTGAATTTCATCGAGTGTCTGTGCCACACCAAAGGCACCTGGTCGAGAAAGCCCTTCGAGCTTATTGACTGGCAGGAGCAGATCATCCGGGACATTTTCGGTGTTCTCAAGCCAAACGGCTATCGGCAGTTCAACACTGCATACATCGAAATTCCGAAAAAGCAGGGCAAATCCGAGCTTGCTGCCGCTGTGGCGCTCCTGCTTACCTGCGGTGACGGAGAGGAACGAGCGGAAGTCTATGGCTGTGCCGCTGACCGCCAGCAGGCATCCATCGTGTTCAATGTGGCGGCAGACATGGTGCGAATGTGTCCAGCACTCTCCAAGCGGGTCAAGATACTGGATTCCCAGAAACGGCTCATTTATCAGCCAACGGGCAGTATCTACCAGGTGCTCTCCGCCGATGTCGGCAACAAACACGGCTTCA
>SFDG01000057.1 GCA_004558305.1 Phocaeicola plebeius
CATGGTCTGGATGAGCCCCAATATGCAGATGCAGACCCATGGCGGCGGCTTGGGGCGGATGTTTTCCAAGGCCTTCACCGGGGAGAGTATGTTCCAGAATACCTATACCGCCAACGGCGCCGGTATGATCGCCTTCGGCTCCAGCTTCCCCGGTCAGATCAAGGCGGTTACCATCGCCCCGGGGCAGGAGATGATCGTCCAGAAAAGCGCTTTCCTGGCCTCGGAGGCAGGGGTGCAGCTTTCCCTCCACTTCCGCAAAAATCTGGGAGCAGGCCTCTTCGGCGGCGAGGGCTTCATCATGCAGCGGCTCTCCGGCAGCGGCACCGCCTTTGTGGAGATCGACGGCTCTCTGATCGAGTACGACCTGAAGCCCGGGCAGAAGATTGTGGTGGACACCGGCAATGTGGCAGGGTTTTCCGTGGGAGTGCAGATGGAGATTCAGCAGGTGCCCGGTGTGAAAAATGTGCTGCTGGGGGGCGAGGGGCTGTTCAACACCGTCCTCACCGGCCCCGGACGGGTGTGGCTTCAGACCATGCCCATCAGCAATGTTGCCGCCTCCATCCGTCCCTACATCCCCACCGGGAACAATGGGTAGGCCGCCATGGAACAAGAGATGCAGAAGGAAGCCTGCCAGCTCTGGGTGGACAGCTGGAACAAAATTTTCTCTTTCCAGCAGAGGCTGGGCTTTGATGCCATCCGTTTCGAAACCCATCAGGCCATGATGGAGTATGTATTTCAAATGAGCCAGACCGGATACCGGATTCAGTAGGCTCGTTTCAGGAAAGGAAGAGACACTATGAAAACTGCTTCGGAATTTCGCGCCATTGCCAGAGATGCCCTTCGGGGACGGTGGGGGCTTGCCGTTCTCACCGGCCTTGTGGCCGTGCTGTTGGGCGGCCCCGTGGGGGACGCGCCCACGGTAAACTGGCAGATCAATGCATCTGCTCTTTCTGCCGATTTGAATGTGGCTGGCCAAACCATTTTCTCCACGGATGCCCTGTTTGGCTCCTGGACCACCGGGATGCTGCGGAGTATGGCTGTTTTTCTCCTGCTGGCCGTCCTGTTCTTTCTGGTGCTGGGCTGCGTCATTGGCGTAGGCTACTCCCGGTTTAATCTGGAGCTGGTGGATCGCCGGGAGCCGGTCTTTAGAAATCTGTTCCAATACTTCCCCCACTGGGGCAACGCTGTCCTCACCAGGCTGCTGAAGGGCTTATACATCTTTGCCTGGACACTGCTGCTGGTGATTCCCGGCATCATGGCCTCCTTCAGCTACGCCATGTCCGATTTCATTCTGGCGGAAAACCCGGAGATGGACCCCAGCCAGGTTCTCGCCCGCTCCAAGGCCATGATGGCAGGCAACCGCTGGCGGCTGTTCTGCCTGCAGTTTAGCTTCATCGGCTGGGCAATTCTGTGTGCCTTTACCTTGGGCATCGGCAATCTGTGGCTGCGTCCCTACCAGACCGCCGCTACCGCCGCCTTCTACCGGGAGGTATCCGCGGGACAGCGCCCCGGATGTGAATTCTGATAAACCCTGAAAAACTGCAAACCTCTCCAGTTTGAGCCAAAAGGCCCAAACCGGAGGGGAATTTTATAGATATCCGGGTACCGGCAGGAAGGGTATCCAGTATCGCTGCCACGAAGGGGGCATTCCATGCTGACGGATCTAACGAAGCAGGCAGATAATTTGAAATTCAGTTGCGGGGAATTGCCGATGGCAATTCCCCTCGCGTGGTTTCATTGGATATCGGAAATCGGTTTAGCCCCATGCGCGCTTTGCGGCATGGCTTACATAGCCTTCTCCCATGAGTTGCTCCCTGAACACCGTCTCCAGCTCCGACACATCCCAGCAGAAGCCCGTGCCCGGCTCACGCTGGATGCGAGCCACAGTCTGGGGATAGAGATAGCGGTCGATTTTACCGGAGGATTTGACACCGAACACTTCACCGCTGATGTAGCCACCGGCCTCAGTAGAGAGGAAAGCGAAGAGGGGACCCAGATTGATGGGGTCGCCGTGGTCATCCTCCACTACCTTCAGCAGTCTGGGGTCAGGATCCTGGCCGGTGATGGCCTTCACATTGCGGAGCATCTTGTTGTACTCCACAGCGTGAGAGGGGGAAGCACCCTGAGGGCAGTAGGCATTCACTGTAATGCCAAAGCGGTACAGCTCCTTGGATGCGGCGTAGGTCAGACCCACGATACCGGCATTTGCGGCAGAGTAGGCATCGTTATCCGGCAGACCTACCCACGCATCAGAGGAACCATTGAAGATGCGTCCGAACATCCTTTTATTTAATCAAATTTTATCACATCCTCTCTTCCAAATAAAGGACACAAAGAATAGAAATCATATTATTCAGCGGACTGACTATGTTCCACCTCGCTGGGCTTGGTGGTAAGCAGTTTATAAAGCTCGGTATCCTTCGGGAAATCATCCGCAAAAGGCAGGATGACATTGTTGAAGAACAGCAGCCCGTGGCCCGGCTCGGAGTTGGTCACATAGGCAAGGTCTTCAGCATCCGATTATAGGTTGCAATCGTATTGTGTGCCAGTCCTGCCTTTCTCATTGCCACTACCATTGCCTTGATGTCCCTTTTGGTCACTTCATCAAAGGGCTTCTCAGCATCGAAATAGTTGCTCATGTTCTTCATGTGGTATCGGTAATTGCGAATTGTAATGTCCGCAACCCCCTTTGCTGCCTGGGATATTACAAACATCTCAAATACTTCTAAAAAGTTCTTACTTTCTCGTTTTGGCATCTCAATTTTCTTCATAATTATGACCTCATCCCTAATCAAAATTTTGATGTGAAGGATGAGGTCATGACTTTTCGGAAGAAATAAGAAAAACCCTTGAACCTCTAGGAGATTCAAGGGTTTGGAGCTGCTAGCCAGATTTGTTGCCGATGTGCTGCGCACATCGTATTGTGTTGCCGCCATCCAGCTGGCGGCAAGCCACAGTCCACCGAGCTGTGGCATTTTTACTTTCAAATCTGGTTCAGAAAAAGAATAAACCCCATCCACATGGATGGGATTTATTCTTTGGAGCTGCTAGCCAGATTTGAACTGGCGACCTCATCCTTACCAAGGATGCGCTCTACCGGCTGAGCTATAGCAGCATTTTCTTTTGTCTCTGTCTCTCAGACAGCTTTGCCATTATACAATGGAAATCGGCGTTTGTCAAGGTCTTTTTTTGAAAAATCTTTCCTTTTCGCCAAAAAGGTCTGCCGCCGGACAGCGGCAGACCTCTAAGCACATACAAAGACCGGATTACACCAGCTCGATGACTGCCATCTCAGCAGCATCACCGCGGCGGGGGCCGGTACGGGTCACTCTGGTGTAGCCGCCGTTGCGGTCAGCATACTTGGGAGCGATCTCCTTGAACAGCTTGTGAGCCACATCTTCCTTGGTGATGAAAGACAGAGCCTTGCGGTAAGCTGCCAGATTGCCCTTCTTGCCCAGGGTAATCATCTTCTCGACTACAGGCTGCACTTCCTTGGCGCGGTAGAAGGTGGTCTCCATCTTGCCGTTTTCCAGCAGATCGGTGACCTGCTGACGCAGCAGGGCCTTTCTCTGAGCGCTGGTCTTACCCAGCTTACGAGTGCCGAACATAGACATTTCCTCCTTTTTAAAAGGTTAGCTTAGTTGTTGCTGCCGGGTTCTTCGCTGGCCAGGGACAGACCCATCATCTCCAGCTTCTTCTGAACCTCGTCCAGGGACTTCTTGCCCATATTCCGAACCTTCATCATGTCCTCGCCGGTCTTGTTGATCAGATCGGCAACGGTGTTGATGTTGGCACGCTTCAGGCAGTTGAAGCTCCGGACAGACAGATCCAGCTCATCAATGGTCATAGCCAGCTTGGCATCCGGGCGGTCAGCAACCTTTTCCACCACGGTGGAGGAGGTGTTGACGGCATCCGACAGGTTGGTAAACACAGTCAGATGATCGGAAAGGATCTTGGCGCCAAGAGAAACCGCATCCTTTGCGGTGAGCGTGGAATCCGTCCAGACCTCAAGGGTCAGCTTGTCGAAGTCGGTCTTATCGCCGACTCGAGTGGGCTCCACCGTATAATTCACCTTGGTAACAGGGGAATAGATGGAGTCAATGGGAATCACACCGATCACGGTCTGTGCGGTCTTGTTCCGGTCAGAGGAGACATAGCCGCGGCCCTGAGACAGGGTGATTTCCATATTGAAAGTGGCATCCTCGCCCAGAGTGCAGATGTGCAGCTCAGGGTTCAGGATCTCAACCTCAGCATCGGCCTTGATATCGCCTGCCGTGACCTCACAGGGGCCGACTGCATCGATATGCACAGTCTTGATGCCGGAGCAATGCAGCTTGGGTGTGATCCGCTTGACATTCAGAACAATCTCGGTGACATCCTCGGTGACACCGGGGATGGTGGAGAACTCATGCTGAACGCCCTGGATCTTCACAGAAGTGGCAGCATAGCCGGGCAGGCTGCTGAGCATGATTCTGCGCAGAGAGTTGCCCAGAGTCATGCCATAGCCACGCTCCAGAGGCTCCACAACGAACTTGCCGTAGGAAGGATCCTCAACGGAGTCAAGACAGGTGATGCGGGGCTTTTCAATTTCTACCATGAATCAAAACCCTCCTTAAGTGTGTGGGGAGAAAATCTCCCCACCGGAAAAACTTGCGTACAATGAGGGACCGATTATTACTTGGAGTACAGCTCGACGATGAGGTGCACTGCGATATCGAAGTCGATATCGTCCTTGGTGGGCAGAGCAATAACCTTACCCTGGAGGGTGTTCTTATCACGATCCAGCCACTTGGGGGCAGCAACGAAAGCGTCGTCTTCCTTCAGCTTCTTGAAGAAGGCATTGGAGGCGCTCTTCTCGCAGACAGCGATCACATCGCCGGTCTTCACCATGTAGCTGGGGATGTTCACCCGGCTGCCGTTGACGGTGAAGTGGCCATGGTTCACCAGCTGGCGAGCCTGACGACGGGAGTTAGCAAAGCCCAGACGGTAGACGACATTGTCCAGCCGGCGCTCTACCAGAGACAGCAGAGTCTCACCGGTGTTGCCACCCTGGCGGGCAGCCTTGTCGTAGTAGTTCCGGAACTGCTTCTCCTGGATACCATAAACAAACTTGACCTTCTGCTTCTCGGTCAGCTGAGTGGCGTACTCAGACTTCTTAGCTCTTCTCTGGCCGCCGGGGTTCTTGTTGGAAGTCTTGGAATAACCCATTGCGGCAGGAGAAACACCCAGCGTTCTGCAACGCTTCAGTACGGGCTGCATATTCTTAGCCATAACTTATAAATTCCTCCTATTGCAAATTAGACACGGCGTCTCTTGGGAGGACGGCAACCATTGTGAGGAATGGGAGTCACATCCTTAATCATAACAACTTCCAGGCCGGCAGTCTGCAGAGCGCGGATTGCAGCCTCGCGTCCCTGACCGGGACCCTTAACATAGACCTCAACAGTCTTCAGGCCATACTCCTTGGCAGCGTTGGCGGCAGTCTCAGCTGCGGTCTGTGCTGCGTAGGGGGTGGACTTACGGGAGCCACGGAAGCCCAGTCCGCCGGAGGAAGCCCAGGACAGAGCGTTGCCCTCCAGGTCAGTGATGGTAACCATGGTGTTGTTGAAGGAGGAACGGATATGTGCCGCACCCTTTTCAACTACCTTGCGCTCGCGACGGCGCTTAACAACCTTCTTCGTAGCCTTAGCCATTGTACATATCCCTCCTTACTTCTTCTTGTTAGCAATGGTCTTCTTGGGACCCTTGCGGGTACGGGCGTTGGTCTTGGTGCGCTGGCCGTGAACGGGCAGGCCGCGGCGGTGACGCAGACCACGATAGCAGCCGATTTCGCTGAGGCGCTTGATGTTCATAGCGGTCTCACGGCGCAGATCGCCCTCGATGATATAGTGATGCTCGATGGCATCACGCAGCATGGACTCCTGCTCCTCGGTCAGATCCTTGACCCGGATATCGGGGTTGATACCGGTGGTCTCCAGAACCTTGGCTGCGCGAGCCGGTCCGATGCCGTAGATATAGGTCAGAGCAACTTCGATCCGCTTGTCGCGGGGAAGATCGATACCAGAAATTCTAGCCATATACTTTCAGCACCTCCTATTAGCCTTGTCTCTGCTTGTGCTTGGGGTTTTCGCAAATTACCATAACGCGACCCTTGCGCTTGATGATCTTACACTTTTCGCACATGGGTTTAACGGACGGTCTTACCTTCATACTGTTTAACCTCCATATGAGAACGGTTTTCTCAAAAATTACTTACTTCTCCAGGTGATCCGACCCTGGGTCAGATCATACGGAGACATTTGAACAGTTACCTTATCACCGGGCAAGATCTTGATGAAATTCATTCTGAGCTTGCCGGAAATATGTGCCAGAATGTTGTGTCCGTTGCCAATGTCAACTTTGAACATCGCATTCGGCAGTGCATCGGTTACGATGCCCTCAATCTCGATTACGTCGTCCTTAGCCAAGTTATAAACCTCCCAGGTTGTTCGCTTGCATTTGACTGGCGAGAAACGCCAGATCTCTTCGTAATTCGCTGTTGAGCACTTTGTCGCCGGAACGAATCTTCCCGGCAACTCTGGTCTCAGAGCGAAGGACCTTTGTGACATGCTTACGCTTTTTACGCTTGGGCTTCTCCAGTGTGCGGTCCTTACCGTTTGCCAGCATCAGGTAGATGGGGTCTGCTTCAATCACATAAAACCATTGGCCCTGATCCCGGCCTGCTGTGGATTGCACCACATCAGAAATATTGATTTCCGATATTGCTGGATCCATAGTCTTAAAGTCCTTCGGTGACGGTGAGGATTTCCGGCTCGCCGTCGGTGATGAGTACAGTATTTTCATAGTGGGCAGAGAGAGAGCCATCGGTGGTGACCACTGTCCAGCCGTCCTTGAGAATCCGCACATCTGCTGTGCCGGCATTCACCATCGGTTCGACTGCCAGGGTCATTCCCTTCAGCAATCTTGGCCCACGGCCGGGTTTTCCGTAATTCGGAACCTCCGGCTCCTCATGCAACTGCCGCCCTACGCCGTGACCTACGAAGGAGCGGACAATTGAAAAACCGTTAGACTCCACATGCTGCTCAATGGCGTGGGAGATATCTTGCACACGGTTGCCCATGGTGGCGAATTTCATTCCCTCATAGAAGGATTCCCTCGTCACATCAATGAGCCGCTGTGCTTCGGTGCTGATGGCACCGCAGGGAAAGGTTGCTGCGCAATCGCCATGAAAACCCTTATAGTAAGCACCCACATCGATGGAGACGATATCACCTTCGGCCAGAACATAGCCGCCGGGAATTCCGTGGATCACCGTCTGGTTCACCGAGATGCATGCACTTGCAGGGTAGCCGTTGTAGTTCAGGAACGACGGTTTCGCGCCCTGACTGACGATATAATCGTGGACGGCCTGATCTATTGCCTTCGTCGATACGCCGGGTCTTACCATTTCCCCTGCCAAAGCACGGGCTGCCGCGGTAATTTTGCAGGCCTGGCGCATCGATTCCAGCTCGCGTTCATTTTTGATTGCGATCATACCTTAGCCCCAATCGCCTTGAGGATATCCTCGTTGGCACCCTCAATGGACTGGTCGCCGTTGACTACGCAGAGTCTGCCAAGCTTGCCATAGAAGTCCTTCAGAACCTCGGTGGTAGCGTGGTAGACCTCCAGACGCTTGCGGACGGTTTCGGGCTTGTCATCCTTGCGGATCACCAGCTCGCTTCCGCAGCTGTCGCAGACGCCATCCACTTTGGGAGGATTGGCAACAACATGATAGCTGGCGCCGCATTTGCCGCAGACACGCCGGCCGGTCATCCGACCCTCGATCACACTGTCGTCAACCTCGATGGAAACAACATGGTCGATACGAATGCCCTTTGCCTCCAGAGCCTCGGCCTGGGCCAGGGTGCGGGGCACCCCGTCCAGGATAAAGCCATTGGCACAGTCACTCTGGGCAACCCGGTCGCCGATGATGCCGAGAATCAGCTCATCGGGAACCAGAGCGCCTTCGTCCATGAATTGCTTTGCTTTTTTGCCCAGCTCCGTGCCGTTGGCGATTGCCTCACGGAGCATATTCCCGGTTGAAATGGCGGGGATGGAGAGTTTCTTCACCAGAAGCTCTGCTTGTGTCCCCTTTCCGGCGCCGGGTGCGCCCAGTAGAATGAGATTCATCCTGCCATACCTCCTGATTGATTTAGTCCAGGAAGCCTTTGTAATGCCGCATCAGCATCTGAGCCTCCAGAGCCTTCACCGTCTCCAGGGCGACGCCCACAACGATGATGACGGAGGTGCCGCCGATGGCCAGATTCCGGACTTCTGTCATGCAGTTGCCGGCAATGATGGGCAGCAGGGCGACGATGCCAAGATAAACAGCACCAAAGACAATGATCTTATTGATAACCTTCTGGATGAACTCAGCGGTGGGCTTGCCGGGGCGGAAGCCGGGGATGAAGCCGCCGTTGGACTTCAGGTTGTTGGAAATCTCCACGGTATCATACTGAATGGTGGAGTAGAACCAGCTGAAGAAGAAGATCATCAGGAAGTACATAACTGCATAGAACCAGCTGTGGGAGCTCCACACATTGTCGTACCACCAGCCGGAGGTCTTTCCGGTGAAGGCACAGACGGTAGCGGGGAGGCTGCAGATGGACTGTGCAAAGATGACAGGCATAACACCGGACATGGCCACCTTGATGGGCAGGTTGGTGTTCTGGCCGCCGTAGATCTTACGGCCAACCACGCGCTTGGCGTACTGGATGGGAATCCGGCGCTCGGCGTCGTTGATGAAGATAATGAACAGAATCAGAGCGGTCATACCGACCAGAACGATCAGTGCCATCCACCACTGCATGGAGAACATGGTGCCCACCATGGAGGGAATTCCGGAAATGATATTGGCAAACAGGATCATGGAGATGCCGTTGCCGATACCGAACTCTGTAATCTGCTCGCCCAGCCACATAACCATGGCGGAACCGGCAGTAAATGCCAGAATGATAACGATTGCAGGCAGAATACCATTGTCGGTGATGATGGAGAAGCCCTGCATGGAGTAATTCTTCAGCATCATGTAGTAAGCCCAGCCCATCAGCAGGCCCAGGCCCACGGTGGTGTAGCGGGTGATCTTGGCGATGGTCTTCTTGCCTTCCTCGCCGCCGTCCTTGGCCAGCCGCTCCAGAGCGGGGATGGCCACGGTCAGCAGCTGGATAATAATGGATGCGTTGATATAAGGCTGGATGCCCAGTGCAAAGACCGTTGCCTGAGAGAAGGCGGAGCCGGACATTGCATTGTACAGACCCAGGATGGTGGTGGAAAGAACGCTGTCAAAGTAGCTTGCAAGCGTCAGCGTATCGATGTAGGGAACGGGAATCACATTACCCACACGATAAATCAGCAGAATGAACAGGGTGAAGATGATCTTCTTCCGCAGCTCGGGGATCTTCCAAGCATTCTGCAGTGTCTGAATCACTTAAACCACCTCGGCCTTTCCGCCTGCCTGCTCAATTTTTTCCTTAGCAGACTCAGAGAAAGCCGCAGCCTTAACGGTGATTTTCTTGGTCAGAGTGCCGTTGGACAGCACCTTCAGACCATTGGGGCAGCTGGCAATGACGCCGGCCTCCACCAGTGCGGCAGCATCCACCACAGCGCCGTCCTCGAAACGATTCAGGCTGCCCACATTGACGAAGGTCAGGGGCTTGGCGAAGATGTTGTTGAAGCCGCGCTTGGGGATACGGCGAACCAGAGGCATCTGGCCGCCTTCGAAGCCGGTACGGACCTTGCCGCCGGAGCGAGCCTTCTGACCCTTGTGGCCACGGCCGCCGGTCTTGCCGTTGCCGGTGGCAACGCCGCGACCCTTACGCTTGCCGACATGGGTGGAGCCGGCAACGGGAGAAAGTTCATGAAGTTTCATTTCTTCTCTCCTCCTTATTCTACTTCGGTAACCTGCAGCATGAAGCCGATCTTGGCGATCTTGCCGCGGGTCTGGGTGTTGTCGGGCTGAATGGTGACCTGGCCGATCTTACGAAGACCCAGGCTCTCAGCAGTAGCGATCTGCTTTTCCAGACGGCCGTTCAGGCTCTTAACAAGCTTAATTTTCAGGTTTGCCATGTTAATTGCCCTCCTTATTAACCAACGATTTCTTCCACGCTCTTGCCACGCATAGCAGCCACCTGCTCGGGGGAACGCAGACTCATCAGGCCAGCCATGGTGGCCTTAACAACATTCTGGGGGTTGTTGGAACGCAGGCACTTGGAGTACACATCCTTGATGCCCACAGCGTCCATAACGGCACGGACTGCGCCGCCGCAGATCACGCCGGTACCGACGGGAGCGGGCTTCAGCAGCACGGTGCCGGCGCCGAAGATGCCGGTGACCTCGTGGGGAATGGTGTTGCCATCCAGAGAGATCTTCACCATGTTCTTCTTGGCATCGGCGATACCCTTGATGATTGCCTCGGAAACCTCGGCAGCCTTGCCCAGGCCGTAACCCACGGTGCCCTTGCCATCGCCAACCACAACCAGAGCGGAGAACTTCATGACACGGCCGCCCTTAACGGTCTTGCTGACACGGTTCAGGTAAACGACCTTCTCAATGAACTCAGAGGGCTCATTGTTAGGAGTCTTATTGTAAGCCATTTCTTTTCCTCCTTACTCTTAGAATTCGAGGCCAGCCTCGCGGGCACCCTCAGCCAGGGCAGCCACACGGCCGTGATAAACATAGCCGCCGCGGTCGAAGACGACCTCGCTGATGCCCTTTGCCTTGGCACGCTCTGCCAGGACTGCGCCGACCTTCTTGGCAGCTTCGCAGTTGCCGGTAGCGCCCTCAAATTCCTTCTCCAGCGTATTGGCGGAAACCAGAGTTACGCCGTTCACATCGTCGATAATCTGAGCATAGATGTTTGCATTGCTGCGGAACACATTCAGACGGGGACGCTCAGGGGTGCCGGAGACCTTGCCACGAACGCGGACATGCCGCTTCAGGCGCATTGCTTTCTTATTGATCTTGCTAACCATTTCGGCACACCTCCATTACTTCTTGCCACCGGTCTTACCAACCTTGCGGCGGATGACCTCAGTGGTATACTTGATGCCCTTGCCCTTGTAGGGTTCGGGGGGACGCTTGCCGCGGACTTCGGCGGCAAACTGGCCGACGGCCTGCTTGTCGATGCCGCGGATGATGATCTTGTTGGGAGCGGGAACCTCGATGGTGATGCCGGGGATCTCGTCCACGATAACCTCGTGGGAGAAGCCCAGACGCATGACCAGCTGGTTGCCCTTCTTCTCGGCACGGTAGCCAACGCCGTTGACCTCCAGCTCCTTGGCATAGCCCTTCTCAACACCCTCCACCATGTTGTGCAGCAGGGTACGGGTCAGGCCGTGCAGGGACTTGTGCAGGTGCTCCTCGTCAGGACGATCAACAGTCAGGACATTGCCCTCGACCTTCAGGATCATGTCGGGATGGAAGGTGTAGCTCAGGGTGCCCTTGGGACCCTTAACGGTAACGGCATTGCCCTGGGCAATGTCCACCGTCACATTTGCCGGGATGATAACCGGCTTCTTACCAATTCTAGACATTTCTGAAATCCTCCTTACCAGACAAAGGCCAGAACTTCGCCGCCGATGTGCAGCTCACGGGCCTTCTTGTCGGTCATGACGCCCTTGGAAGTGGAAACGATAGCCACACCCAGGCCCTTCAGAACCTTGGGCAGCTCGTCAGCGCCGGCGTAAACTCTCAGACCGGGCTTGGAAACGCGGCGCAGGCCGGTGAGGGCAGGCTGCTTCTTGGCCAGGTACTTCAGAGTGATGTGAATGTTGCCCTGATTGCCGTTGTCAACAACGGTGAAAGCCTTGATGTAGCCCTCGTCCAGCAGGATCTGAGCAATGGCCTTCTTCAGGTTGGAAGCAGGGACATCCACGGCTTCGTGCTTTGCAGAGTTCGCATTCCGGATACGGGTCAGCATATCTGCTACGGGATCGGTGATTTGCATGTTAATATCCTCCTTAATGAAGTTACGGGCTTAACCCGTTAAGATCCGGGGGTATCCGGGGAATGCGCCGCGCCGAAGCGCAGCCATCTTCCCAGGACTTCCCGAATCCGTTTTACATTGTAATTCGACCTTTATTTACCAGCTGGCCTTGCGAACACCGGGGATCTGGCCCTTGTAGGCCAGCTCACGGAAGCAAATACGGCACACGCCGTAGTCGCGCAGGTAGGCATGGGGTCTGCCGCAGATCTTGCAGCGGTTGTAGCGGCGGCTGGAGAACTTGGCCTCAGCCTGCTGCTTCAGGATCATAGACTTCTTAGCCATTTTCTATCCTCCCAAATTAAGCGGTGAAAGGAGCGCCCAGCTGGCTCAGCAGCTCTTTGGCTTCCTCGTCGGTGGTGGCGGTGGTGCAGATGCAGATGTCCATACCACGGATCTTGTCCACCTTGTCGTACTCGATTTCAGGGAAGATCAGCTGCTCCTTCAGACCGAAGGCGTAGTTGCCGCGGCCGTCAAAGGAGTTGGGGTTAATGCCGCGGAAGTCGCGGACACGGGGCAGAGCCACGCTGAACAGACGGTCCAGGAACTCGTACATCTTGTCGCCCCGGAGGGTGACCTTCACACCCACGGACTCGCCCTCACGGAGCTTGAAGTTAGCCACGGACTTGCGGGCCTTGCACACAACAGCCTTCTGGCCGGTGATGATGCCCAGATCCTTGACAATAGCCTCGATCTCCTTGGCGTTGTTCTTGCTCTCACCGCAGCGGACATTGACGATGACCTTGTCCAGCTTGGGGATCTGCATGACGCTCTTGTAGCCGAACTTCTTGTTCAGAGCAGGAGCGATCTCAGCGACATATCTTTCTTTCATTCTGCTAGCCATTGAAATACTCTCCTCTCTTAGATTTCGGCGCCGCACTTGCGGCAGACACGGGTCTTCTTGCCGTCAGCCATGTTGTAGCCGACGCGGACGCCCTTGCCGCACTTCTCGCAGTACAGGGCAACCTTGCAGGAGCGGATGGGGGTCTCGCGCTTGACGATGCCACCGGCCTCGCCCTGACGGCGGGGCTTGGTGTGGCAGGTAGCCACATTGACGCCTTCCACGATGACCTTGTTCTCGGCGGGCTGTGCAACCAGCACCTTGCCCTTGACGCCCTTGTCCTTGCCGGACAGGACGATGACGGTATCATTCTTCTTAATGTTCATTCCTTGGTCCTCCAATTAGATGACTTCGGGAGCCAGAGACAGGATCTTCATGTAATCCTTCTCACGCAGCTCGCGTGCCACCGGTCCAAAGATACGGGTACCCTTGGGGTTGCGGTCTTCCTTGATGATCACGGCTGCGTTCTCATCAAAGCGGACATAGCTGCCGTCCTCACGGCGGACGCCCCGCTTGGTACGGACGATGACAGCCTTGACCACATCGCCCTTCTTGACAGTGCCGCCGGGAGTGGCCTTGCGGACGGAGGCAACGATGACATCGCCGATGTTGCCGTACTTCCGCTTGGAGCCGCCCAGAACACGGATGCAGTGGATTTCCTTAGCGCCGGTGTTGTCGGCAACCTTCAGATAGCTTTCTTCTTGAATCATAGCTCGCCGACCTCCTTACTTAGCCTTTTCGATAATTCTGACCAGTCTCCAGCGCTTATCCTTGGACAGGGGCCGGGTCTCCATGACCTCGACGGTGTCGCCGATGCCGCACTCGTTGTTCTCGTCGTGGGCCTTCAGCTTGTAGGTGCGCTTCATGGTCTTCTTGTACAGAGGATGGCGGACGCTATCCTCGATTGCAACCACAATGGTCTTGTCCATCTTATCGGAGACGACCTGACCAATTCTGGTTTTACGGAATGCTCTCGTTTCAGTCATTTTCGTATCCTCCATCAGATGTTGGTCTCTTTCTCGCGAATAATGGTCTTGATGCGGGCAATATCCTTCTTGGTTGCAGCCAGCTGCATGGGATTGTCCAGCTGGTTGGTTGCGTGCTGCATCCGCAGCATGAACAGATCCTTCTTCAGCTCGTCCAGCTTCTTAGCCAGCTCCTCAACGGACAGGTTCTTCAGTTCCTTTGCCTTCATCATTATTCACCACCAATCTCAGTTTCGACTTCCTTGGTGATGATCTTGGTCTTGATGGGCAGCTTGTGCTGTGCCAGACGCAGAGCCTCGCGGGCGATTTCCTCGGAAACGCCACCGATCTCAAACATCACCTTCTGATTCTTAACGACTGCGACCCAGCCTTCGGGAGCGCCCTTACCGGAACCCATACGGGTGCCCAGGCCCTTCTTGGAATAAGGCTTG
>SFDG01000058.1 GCA_004558305.1 Phocaeicola plebeius
GTTGCTGGGCGCAGTGATGCAGCTGAATACACTCCAGAGTGTCCGAGAATCGTCGTTACGCTTCCCTTTGTTTCCTGTCATTTCGAACGATGTGAGAAATCTGTAAAGCGTAAGTGGATGTATTCAGATGCTTCACTGAAGTTCAGCATGACAAATGATAGAGAATCTAAGTGTTCATTATTTCATTAGTCATTATTTCATTAAGAGGGTTCACACCCTACGGCTGTCTTGAAGTGTTCATTATTTCATTAGTCATTATTTCATTAAGACGTTTCACAACCTCTAACAAAAATCCTTTGTGTCCTTTGTGCCTCTGTGTTTAATAAAAAAATCCCTTTGTGTCTTTGTGTTTAATAAAAAAACTCTGTGCCCTCTGTGCCTCTGTGTTTAGTCCAAGCGCACTCAGAACTTCAGCCGCTGGAATTCCTGCTCGAAGTTGGGCGTAAAGACACCCTTCCCGAGGTGGGCACGTATTTCCTCCAGCGGCCAGAACCTGCCGCCGTCCAGTTCCTGGCTGGGACGGACCGGGCCGTCGTAGACCGTCTTGAAGCTGAACACCAGTTCCCGCTCGCGGGCCGACTCGAACACATACCGCGCCAGCTGTTCGGGCGTGAAATCCTCGATACCCAGTTCTTCGCGCACTTCCCGGCGGAGGGCGATGTCCACGCTCTCACCCAGGTCTACATGGCCTCCTACGGCCGTGTCCCATTTGCCGGGCTGGATGTCCTTCCATTCCGGGCGTTTCTGCAGGTAGAGTTCGCCCCGGCTGTTGAATACATGCAGGTGGACCACCGGATGCAGCAGCTTGCTGCCGTTGTGGCACTCGCCGCGCGATGCGGCTCCCGTGATGTTTCCGTCTTCGTCTACCACCGGAAACAATTCTTCGTTATTGTCTTTCATGCTGGTCTTCTTTTAAAATTCCTGCAAATATACACCATTGCCATCGATTTATCTTTATCTTTGTGGAACAATCTGAAAAAAACAAGTAACGATGAACAATTTTGTATTTTATAGCCCTACCGAATTCGTGTTCGGCAGGGAGACGGAGAAACAGACCGGACAGCTGGCGGCACGTTACGGAGCGCGGCGGGTACTGGTGGTGTATGGAGGCGGTTCGGTGGTCCGCAGCGGACTGCTGCAGCGGGTGGAGGACACCTTGCGCGAAGCCGGACTGGCGTATGTGGAGCTGGGCGGCGTGCAGCCGAACCCCATCGACACGAAGGTATATGAAGGGATTGAGCTGGCGCGTCGGGAAGGAGTGGATTTCCTGCTGGCAGTAGGCGGCGGCTCGGTGATCGATACGGCCAAGGCGATTGCGGCCGGAGTGCCCTACGACGGCGACTTCTGGGATTTCTATGCCGGTACGGCCAAGGTGGAGAAGGCCCTGCCCGTCGGCGTGGTGCTGACCATCCCGGCGGCGGGCAGCGAGGGGTCGGGCAATACGGTCATCACGAAGGTGGACGGACTGCGGAAGCTAGGCCTTCGGACGGTGTATGAGCTGCGTCCCCGCTTTGCCGTGATGAATCCGGAGCTGACCTTCACGCTGCCTCCGTTCCAGACGGCCTGCGGCATCTGCGACATGATGATCCACATCCTCGAACGGTATTTCACCAATACGGAGGAGGTGGAAATCGGCGACCGCCTGTGCGAAGGCACCCTGCTGGCCATCATCAAGGAGGCCTACAAGGTGAAGCAGCACCCCGATGACTACCAGGCACGGGCCAACATTATGTGGTGTGGGACAATCGCGCACAACGGCACCTGCGGGGTGGGCGGCGAGGAAGACTGGGCTTCCCACTTCCTGGAGCATGAAATCAGTGCCCTGTATGGGGTGACACACGGAGCCGGACTGGCGGTCATGGTGCCGGCATGGATGACCTTCATGGCCTCGCATCATCCAGAGAAGGTGGCGCAGCTGGCCGAGCGGGTGTTCGGGGTTCCCGTGTCGGAGGACAAGGAGGAGATGGCACTGGCCGCCGTGGCGCGGCTGAAGCATTTCTTCCGCTACATGGGCCTGCCCGTCAGTTTCCGGGAGCTGGGCATCGAGCAGCCGGACATCGATGCGCTGGTGGGCAAGCTGCACGAGAACAAGGGAGACCGCCTGGGCAATTACATGAAGCTGACCATGGACCAGTGCAGGGAAATCTACGAGCTGGCCTGCAGGTAGTTCAGCGTTGCGCCCGGATGCGGCTGAGCGTGTAGATGGACACGCCGAGGAAGGCCGCCACGTATTTCAGCTTCACCCGGTTGATGAGGCCGGGATAGCGGAGCAGGAAATGCTCGTAGCGTTCCTTCGGCGAGAGCTGCAGGCGGTCTACGAAGATGTGGCTCAGCTCCTTGTTGACATCCTGGTGCAGCACGCGCCCCCAGTTGGCGATGTCGATGTACTGCTCGTAGAGTTCGTTGAGCCGGTCGATGGGCAGCACGTAGATTTCGCAGTCTTCGATGGTCTCGATGCTCTCGATGGAGGGGTGCTGGTAATACAGGGAGTCCATCCCGAAGGTGATGTCTCCTTCCTTGCTGAACCAGGTGGTGGTGTCCGTGCCGTCGTGATGGAAGACCGACCGGGTGATGCCTTTCTCGATGAAGTACACCAGCCGGTCGGTCTTTCCGGAAGCCACGATGCAGGTCTCTTTGGGGTAAAGCCGCCGTTCCATGCCGGAGGTGAGGGCCTCAAGGGCTTTTTCCGACAGGGGATGGGTGGCTTGTATCTTGGCGATAATGTTCTTCATGGCAATGGTAGTTGGCTGTGAGGATGCAAAGGTAAGAAACATCCGACAGCTATCAAAGGGTTTGGCGCGTTAACTTCGCGGCCGCTTGTTGATGAATCGTGCCGCCAGCCATTTGCGGACGGGTTCGTCGTAACACTTCAGGCAGACGAAGGCGACGAGGAGGTTCCAGCCGTAGACGCAGAGGGCCACCTGCCAGGTTTCGCCGAAGGAGAACTGTCCGGTGTGTATGAGCCAGGCATAGAACAGGTACATGAAGGGGTAGTGGACGATGTAGAGGGGGAACGAGATGTCGCCCAGGAACTTGCAGACGCGGGTGGAGAACGTGTCGGTGGTGGTGCCGGACGCGCCGAGCCATACGAGGACCGGGAACACGAGGGCGATGCAGACGATTTCGAACAGGCCGTTCCAGAGGACGGGGGTATTGCCGGCTATGTAGGGGATGAAGAACAGTCCCACCAGAATGAGGGAGCAGATCCAGAAGGCCCCCTTTATGCGGATGGGGAGGAAACGGCGGGAAAGGAACATTCCCAGGGTGAAGGGGAAGAGCATACGGAGCAGGCCTCCTACGAAATTGATGCGGTCGAGGGTCCAGCCCACTCCGATGCAGCCGTAGCCGGAGGCATCGGTCAGGGCGAAGTAGCCCAGGGCGGCTCCCAGGAGGATGACCAGAGCCAGCAGGGCCTTGTCGGACAGGCGGCGGATGAAGAGGGCGTAGAGGATGTTGCCGATGTACTCGAAGAACAGCGACCAGGCCGGCCCGTTGAGCGGGAACATTTCGCCGTTGCCGCGTACTTCATAGCCGCAGCCCGGCACGGTGGGGATGAGGAACAGGGAGAGCAGCAGGGCCAGCATGACGGCGGAGGTGGCGATGTGGGTGCCGTCCCATTGCACGCTGCCCTGCACGAGGAAGGTGACGGTGCCCAGCACGGCTCCCATGATGACCATGGGATGCAGACGGATCAGTCGCCGCTGGAAGAATCCTTTCAGGGTGAGCGAGCGGTTCCAGCGGTCGTCGTAGGCATAGCCGATGACGAATCCGGACAACATGAAGAAGAAGTCGACGCACAGGTAGCCGTGGTTGATGCACTCGACGGTGGGTTTGGCGCCGGCAAAGGCGTAGCCTTCGAACACGTGGTACCACACCACCAGCAGTGCGGCTACTCCGCGCAGCCCGTCCAGCAGGTCGTAGTGGGGCTTGGTGTCGCTGAATGCGGCGGAAGAGGGAATGTAATTTGCCATATAGCTTGTTTTTAGGATTAATGATGGGCAAAATTACAGCCATTCGCCGGAACAACTGTTGCTTTTGGGCAAAAAAGCGGACGGAGGCGGAAGGTAGTGCTGCTTGTCATTCTGTTTGTCTATCAATGACGAAACTATAGGGGCAGACCTGTGTGTCTGCCCGGAAACATCCGCCTCGGTATTCCCGGGCGGACACACAGGTCCGCCTCTACAGCGTCATTATCGAATTGTTTCACACCCTCCTGCCGTTCGAAGGATGACAGACCGGAAGGACAAACGGGACGCCGCTTACGCTTCGTTCAGCTTCTCGTCGATGCTGGCAATCTTCTTCTGTACCAGTTCCAGTTCCCCTTTCAGGCGTTCGATCTTCCGCTGGATTTCCGTGACGAGGCTGTTGCCCTTCTTGGACGACAGGTTGAGGAAGCCCAGGTTGTTCTCGTAGGTCTGGATATCGTTCTTCAGGCTTTCATAGTTGCGCACCAGCTTCTCACGGTCGCGGTAGAGGCCCTCGCCGCCCTTGTTGATGGACGACTTGAACTTGTTCAGCCGCTTCTCGGAGGCCGTGATGTTCAGCTTGGCAAACAGCTTGTCGACCAGCTGGTGGAACGTGTCGTGCAGGCGGTCCTTCTCCTTGTAAGGCACGTGGCCTACGGCGTTCCATTCCTTGATGAGCTGCCGGGTGCGGTCGGAAGTGGCATTGTCTGTGGTGCCCGCTTCGTCCAGAGCGGCCAGCTGGCGGATAATCTCCTCCTTCTTGGCCAGGTTGTCTGTTTCCACCGAACGCTGGGAGGAAGTCACCTTGGCCTTCTGCTCGAAGAAATAGTCGCAGGCACCGATGAAGCGTTTCCAGATGGAGTCGGAATGCTTCTTGGACACCGGGCCGATGGTCTTCCATTCCTTCTGCAGCCGCGTCAGCTGTTCGGAAGTGGCTTTCCAGTCGGTGCTGTCCTTCAGGGCTTCTGCCTTCTCGCAGAGGGCACGTTTCTTCTCCAGGTTGTCGGCCATGTTCTCCTTGACCGACTTGAAGAAGGCCGCCTTGCGCTGGAAGAAGTCGTCGCAGGCTGCGCGGAAGCGTTCGAAAATCTTCACGTTCATCTTCTGCGGGGCATAGCCGATGGTCTTCCATTTGGCCTGCAGGGCCAGGATTTCCTTGGTCTTTTCCTCCCAGTCGTTGAACGTCTTGAGCGTATCGTATTCCATGGATTCGGCGATTTCGCAGATCACCGTCTTCTGGTCGAGGTTGTGCTGTTCGCGCTCTTTCAGCTGCTCGAAATGCTGCTGGTGGCGGCGGTTGACCATGGTGGATGCTGCCTTGAAACGGGCCCAGATGCGTTCGCGCAGTTCCTTGGCCACGGGGCCGATGCTGCGGTATTCCTGGTGCAGCTTCTGCAGCTGGTGGAAGGCGGAGACGACATCGGCCTCTTCGGCCAGTTTCTCGGCTGCCTCACACAGACGGGTCTTCTGCTCCAGGTTCTTCTTGAAGTCGTATTCGCGGAACTCGTTGTTCAGCTTCACGCGGTCGTAGAACTTCTCGGTGTAGAGCTGGTAGGTCTTCCACAGTTCGTTGACCTTGGCGGCAGGCACGGCCTTGATGTCGTTCCATTCCTGCTGCAGCTGCTTGAAGTCGTTGTAGATCTTTCCCGTATCTTCTCCGCTCTCCGTCAGTGCTTTCATCCGTTCCAGGATGTCGAGCTTCTTCTGCAGGTTCTCCTCCAGCTGCTGTTCCTGTTCGGCAGCCAGTGCGCTCCGTTTTTCCTTGATGGAACCCATCACTTCCTTGAAGACATTCTCCAGCGGGTCTGGGGCAGGAGTAAAGTCGTCCGGATTTCCGCCCTCTTCCATAAAGCTCTTGCGTGCTGCTTCTTGTGCTGCCTTGTGGTTCTTGTAGAAGGTTTGTTTCAGGTAGTCGATTTCCTGCTTGTCAGCTTCGCAAGCGTTCAGGTCGATTTCTCTCAAGCGGTTGATGACATCCTCTTGAGTGGATTGCTGCGCATACGCTACACGTTCGGTGTCGTTGGCAGCGGGAGCCGTTGTTGCAGCAGTGTCTTCTGCGACTTCGGTCAATGGGCGGTTGGTTTCGTTCAATTCCATCGTATGAGATTTTAAAGATTGTATTTTCTTCGTTCGAAGATATTCTCTACAAATTAAGCTAAAAAGTTTTATTTATCATAGTCTTTCCCCAACTTTTTTTATAATTCCCGAAAAAAAGTTGGAGAGCGGGGCTTACGAGAGCATGACGGTGATGCCCATGTAGATCATCATGCCGATGATGTCGTTCGTAATGGAGATGAACGGTCCGGTGGCGATGGCCGGGTCTACCTTCAGCTTTTCGAGGGTCATGGGGACCAGGGTGCCGAAGATGGAGGCGAACATGACGACGGCAAACAGGCTGATGGACACGGAATAGCACACCGTGGCCGCGGGCCCGAAGCGGATGAAGTTGTAGACATAGACCAGCATGGAGATGATGGTGGCGTTGATCAGCGCCACGACCGATTCTTTCAGGATCTGCTTCCACGTGTTGTCTGAGTCGAGCGAATTGTTGGCCAGTCCCTGCACGACAAGGGCCGACGACTGGGTGCCCACGTTTCCGCCCGTACCGCCGATGAGCGGGATGTAGAGGGCCATTTCGGGATGGGCAGCAAAGGTGGTGTCGAAGTTGCCGAGAATCATGGAGTTGGCGATTCCTCCGAACATGCCGATGAGCAGCCAGGGCAGGCGGGCGGTGGTCTGGCGCAGCACGCTGTCGTCCGACTCCACGTCCTTCGACAGACCGGAAGCCAGCTGGTAGTCGCGTTCGGCCTGCTCGCGTACCTCGTCCATCACGTCGTCTACGGTGATGCGCCCCACCAGCCGGCCGATGCTGTCCACCACGGGGACGGCCACCAGGTTGTACTTCTCGATGATCTGCACCACTTCCTCGATGGGCGTGTCCACCCTTACGGAGATGGGGTCTTTCTTCATCACGTGCTTCACCTTCGACACCGAGGGGCTGGTCACCATCTTCTTCAGCGGGAACACGCCGCGCAGCCGTTCGTCGTCGTCCACCACGTAGACATAATAGATTTCGTCCATTTCCTCCGCCTGCAGGCGCATTTCGCGCAGGCATTCGGGCATGCTCCAGTTCTCGTTGACGATGACCATTTCCGTACCCATCAGACCGCCGGCGGTATCTTCGTCGTACTTCAGCAGGTCCACGATGTCGCCCGCCTGCTCGATGTCCTCGATGTGGGAGAGGATTTCCTCCTGCTTGTCCTCGTCCATCTCGCGGATGATGTCGACGGCATCGTCCGAGTCCATGTAGTCCACGAACCGCTTGGCGATGGTTTCGGAAGGCAGTATGTCGAGGAACTCCTTGCGGGCGTCTTCGTCCATCTCGATGAGCACGTCGGCCGCCTTTTCGTTGTCCAGCAGCAGGTAGATGAACCGTGCCTCTTCCGCATCCAGCTCGTTGCACAGTTCGGCGATGTCTGCCGGGTGGAGTCCGCTCAGCAGCTCTTTCAGTTCGTCCGACTTCTTGTCGGCGATCAGTTCCGTCACTTTGTTCACTTCTTCGTTTTCCATACGGATTGCTTTTTTATAAAGATTCTGCCAGCGCCTGTTCCACCCGGTTGGTCAGGTCGACGAAGTCGGCCACCGAGAGTTGCTCAGGCCGTTTGTTGAAGATGGGGTCCGCGCTCAGCGGGTGCCCTTTCTCCAGGATGGGGGAGATGGAGTTGCGCAGCGTCTTGCGGCGTTGGTTGAAGGTGGTCTTCACGATTTGTTTGAACAGCCGCTCGTCGCAGCCCAGTTCCTGCGTGTCGTTGCGGGTCATGCGGATGACCGCGCTTTTCACCTTCGGAGGGGGATTGAACACGTGCTCGTGGACGGTGAACAGGTATTCCACCTTGTACCATGCCTGGATGAGCACGCTCAGGATGCCGTAGGTCTTGCTGCCCGGCGCGGCGGCGATGCGTTCGGCCACCTCTTTCTGGATCATGCCCGTGCAGCAGGGGATGAGTTGCTTGTAGTCGAGCATCTTGAAGAAGATCTGGCTCGATATGTTGTAGGGGTAGTTGCCGGTCAGGACGAAGGGCTGTCCGCCGAACACCTCGTCGAGCCGCATCTTCAGGAAATCCTGCTCGATGATGTTGTCGCCCAGCCGGGAGAAATGCTCGTGCAGGTAGGCCACCGACTCGCGGTCCAGCTCCACGACCTTCACTTCCCTCCCTTTCGGCAGGAGGAACTGGGTGAGCACCCCCATGCCCGGCCCCACTTCCAGTACGGGTAGGCCGGGACAGGCATCCACCGTGTCGGCGATGTCGCTGGCCACCTGCAGGTCTTTCAGGAAATGCTGCCCCAAAAACTTCTTTGGCTTTACTGATTTCATTCCTTATTATTTATTATCTTTGCAACGTGCAAAGATAACACTAATCTTTAATATAGGAATAAGTTTTGGAACGAAGTACGATAAAAAAGAGAATAAACAAGTCCCTGCAGGTCGGTTTTCCGCTTCTTCTGGGAGCCGCGATTCTGGTCTGGACCTATCATGGATTCGATTTTGACCATCTCTGGGGCGTGTTCGACCAGGGCATCGACTACGGATGGATGGGCGTGTCGCTGCTCTTCGGCATCCTGGCCCATGTGTTGCGCGGCTGGCGCTGGAACCTGGCCTTGGCCCCTCTGGGGGAATATCCCCGGCGTTCCGACAGTGTCTATGCCGTCTTCGTCTCCTATGCGGCCAATCTGGTGCTGCCCCGGGTGGGGGAGGTGTCCCGCTGCGGCATCCTGGCCAAGTACGACGGGGTGTCGTTCGCCCGCTCGCTGGGCACGGTGGTCACCGAGCGGCTGGTCGATTCCGTGTGTGTGCTGCTCGTCACGCTGGGCACCCTGCTGCTGCAGTCGTCCACCTTCGCCCGTTTCTTCCGGCTGACGGGTACGGACAGTGCCTTCTTCCTCCGTCTGTTCACCACCACCAATTTCTACATCACCCTCCTCTGCCTGGCAGCCATGGCGGTGCTGGCCGTCTGGCTGGTGCGCAACCTGACCCTCTTCGGCCGCCTGCGCGGACTGCTGCAGGGCATCTGGCAGGGCTGCCTGTCCATCCGCCGTGTCCGCCGCCCCTGGCTCTACCTTATTTATACTATAGGCATCTGGGCCTGCTATTTCTTCCATTTCTATCTCACCTTCTACTGCTTCAGCTTTACGGCCCAGCTGGGATGGACGGCAGGCATGGCCCTGTTCGTGGCCGGGAGCATCGCGGTCATTGTCCCCACCCCCAACGGGGCCGGGCCGTGGCACTTTGCCATCATCACGCTGATGATGATGTATGGCATATCGAAGGAGGATGCAGGAATTTTTGCCCTTATCGTGCATGGAATCCAAACTTTTTTATTAATTTTGTTGGGTATTTACGGATTGGTGGCATTGCCGCTGACCCACCAACTATCAACTCAAAAAAAACAGTTCTATGAGTGAAATCCTTTCATTAGCCCCACAGCAAGTGTGGAAAAACTTTTATGCGTTAACACAAGTACCCCGTCCGTCAGGGCATTTGCAGCAAATCCAGGCTTTCCTGCTGGAGTTCGGCCGGCAGGCCGGAGTGGAAACGTTCCAGGACGAAGCGGGCAATATCATCTACCGCAAGCCCGCCACCCCGGGCATGGAGAACCGCAAGACGGTGATCCTGCAGGCACACATGGACATGGTGCCGCAGAAGACCAAGGACACGCAGCATGATTTCGAGAAAGACCCCATACAGGCCTACATCGACGGCGAATGGGTGCGGGCCAAGGGGACGACCCTGGGGGCCGACAACGGTATGGGCGTGGCTACGATCATGGCCGTGATGGAGGACAAGACCCTGAAGCACGGTCCGCTGGTGGGACTGGTGACCGCCGACGAGGAGACCGGCATGTTCGGGGCCTTCGGACTGAAGCCCGGTACCATCGAAGGGGATATCCTGCTGAACCTTGATTCGGAAGAAGAGGGGGAACTCTATATCGGATGTGCGGGAGGCGAGGACCTGAGCGCGACCTTGGAATACAAGGAAGAACCCACCGACCCCGAGGATGTGGCCTTGAAGGTGACCCTGAAGGGGCTGCGCGGCGGCCATTCGGGACTGCAGATCGGCTGGGGACATGCCAATGCCAACAAGCTCATGGCCCGTTTCCTGAACCAGGTGATTGCCTACGACGAGGCTTGCCTCGTGTCGTGGACAGGCGGCAACATGCGCAATGCCATTCCGCGCGAGTGTGAAGTGGTCATTACCGTCCCGGCTTCCGAAGTGGAAGACGTGGAGGCGTTTGTCGGCGAATGCCAGCAGGTGTGGAGAGACGAGTATGCCACCATCGAGGACGGCCTGACCTTCGAGTCCGAGCGGGTGGGACTGCCGGCCCTGATGGTGCCCGACGAAATCCGCGACAACTTGCTCGATGCCATCTATGCGTGCCCCAACGGCGTGGAACGCTACATTCCCACCATCCCCGACACGGTGGAGACTTCTTCCAACCTGGCCATTGTGGAAATCGGTGGCGGTAAGGCATCCGTGCAGGTGCTCACGCGCAGTTCCCGCGAGTCGATGAAGGACTATCGCAATACGGCCATCGAGAGCTGCTTCTCCATGGCAGGAATGCACGTGGAGCGCAGCGGCAGCTATTCGGGCTGGGAACCGGATGTGAATTCGCCCATCCTGCACGCCATGAAGAAGAGCTATGCCGCCCAGTTCGGTACGGAACCCGAGGTGAAGGTCATCCATGCCGGTCTGGAATGCGGCATCATCGGTGCGGTGATTCCGGGGCTGGACATGATTTCTTTCGGTCCCACCTTGCAGTGCCCGCATACGCCGGAAGAGCGTTGCCACATTGCGTCTGTGGGTAAGTTCTACGATTTCCTGCTGGCTACGCTGGAGAATACACCGGAGAAGTAAACCCTAACAAATTGTCATTCTGAACGTAGTTACCAAGGCATTCCGGGCGGACACGCAGGTCCGCCCCTACAACGTCATTCATCGAATCGTTTCACACAACGTGTGATGGGGACTACCAATGACGAAAACCGTAGGGGCAGACCTATGTGTCTGCCCGGAAACATCCACCTCGGCATTTATATAGCATCATCCTATGAAACAAGAACTTGAAATACGTTGCGTGACGGAACCGCTCGACGAATATGTGGCGGCCGTCCGCCATTTGCTGCGCCAGCTCACCACCCGCTGTGTTCCCTTCGGGCGGGTGGAGCTGGAGCAGCTCCTTGCCGACGAATCCTCCCGGCTCTACGTGGCTTGTCTGGAGGGCAGCATCGTGGGAATGGCCACCATCGGTACCTACCTGTGCCCCACCGGCCGGAAATACTGGCTCGAAGATGTGGTGGTGGACGAAGCCTACCGCGGAAGGGGAGTGGCCCGTGCCTTTCTCGAAACCCTTGTCGGCGACCTGCACCTGAGCGGGACCGAGAAGCTCTATCTCACCTCCAATCCGGCCCGTGTCGCCGCCAATCGTCTGTACCAGTCGATGGACTTCCAGCCCAAGGTCACGAATGTGTATTGCAAGGCGGCGGAGTAGCAGCCGGCTGCAGGAGCTGCAGGAACTCCTCCACATCCCGACGGATTCGTTGGTAGAGGGGACACTGCTTGTAGTTCGTGTTCTTCCGCAGCACTTGGTCCACCCCTACGACGGAACGGTCGTAGGCCGTCAGCTCGTTCTGTAGCTGCACCTTGTGCAGGGCCAGCCGGTGGATCTGTTCTTCCCGTTCCCGCCGCAGGCTGTTGCAGACAGGCACCAGCAGGCGCAGGACCACATTGTTCATGACGTGGTGGCCTTGGATGAACAGGTACGTGGTGTCCGGCGTCACGCCCAGTTGGGCGAACTCCTGCTTCAGCTGCTCGATTTCCTCCAGCGAGGCGCGGTGCGCCTTTTCCAGACTGTACAGTTTCTTGTTCACCCGCTTGGCCATCTGGGCGAGGCTGTCTTCCGGGTGGCGGGGATTCACCGAGTCCAGCCGCACGAACGAGCAGAAGTCCAGCAGCGAGAATTCCGAGAGGTTCTGCTTGCGGTAGAACCATACCGACCAGACAAACAGCGGATAGGCGATGCGCGAATACTGGCGCATGAACTCCGGGAAGTCGATGAGGGGATGGTCGTTCAGGGTCGCCGTTACGCACACCTCGTGGAGCGACTCGGCGTAACACAGATAGTTCTCGATGGCATAGGCATAGGTCTGCAGGACATAGGGGCTGCCCAGCATATAGCGCGAGGTCTGTGTGCGGCCTTGCAGCAGATAGTCGTAGTCGCTGTCCACACAGGCTATCATGTTCTTGCCCAGCTGGTTCATCAGGACCGTTTTCTTCCCCTTGGCCAGCGTGCTTCTCGACGGCAGCATCACCTCGAAATAGCGCGTCTGGTCCTCGTAGTCCGCCAGGATGGAACGCCAGAACAGTACATCGTCGTAGCTTTCCACGTAGGCCACGATCTTCCTCCGGGCGCATTTCGGCTTCAGGTTGTTGGCCGCCTCGATGTAGCGCGATGACAGGTTGTCGGTCAGTCTTTTCCCCATAGCTTGCCTCCGTTTCCTTCTATGCGGTCAGTAGGAAGTGATGTCGCTCACTTCGGTCACGGCATCCACCCATCCGTTCATGATGAGTGCCGGCGAATGGGTCGTCATGATGATCTGCGTGTTCGGATTCAGCTCCCGTATCAGCTCGATGAGCCGTTGCTGCCACTCCACGTGGAGCGAGATTTCCGGTTCGTCCATGAACAGTGTGCAGTGCTCGAAATCCTGCACCAGTACGGTCAGCAGGATGACCAGCATCTGCTTCTCGCCCGAGGAAAGCTGGTAGGGGGTCAGCGTGTCGCCGTCCTGTTCGAAAAGTATTTCGTTGCTCTTGCGCAGGATGCGTTTCCCCGTTTCGCTGAACAGGTCGTCCATCAGGTCCTGGAACCGGGTCTTGGCCTTCGACACCTCTGCTGCCCGGGCTGCGTCTTCGGGTTGGCCGCTGGTCAGCAGTTCGATGATGCGGTTGCCGATGTTCACCTGATAGTCCAGGTAGCGGCGTTGGAGCTGGTAGATTTGCCAGTCCAGTTCGGTCCGCACGTTCTGGTTCCCGATTTTCTCGATGAGCGAGGAACTGATGAGCGGGCGGTCGAAACTGCGGATCACGTTGAAGTGGATGTAGGTAGCGTCGGCCGGACAGAACTCGAAACGTACTCCCGCCCTGTCGCCGTTGCTCAGTGCCCCGCCTTCCAGGTCGTCGAGGCTTTTCACCGAGTTGTTCAGGATGGTGCTTTTCCCGATGCCGTTCACGCCGCTCAGGATGTTCACGTCCGGCCGCAGGTCCCAGGAGATGTTCTTCCGTCCCCACAGTCCGATGATTTCAATGCGCTTGATGTACTCCGCTTGCTTTTTCATGGTGCTTCAGGTTTTTGCTACTGCAAACAAAGTTAGCGGATTCCTCCGACATATCCAACTCTTCCCGGCTTTTTTTGTCCCGCGGATCCGGTCTGTCCATTCTGCCGGAAAAATCCTTGCAGGTTCTCGAAAAAGATGTGTATATTTGCGCCATAATTCAATGAAAAGGAGGTTTATCATGATCAGAGAGGAACTTTGGGAGAAGAACTATGCAGCCGTTTGGCAGTTTGTGCAGCAGAATCACCGGGGCCCGTCGCGCCATCACGTAGAGGAATACCGCATGTTGAACTGGATGAAGTACAATCGCAAGAAGTTGAACCAGAAACAGATGGATCCTGACCGGAAGGAGAAGTTCCTGAAGCTGCAGGAGCTGATTCATTCGTTCCACCGGGTGAACCAGTACTTGTAGGCTTAAACACAGAGGCACAGAGGCCACAGAGTTTTTTTGAATAAACACAAAGGCACAAAGGCCACAAAGGGATATTTTCAAGAGAGCGTGTCCTTTTTATTGTCATCCTGAGCGACTTTCTTGTCATCCTGAGCAACGCGAAGGATCTGTAAACATAAAGTGGATGTATCAGATGCTTCACTTTGTTCCCAGCATGACAAAAATAACTTTGTGCCCTCTGTGTCTCTGTGTTTAATCCATCACACACACTGCGTTTACGATTTGATGCGCCTCCGGTTCAGCTCCTGCTGGTAGCGGCGGGCATTGCGCAGATGCTCCGCCAAGGTGGTGGCGAAGTTATGGAACCCCGAGAAATCCTCTTTGGCACACATGTAGAGATACGAGTGGCGGGTGTAGCCCAGCACACTTTCCAGCCCGTTCGG
>SFDG01000059.1 GCA_004558305.1 Phocaeicola plebeius
TTAACTCCATCTTGAACAACCCCGATGCCGAGCAGAGCGTGAAGGACTACCTGCGCAAGAGCTTCGGAAAGGTGGCGGAACGCAACGGTGGTGTGAACGATTTCTACGGTACGCTGGATTTGCGTCTGGCGAAGAAATTCAAGACCTTCGGTACGCAGAACCTGGAAGTGTCGGTGGATCTTTTCAACGTGGCGAATCTGCTGAACAAGAACTGGGGAGCCAGCCACAGACTGGGCACGCAGTATGTATATAGTGTCAAGGGCTTCGACCAGGACCAGAAGCAATACATCTACAACGTGAATGCCAATACGGGTGTGTCCAGCCTGAGCGGTACGCCGTACCAGGTACAGATTGGCCTGAGATATGGATTCTGATTTATGTAACTAAAAAGAAAGGAACGAATTATGAAATGGAGAAAAATGATTGTTTGTGCCTTGCTGGGAGGAACGGTACTGGCAGGCTATGGTCAGACGAGAGTCATCGCTCACAGAGGCTATTGGAAGGATGCCGCTGGTGCCCAAAACTCGTTGGCATCGCTGCGCGAGGCTGCTCGGGAAGGGGTCTATGGTTCGGAGTTCGATGTGCAGCTGACGAAGGACAGCGTGGCAGTGGTGAACCATGACGACGACATTGCGGGACAGGTCATCTCGGAAACCGCCTATCCCCAGCTGCAGGAACTGCGTCTGAAGAACGGAGAGGTGCTGCCTACACTGGATGCCTACCTGGCTGCCGGAAAAGAGCAGCCGGGGGTACAGCTCATCCTGGAGATAAAGCCCCACAAGACCGAGCAGGAGGAGAACACACTGGTGAGGCTCGTAACTGCAAGGGTGAAGGCCCTGCAGATGGAGCAGCAGGTGGAATACATCTCGTTCAGCCTGAATGTCTGCCGGCAGTTGGCGGCGCGGACTCCGTCTTCCTCTATATCCTACCTTCGGAGCGACCTGGCTCCGGAGGAGCTGAAGGCCATGGGCATCAACGGCATTGATTACCACTACAAGGCGTTGCTGCAAAAGCCCGAATGGATAGCCGAGGCACACCGCCTGGGCATGACGGTGAATGCCTGGACGGTCAATGAACAGGAAATCGTCCGGCAGCTGAAAGAGCAAAAGGTAGATTTCGTCACCACCGACTGTCCGGTAGAGGCGTCGGAGTGGGTGAAATAACCTCCACTCTCATTGTTCGCAGAAATGTAATGTCAACTCAATAGACCTGTAACACGTACCCTGTACCTTTGCAGCGTCATGAAAAAAGAAGAAAGCAAATGAAAACAAGTGTACTCAAAAGTGTTATGGCCGGTTTGTGGTCGATGGTATTGACAGTCGTACCGGCCGTAGCCGGAACTGCTTCGGATTCGCCGAAGTCAACCAATACAACGACTGTCAAGAGGATTCTGGTAGTAGGACTTCCCGACAATGTGGAGTCGAACTATTTCCCGGTTTCCATGATTGCCGAAGAAACGGGCATTCCTGCGGACAGTGTGGATTATGTCTACAATCAGGCGGTGGCAGAAAACATCATCCTGTCTAACAAGGACAAGCGTTTCTGTTTTCTTCCGTTGGAAGGCCGTCAGGAGAAGGAAAACTGGATGAGCGGCATCGAACTGAAAGGTGACGAAGAGGCCAAGTATGCCGACTTGAGCAAGGTGGACGAAACCGTTTACCGCCAGTGGATGGCTGCTGCCGGTGCCGACTATGTGTTGCTGCTGAACCAGCATTACCTGAAGTGGCAGGAAAAGCCGTTGCGCACGCTGTTCCACATCACCAGCTATTCGCTGTATGACAAGAACCATTGCGAAGTGACCCGCGGCAACCATTACTTCACCAGTATGGAGCTTGACAACCGGGCACAGCTGGAAAAGGACAGCCGTAAGAGTTCCATGCGCATTGCCCAGAATGTAGTAAAAAGTTTGTTGAAATAAAGGGGATATGCTCGGCTAAGGTTGATTGAATGAATAGGTTAGGCTTGTTATGGCTGCCCGGACAGTGATGTTCGGGCAGTCTTGTGTGTACACGGCTGCGGTTCTGTCTGTCCTGGAAACAGTCCAATGAACTGGTATTGAGCTTCCCTGCAGACCACCGAATACGGGTACACAAGCCCGATGAAGAAAACTATCGGGAGTACGATGCGAGTGTCGGCAACGAATATCCTTTAGAACCTCTCGAAGCAGACATCAAGCACCACCGGCCGTTATCTCCTGACGAAATAAACAGTCACTATGTCAAGAACCTGACGTACGGAGGCATTTATTTCGACAAGTACCGCAATGTGTATTACCGGATAGCCAAACTCCCGGACTAACAACACTCGTAACGGGACAACGTGTAGTGTCGTGACAGGGAATGGTTTTCCTTTCCGGGCGGGTCGTGACAGGCAGAACGGTAGGTCAGTAGTGTGGTCGGGACTCCTTGAACTGTTAATGATTCAAAACAGAATAAAGTTTTTTTAGGGATTGTGTGGGAGTGTGCGATAAAATCCGTAAAATTGCATACCAAAAGAAAACAGTAACAATTAATGTATAACTAAAATCTAAAACAGAACACATCATGAAAAAGATTTTTATGATTTTGGCGACCTTGTTCTTGTCGCTGAACGCTTCAGCATTTGAATTTGACGGTATTGACCTGAATGGCAAGGTGGTGGACATCACCCGGCAAATCAGCCAGAAGGGGTATGTGTACGATGATGCCTTGAAGTGTCTGAAGGGCAACTGTCAGGGAAATGAGATTTATCTGACCATCAATCATACGGATGTGACAGAGAAGAACCGTCTGGGACAATTGATGGTGGATGTACCCATGCCGGGCAACGCTTATGTGAATGTAGTCAAGATTTTTGATGTGGTGTACCATCGTACTGACCGCACTGCCGACACGACTACCTACAGTGTATCGGATGACGGTACGGTATTGATTGTCAGCGCGACGGCACAGGGTGTCCGTCTGACTTACAACACTCCGTACTATAAAGCGAAGAAGTAATCGGCTGTTGTTGATACAACATGAGACCGGGCGTTGTCACTCCATGGGGTGGCAACGCCCGGTGTGCTGTAGGGAGAGTGTTTATCTGAATTTCTCCGCTACCTTCTTATAAGTGGGCATATCTACCTTCAGCTGTTCGCCCAGCGTGATGAGGTCGAACAGTTGGCCTTGCAGCTCCGACTGGTGGCCGCGGGCGATGTCTTTTTGGAGGGAGGCTGTGCTGTGAGGGTCGAGCTTGTCGATGATGTTCAGGTTGTAGCTGATCAGGTCATCGGGTAGGGGAATGCCCAAGCGGCGGCCTATCTCGCTGCTTTCGCGGGAGAGGCCGATAAAGGTGTCGCGCACTTCTCCTTCGTGTTGCACTTCTCCCATTGGGACATCGAAGTAGGCTCCCGTACATGCCATGGCGGAGATGAACGACCACTTGACGAAAGTGTCGCGGTTGATGTCGTCGCTGACATCTACCTTGATGCCGGCAGTGCGTACTTCTTCGGCAATGGCTTCGATGCGTTCGGTCGGAATGCCCTGTTCGGGACGGGCACCGATGACCATGCGGAACACGTTGCCCATCTGGCTGACTTCTCCTTCGCCGGAGACAAAGCCGACGATGTAGATGCAGCCGTCGATGACGTTGACTCCAGGTACTAAGTGGCCGATACGGGGGCCGGTGCCATAGACATTGAGAATGGGAATCACCAGTGTGTCCGGACGGGCGGCGCGGCGGATGACATCGGCAATGGAGTCGATGGAATAGCCTTTCACACAGACGAAGATGACATCTGCCTGTCCCGTATATTCCTCGGCGGTGAAGGCCGGGAGGGACAGGTAGTGTTCGCCTTTCAGGTCGGACTTCAGGTGCAGTCCTTGACGACGGATGGCTTCGATGTGCTTGCCTCGTGCAATGCAGTCCACTTCCTTGCCTGCCAATGCCAGAAAGCCGGCGATGCTGCCACCCACGCCGCCGGTGCCTACTACCAGATAGTTCATTTATTTACACATTAAAGCGGAAATGCATGATGTCGCCGTCCTGCACGATGTATTCCTTGCCTTCCACGCCCAGTTTGCCGGCTTCGCGGACAGCGGCTTCACTGCCGTATTGAATGAAGTCCTCGTACTTGATGACCTCGGCACGGATGAAACCTTTCTCGAAGTCGGTGTGGATGACACCGGCACACTGCGGGGCTTTCCAGCCTTTGTGGTAGGTCCATGCCTTGACTTCCATTTCGCCGGCGGTGATGAAGGTTTCCAGATCGAGCAGCTTGTAGGCCGACTTGATGAGGCGGTTCACACCCGATTCTTCCAAGCCGACTTCCTGCAGGAACATCTGGCGGTCTTCGTAGGTTTCCAGTTCGGCAATGTCGGCTTCCGTCTTGGCGGCTACTACCAGGATTTCCGCCTGTTCGTCCTTCACAGCTTCGCGTACCTGCTCTACATACTGGTTACCCGTAGCGGCACTGGCTTCATCGACATTGCAGACATACATCACCGGTTTCGAGGTGAGCAGGAACAAGTCGTGAGCAATCTTCTGTTCGTCCTTCGAGTCGAACTGTACGGTACGGGCTGATTTGCCCTGCTCCAATGCTTCCTTGTATCTCAGCAACACATCATACACTTGCTTGGCTGCCTTGTCACCGCCGGTCTGTGCCTGTTTCTGCACGCGCTGGATGCGTCCTTCGATGGTCTCGAGGTCTTTCAGCTGGAGTTCCGTGTCGATGATTTCCTTGTCGCGGACGGGATTTACCGATCCGTCCACATGGGTTACGTTCTCATCGTCGAAGCAGCGGAGCACATGGATGATGGCATCCGTCTCGCGGATGTTGGCCAGGAACTTGTTGCCCAGGCCTTCGCCCTTGCTGGCTCCTTTCACCAGACCGGCAATATCTACAATTTCGACAGTAGTGGGGACAATCCGTCCCGGGTGCACCAGTTCTGCCAGTTTGTTAAGACGATCGTCGGGTACGGTAATGACTCCCACGTTCGGTTCGATGGTACAGAAAGGGAAGTTGGCGGCTTGTGCCTTAGCGTTCGATAAACAGTTGAAAAGCGTCGATTTGCCAACGTTGGGCAGTCCGACGATACCACATTGTAATGCCATAGTTATATTAATTTTCTGAATTTCTAAGTTTTAGTCCGCAAAGGTACGCAAAAAGTGCTAACCAGTGAAATGAATGGGACAAAAAAACAGGCCACACCTCACGGGGTAGCCTGCTGAAAAAAGAGAGTTGATAAGTTAGTATGTATAAGCATGAAATGGTTCTGTTGTTTTCATAGCCCACAAGACTATCCCTTTCGGGAAAGCCTTACTTTTTGTTTATTTCAGTACTACAAATATAGTATTTCTTTGCATAAGTTGTATGCTTGTGCCTGGAAATAATTTCTTTATTTTGCAAAATGTCACTATTTAAATGTTCGTTAACAGACACACTTTATCAGTGGGCTTCCAGCCAATTCTTACCCCATCCACAGTCTGCCAGCAAGGGTGCCTTCATTTTGTAAGCATTCTCCATTTCAGCAATGACAATCTGCTGTACTTTCTCTTTTTCTTCTGGCACGACGCTGAAGTTGAGTTCATCGTGTACCTGGAGAATCATCTTCGAGCGGATACCTTCTTTCAAGAACCGGTCGTAGATGCGGATCATGGCCACCTTTATGATGTCGGCTGCGCTTCCTTGTATCGGTGCATTGATGGCGTTGCGCTCCGCATAGCCGCGGACGATGGCGTTGCGCGAATTGATGTCGGGCAAGTAGCGTTTACGGTGGAAGATGGTCTCGATGTAGCCGTTGGCACGGGCCGTCTCGATACTCTTTTCCATGAATCCCTTGACGGACGGGTAGTTCTCGAAATAGCCGTCAATCAGTTCTTTCGCTTCCTTACGGTCCACATTCAGCCGCTCGGCCAGACCAAAGACGGAGATGCCGTAGATAATGCCGAAATTGGCTGTCTTGGCCTTGCTGCGTTGTTCCCGGGTAACTTCATCGAGTCCTACCTTATATATCTTGGCAGCGGTGGCTGCATGAATGTCCTGTCCTTCGCTGAAGGCTGCAATCATATGAGGGTCTCCACTGAGGTGGGCCATGATGCGCAGTTCGATTTGTGAATAGTCGGCCGAGAAGAATTCGCAGCCGTCATCGGGGATAAAGGCTTTGCGGATTTCCTTTCCGTCTTCGTTGCGGATCGGGATGTTCTGAAGGTTCGGATTGCTGGAACTGAGCCGTCCGGTGGCCGTGACTGTCTGGTTGAACGAGGTATGGATGCGGCCTGTCTTCGGGTTGATCAGTTCGGGCAAGGCATCAATGTAGGTTCCCAACAATTTCTTCAGGCCTCGGTGGTCCAGGATTTTTCCTACGATGTCGTGCTTGTGGCGGAGGCTTTCCAGCACTTCTTCGGAGGTGACATACTGGCCTGTCTTGGTCTTCTTGGGCTTTTCACTGACCTTCATCCGGTCGAACAGGATTTCTCCCACTTGCTTGGGGGAGGCTATGTTGAAAGTGGTGCCTGCCAGTTGGTAGATTTCTTCTTCAATCTGTCGCATACGTAGCGTGAAGTGACGCGAAGTTTCTTTCAATGCTTCGGTGTCGATTCGCACACCGTTGCGTTCCATGTATGCCAATACAGGTACCAGCGGCATTTCGATTTCCTCGAACAGGGCTTTGGCATTGTTCTGCTCCAGTTCTTCTTCCAAGGGTTTCTTCAGTTGGAGGGTGACATCGGCATCTTCGCAGGCATAGCGGTAGACCTGCTCAGGGGAGAGGTCGCGCATGTTGAGTTGTCCTTTCCCTTTCGGACCGATGAGGTCTTCGATAGGGATGGGTTCGTAGTTCAGATAGATGTTCGCTAGAAAATCCATGTTGTGCCGTAATTCGGGTTGGAGTACATAGTGAGCAATCATTGTGTCGAACAACGGCCCTTGTACCTGTACACCATAGTTGCCCAGTACCAGCAGGTCGTATTTGATGTTCTGTCCCACTTTCAGGGTTGCAGGGTTTTCGAGCAACGGACGGAAGCGGGCGACCAGGGCAGTGGCTGCTGCGCGGTCGGCGGGCACGGGGACATAGACAGCCTGGTTTTTGGCATAGCTGAAGCTCATACCGACCAGTTCGGCCGTGATGGGGTCGACCCCGGTAGTCTCTGTATCCAGACTGAAAATTTCCTTTGTACGGATAATTTGAAGAAATTCCTCTATTTTATCTTCTGAATCAAGGATTTGATAGTCGTAAGTGAGGTCTTCAAGCCTCGTGAGAATCGATTTTTTCGGCTCGTCCTGCCCATTGTCCGTAAATAATCCAAAGAGATTGCCTTGTGTGGCCACTCCAACGGCAGCTGGTTGCTTCTCTTTTTTCAGGACCCGGTCGATGAGGGTGCGGAACTCCAGTTCTTCGAACAGCGTGCGTAAGGCTTCTTCATCGGGTGTCTCTTTTTTGAGTGCTTCCAGATTCAGTTCGATGGGAACATCGGTCTTGATGGTAGCCAGGAATTTTGAGAAAGCTATCTGTTCGCGATGGGTTTCCACTTTCACCTTGAGTGCTCCCTTCAGCTGGTCGGTATGTTCCAGTAACTGTTCGATGCTGCCGAACTGTGCCACGAGTTTCTGTGCCGTCTTTTCACCTACCCCCGGACAGCCGGGGATATTGTCCACTGCATCGCCCATCAGTCCCAGTATGTCGATGACCTGGGTAGGGGAGTCGATGTTGAACTTTGCCTTCACTTCGTTCACGCCCATCTGTTCAAAGTCCTTGTCGCCAACCTTAGGCCGGTAGATGTATATGTTCTCGCCCACCAACTGCCCATAGTCTTTGTCGGGGGTCATCATGTAAGTGGCGATGCCTGCCCGTCCGGCTTGGGTAGCGAGGGTGCCGATGACATCGTCGGCCTCGTAGCCGCTGACTTCAAGGATGGGAATACGGTAGGCGCGGAGAATGTCTTTGATGATGGGAACAGAACGACGGATGTCCTCAGGGGTAGCTTCACGCTGCGCTTTGTAGTCCTTGAACGCTTCGTGGCGGAAAGTAGGACCGGACGGGTCGAACGCCACTCCGATATGACTGGGCTGCTCTTTCTTCAACACTTCTTCGAGGGTATTGACAAAGCCGAGGATGGCCGAAGTGTTCATCCCCTTCGAGTTGATGCGCGGGTTTTTGATGAGTGCATAGTAGGCACGGTAAATCAATGCGTATGCATCTAACAGAAATAATTTCTCCATTCGTGTAAAAATCTTAAGTTTTCCGTGTAAAAGTACGAAAAATATATTTTATTACTCGTTTTATTATTACTTTTGTGCCTCAAAATAATCACCATGGATAAATTAGCTATAATAAAGAGGCCTGTCCAGGATGAGCTGGAGGAGTTGAAGGTCCTTTTCGATGGTTCGTTGACGAGCGGGACACCGCTGTTGAACCAGGTGTTGGGGTACATCAAGAAGCGGAATGGCAAGATGATGCGCCCTCTTCTGGTATTGCTGATGGCAAAGGTGTTCGGTCGGGTGACGCAGGCTACATACCATGGTGCCCTTGCGCTGGAACTCTTGCATACGGCCAGTCTGGTTCACGATGATGTAGTGGACGAGAGTGACAAACGCCGTGGGCAGCAGGCTGTACATGTTGTCTTTGACAATAAGGTGGCTGTTCTGGTAGGGGACTATATGTTGGCCACGTGCCTGAAGCATTCGGCTGCCACCGGACAGGTGGGCATGGTTGAGTTGGTGGCCCGCTTGGGACAGGACCTCTCCGAAGGGGAGATTATTCAGTTGGCCAATACCAATAATACGGATTTCTCGGAAGCCATTTATTTCGATGTCATCCGCAAGAAGACAGCAGCCCTTTTCATTGCCAGTTCAGAGATGGGAGCACTTTCTGGTGGAGCTTCCGAGGACGAAGTCCACAAGGCCGCCCTTTTCGGTGAACGGATTGGCATTGCGTTCCAAATAAAGGATGACATCTTCGATTATTTTGATTCTCCCGACTTGGGGAAACCTACCGGCAATGATATGCTGGAAGGGAAACTGACCTTGCCGGCCTTGTATGTGCTCAATCATCAGCCGGACGAAGGAATGAAGGAGTTGGCACTCCGTATCCGCAGACTGGAGGCTACCCATGATGAGATTGCGGAGTTTGTGGATTATGTGAAAGCCAACGGCGGTATTGCGTATGCGGAGCAAGTGATGTATGACTATCGCAACCGGGCCTTGGAAGTCTTGCCGGAGGTGATGGATGCCGGACTACGCAGCGCGTTGGAAGCCTATATCGATTTCGTGATAGAACGTGTGAAATAAGAGTGAAATAGAACACAAAGGGACAAAGACACAAAGATAATTTAAGTGCTGATGGCATTCTTATTCTTTGTGTCTTTGTCCCTTTGTGTCCTATCAGTCAGGTTGCCGTTATTCTGCGATTTCCGCCAGGAGTAGGGGAGCCAGTCGGCTCGTACCGATACGGAACCACTCATTGCTCAGCCATTCCTTGCCGAGGATTTCCTTGACCAGCGTGTAGTAGACCAGTGCGTCATGGATGGTATTGATGCCGCCTGCCGCCTTGAATCCGATTTTCCTTCCGGTCTCCAGAAAATATTCCTTGATGGCATGACACATCACGTATGCCGCTTCGGGAGTGGCGGAGACAGCTTCCTTTCCTGTAGAGGTCTTGATGAAGTCTGCTCCCGAATACATGGCGAGGATGGCTGCTTTCTTGATATTCGAGGCACTGCCCAGTACGCCGGTTTCGAGGATGACCTTCAGCACGTGGCTGCCGCATACATCCTTCAGTTCGCCTATTTCATCACACATTTCTTCGTAACTGCCGTTGAGGAATTTTCCGACCGGAAGTACGATGTCGATTTCGTCTGCTCCGGTGTGGAGGGCCATGGCGGTTTCTGCCACCTTCACCTCGGTGAAAGTCTGCGAGGAGGGAAAGCCGCCTGCCACACAGGCAATCTTCACTCCGTCGGCTTCGAGGGTATCGTTGACGATTTCTGCCAGGTTCGGATAGACACAGATGGCGGCTACATTCTCCAGGTCGGGATGCTGGTCCACGAAATCGTTCACCTGCTGGGTCAAGGCCATGACGCTCCGTTCTTCGTCGGTACATTTCAGGGTGGTCAGGTCGATGCAATGGTAGAGGAATTTCTTCACTTCGCGGGTGTTGTTCTCTGCCAAATGTTCCTCAATGAGGCGGGCCGTCTGGCGGGCGATGACCTCGTCTTTCAGGTCGGTTGTATATTTTGCCAATGCAGTTTCGTATTGGCTGGGCTGGTGCAGATGCTCCTTGTCGTTGGCATCGAACAGCAATTCCATATCTTCGTCTTCTTCGTATTTCATGCTTCTTTCAGTTTGGGGTTATTCTTATGTCTGTCCTTGTCGCGGCTGGTTTTCTTGTCCAGGTTGCGCTGCAGGGCCTCGGTCATATCTACGCCGGTCTGGTTGGCGAGGCAGAGCAGCACCCACATCACATCGGCCAGTTCGTCGGCCAGATTGGTTTTCTCGTCTTTCTTGAACGACTGGTCGCCGTAGGTGCGTGCAATGATGCGTGCCACTTCTCCCACTTCTTCGGTGAGGATGGCCATATTGGTCAGCTCGCTGAAGTAGCGCACGCCGTAGGTCTTTATCCAGTTGTCAACTGCTTGTTGGGCTTCTTCTATCGTCATGGCTATTCTTTGTTTTTGGTGTCCATACAGATGGTCACCGGTCCGTTGTTCAAAAGTTCTACTTTCATGTCTGCCCCGAATTCGCCGGTCTTCACTTCTTTCCCCAGCGCGATGCTGAGCTCGTTGCAGAAGTATTCATAGAGCGGGATGGCGGTTTCGTGGCGTGCCGCCCGGATGTAGGAAGGACGGTTCCCTTTCTTGGTGGAGGCCATCAGGGTAAACTGGCTTACCACCAACAGGTCGCCCTGTACTTCCAGGACGGACTTGTTCATGACCCCGTTTTCGTCGTCGAAGACGCGGAGTCCGATGATTTTCTTGCACAGCCAGTCGGCGTCTTCCTGCGTGTCGGCTTCTTCGATGCCTACCAGCACGAGGAATCCTTCGCCGATGGCGGACTTGCAGGCTCCGTCGATGGTGACAGATGCTCGACTGACTCGTTGGATGACTACTCTCATATTTCTCATTATAGGTTATTGTGTCGCAAAAGTACGAAATCTATTTGGTTCCCGAAAGAGCTTCCAGTACGTTTTTGGCCGCCGCTTCTCCCACTACGGCTGCCACTTCTTCGAGCGATGCCTGGCGGATGCGTGCCACGCTCTTGAAGGTTTTCAGCAGTGCTGTCTTCCGTTTCTCGCCGATGCCCTTGATGGTGTCGAGTGCCGAAGCCACCTGACTCTTGCTGCGCTTGTCGCGATGGAAGGTGATGGCGAACCGGTGCACTTCGTCCTGGATGTTCTCCAGCAGGTGGAAGAGGGGAGTGCCTTGCTTGATGCCCACATTGACGGGAGGGAACCCGTACAGCACTTCCGAAGTGCGGTGGCGGGCATTCTTGGCCAAACCGACGATGGGAATGTCCAGGTGCAGTTCGTCCTCGATGACTTCGCGTACCACTTCCATCTGTCCCTTGCCGCCGTCGGTCAGAATCAGGTCGGGCAGCTCGGCTTCCTCTTGCAGCAACCGTGAATAGCGGCGGCGTACCACCTCCTGCATGGAAGCATAGTCGTCCGGCCCCACCACGGTCTTGATAAGGTACTTCCGATAGTCCTGCTTGCTGGGCTTGGCTTTCTTGAAAACCACGCATGCCGCCACGGCATCCGATCCCTGTATGTTCGAGTTGTCGAAGCATTCGATGTGCATCGGCAGTTTCGGCAGGTGAAGCTGGTCCTGGATTTCCTTCATCAGTCGTACGCTCCGCTGTTCGGGATTCAGCTTCTCTGCCTGTTTTAGCCGGTCTACTTTGTACTGTTTCACGTTCAGCAGCGACAGGTCCAGCAGGTGCTTCTTGTCGCCCCGTTGCGGAACGACGAAGTGGATGCCCTCCATCTCCATGTCCAGCTCGAACGGCACGATGATTTCCTTCGACGTGCTCTTGTAGCGTTCGCGCATTTCCACAATGCCCAGCTGCAGCAGTTCTTCCTTCGTCTCGTTCAGACGTATCTTGTATTCGAAGGTGAAGGCCTGGTTGATGCAGCCGTTGGTGATGTGGAGGTAGTTGATGTAGGCAGAACTGTCGTTGGTCTCGATGGAGAACACGTCGATGTTGTGAAGGACGTTGCTCACCACCTCACTCTTCGAACGGTAGTTCTCCACCAGTTCGTATTTCTCTTTCACCGCCTGAGCTTCCTCGAACCGCAGTTCTTCGGCCAGTTGCTGCATCTCTTTCAGCAAGGCACGGCTGATGGACTGGGTGTCGCCTTTCAGGATTTCCTTGATTTCGCCGATGTGCTGCAGGTACTCCTCGTGCGACTGCTTTCCGATGCAGGGGCCTTTGCAATTCTTGATGTGGTACTCCAAGCAGACGTTGAACTTCCCTTTCTCGATGTTCTCCGGTGTCAGTGCCAGGTGGCAGGTGCGTAGCGGGTAGAGTTTCTTGATGAGTCCCAGTACGGCGTACATGGATGGTACATGGCTGTACGGCCCAAAATACGTGGAGCCGTTCTTGATGATTTTCCGGGTACTGAAAACACGGGGAAAGTACTCGTTGGTGATGCAGATGGACGGATAGCTCTTGTCGTCCTTCAGCAGCACGTTGTAGCGTGGCTTGTATTTCTTGATCAGGTTGTTCTCCAAGAGCAGGGCATCCTCTTCGGTGTTCACCACGATGTAGCGGATGTCGGCAATCTTGCTCACGAGGATACGTGTCTTGGCCGACGGCTGTTCCTTCGTGAAGTAGGAGTAGACCCGCCGTTTCAGGTTCTTGGCCTTTCCCACATAGATGATGGTGCCCTCGGCATTCAGGTATTGGTAAATGCCGGGGCATTCGGGCAGGTTGCTGACAATGCCTCTCAGGTAGTCGTCGGTATCGAGTCGTTCCATATAGCGGGTCGTCGGTAGGGATTACAAGGGAAGCAGGGTGGTGATTTCCGTATCTTTGTCAAAGGCTTTTCGACCGTTTAGTTTGGTCAGTTCGATGACGAAGTTGACATACATTTTATGTGCTCCCAGCAGCTTCACCAATCGGCAGGCGGCAGACATGGTTCCACCTGTAGCCAGCAGGTCATCGTGGAGCAGTACCACATCGTCTGTGCTGATGGCATCCTTGTGGATTTGGATGGCATCGGGTCCGTATTCTTTCTGATAGACTTCTTCCACCACTTCCGCCGGCAACTTTCCGGGCTTGCGTGCCGTGACGAATCCTGCTCCCAGTCGGGCGGCAAGTGCTGCTCCGAAAATGAATCCTCTCGACTCGATGCCCACCACCTTGGTGATGCCCTTGTCTTTGTAGAGTTCGTACAGTTCGTCAATGATGCCTTGCAGGCATTCGGGGTTCTTGAAAAGGGTGGTGACATCGTAGAATAAGATGCCCTGTTTGGGAAAGTCGTGTATCTCCCGCAGGTTTTTCTTTAAAGTTTCTTTGTTCATATCCAATCTTTTATAGTAGTTCATTAAATAAGTTGTTTCACGTGAAACACGCATTGCCTATCGTCCCATCAGTACCAGCAGCACGTTGATATCGCTGGGGGATACGCCAGGGATGCGGCTGGCTTGTGCCAATGTCTCCGGATCTATCTTGACCAGTTTCTGCCGGGCTTCGGTCGAGAGGGACTGTAGCTGCTCGTAGTCGAACTTGCCCCGGATGCGGATGGCCTCTAAGCGGTGTATCTTGTCGGCGATGGTCCGCTCACGGTCGATGTAGCCTTTGTACTTGATAAGGACTTCGGCGGCTTCGAGGGTTTCGGCTTTCGGCTCCTTCACTTGGTCGAGCATTTCCTGGAAAGCCGGGATGAGGGGAGCCAGGTTCCCGATGTTCAGCTGCGGACGGGCCAGCAGGTCGATGAGCTTGCAGCCGTGGGCGAGGCGGGTAGCCCCCAGCCCTTCCAGTGCATCGTTGATGCGGTCGGCCTTGACCGAGTAGGTCTTGGCGAAATCGACGATGCGCTCCACTTCGGCCCGCTTGCTGCACAAGCGGTCGTAACGGTCCTGCCGGGCTAGCCCCAGTCGGTAGGAGCGTTCGGTCAATCGCATGTCGGCATCGTCCTGCCGGAGCAGGATGCGGTACTCTGCCCGCGAGGTGAACATCCGGTACGGCTCATCGACGCCTTTGGTCACTAAGTCGTCTCATTGATGCCGGCAACGATGCCTTGGCCTCCGGCTTCCTCATAACCGGTAGTGCCGTTCACCTGTCCGGCAAAGAACAGGTTGCGGACCCGTTTCGATTCCAGTGTATGGCGGAGCTGTGTCGGGTCGAAGTAGTCGTATTCGATGGCATAGCCGGGGCGGTAAAGCACGACATCCTGGAAGCACGGAATCTTCTTCAGGGCTTCCAGCTGGATGTCCATCGGCAGCGACGACGAGAAGCCGTTCAGGTACAGCTCGCGGGTGGATTCACCCTCCGGTTCCAGGAACAGCTGGTGCTGCGGCTTGTCGGGGAAGGTGACGATTTTGGTCTCGATGCTCGGACAGTAGCGCGGACCGATGCTTTGGATTTGTCCGTTGTAGAGCGGCGAGTCGGCCAGGCCGCTGCGCAAGGTCTCGTGTACTTCTTCATTGGTGAAGCAGGTCCAGCAGGGCAGCTGCTGCAGGGGACGCGGTTCGCTGATGAACGAGAAGCGGTGGAAGTCGTTCTCTCCGTCCTGGATGTCCATCAAGTCGAAGCGGACACTGCGGGCATCGATGCGGACAGGAGTGCCGGTCTTCATCCGTCCGGCTGTGATGCCGTGCCGGGTGATGGACTCCGTCAGGTGGTACGAGGCCGGTTCTGCACAGCGTCCGCCAGGCAGCATTTTCCGGCCGATGTGCATCAGCCCGTTCAGGAAGGTGCCTGCCGTCAGGACGACACACTTGGCACGGAAGGTCACTCCCCAGCAGGTCACCACTCCGGTCACTTCCCCGTTCTCCACGAGCAGTTCCTCTACGGTGTCCTGCCAGATATGCAGGTTCGGGATGTTCTCCAGTACCTCGCGCCAGGCCCAGATGAACTTGCCCCGGTCGCACTGGGCACGGGGGCTCCACATGGCGGGCCCTTTCGAGCGGTTCAGCATCCGGAACTGGATGGCGGTCCGGTCGGTGACCAGTCCCATGTAGCCACCCAGTGCGTCTATCTCCCGGACGATTTGTCCTTTGGCGATACCACCTACGGCAGGGTTGCAGCTCATCTGTCCGATCTTGTTCATGTCCATCGTGATGAGGCATGTCTTCGAACCGAGGTTGGCAGCAGCAGCAGCGGCTTCACAGCCTGCATGACCGGCACCGATTACGATAACATCATACTTGAATTCCATTTCGTCTGTTGTTTGGTTTTGTTGGCAAAAGTACGTTTTTTATTTCATATCTCCTTCAGCATTTCCAGTGCCTTGTTCTCGGCGGCCTCCATGATTTCGCGTTCGCCCGGTCCTTTGTCGTTGATGCCGACCAGGTGCAGTACCCCGTGGATGATGACCCGGTGCAGCTCCGTCTCGTAGGTGGCACCGAACTGTTCGGCATTGGTGCGGACGGTGTCTAAGCTGATGAACAGGTCGCCCGACAGCCGCTTGCCTTCGCAATAGTCGAACGTGATGATGTCGGTATAATAATCGTGTTGCAGATACTGCCGGTTCACCTCCAGTATCTTCTCGTCCGAGCAGAAGATGTAGGCGATGTCGCCTACCCGTTTGCCGTACGATTCGGCCACCGCCTTAATCCAGGCAGTAGTTTCTCTCTTTTTGATGGCGGGCATTTCTACGCCCTCGGTCTGATAAGTAATCATATCGTTGTAGATTGGTTTATACGTTGAAGAATAGGTACCCCATGCAGATGGCGGCGATGATGCCTGCCAGGTCGGCCAGCAGTCCGCAGGGGACGGCGTGACGGGTCTTTACGACACCCACACTGCCGAAATAGACAGCGAGGATGTAGAAGGTGGTGTCGGTCGATCCCTGGAAGATGCAGGCCAGCCGGCCGACGAACGAGTCTGCTCCATACGTGTTCATGGCATCCACCATCATGCCGCGTGCCCCGCTGCCGCTGAGCGGTTTCATCAGGGCTGTAGGCAGTGCCGCCACGAAGTCGCTGTCCGAACCGCACAGCTCCACTAACCGTCCCACTCCCTGGATGAGATAGTCCATGCAGCCCGATGCACGGAACACCCCGATGGCGACCAGGATGGCGACTAAATAAGGAATGATGCGCACGGCGGTGGTGAAGCCTTCTTTGGCCCCTTCCACAAACGCATCATAGACGTTGATGCGTTTCCGTATACCGGCCAGGATGAACCCGATGATGATGACGAACAGGAAGACATTGGCCAGGGTTGTCGACCACACATTGATTTGTTCCTTTTCCATCGTCGTGAACAGGTAGATGATGGTGGCGATGACCAGGCTCGTTCCGCCCAGAAAGAGCAGGATGGTCTGGTTCAGCAGCCGGATGCGCTGGTACAGGCTGACGGCGATGATGCCTGCCAGTGTCGAGAAGAACGTGGCCAGCAGGATGGGGATGAATACGTCGGTCGGCTGGGCGGCTCCCATCTGTGCCCGATAGACCATGATGCTGATAGGAATCAGCGTCAGTCCCGAAGTGTTCAGCACCAGAAACATGATCATCGGATTGCTGGCGGTATCTTTCTGCGGGTTCAGCGACTGGAGTCCTTCCATGGCTTTCAGTCCTAATGGCGTGGCGGCATTGTCCAGTCCCAGCATATTGGCGGCAAGGTTCATGAAGATGCTGCCCGTCACCGGATGCCCTTTGGGAATGTCGGGAAAGAGCCGGCAGAACAGCGGACTGAGCACTTTCGAGAAGAAGCCGATGACACCGCCTTTTTCGCCGATCTGCATGATGCCCATCCAGAGCGACAGTACCCCTGTCAGTCCGAGGGAAATCTCGAAGGCGGTCTTCGACGAATCGAACGTGGAATTGATGATGGCAGGGAATACCTCGGTATCTCCCCAGAAAAGCAGGCGTACTGTGGCTACGACAAAAGCGCAAAGGAAAAAGGCCATCCAAATATAGTTTAGAACCATGGGAAAGTAGTTTTGAAAATGAAACATCTTTTATCGCGACAAAAGTACATAATTTCATCTGAAAACGATACCTTTGCTTCCATGAAAAAAGCAAGACTGGCCGTGATTCGTCGGATGGTGCTGGCGTTGCTGCTGGCAGGCGTATGTGTTGTCCGTTTCTGTCCGGGTGCAGGCGAGTGGTACGCCCTCCGTCTGTATCCTTCGCTGTCCTATGCCTTGTCTTTCCTGGCATCGGCAGTTCCCTTCTCGTTGGACGAGGTACTGGTGCTGGCAGCTGTGACGGGCATCGTCGTCGGCATTCCGTGGGCGCGACGGAAAGGAGTCCGGTGGAAGCGGATAGGCTGTATGGTCGGCGAGGCAGCCTTGTGGATGTACGTCTGGTTCTACTGGGGTTGGGGCATGAACTATTTCCGCGACAGTCTCTACGTGCGTGCCGGAGCTGCTCCCGCCGTTTACGATGAAGTGCGGTTCCGTTGTTTCCTGGCAGACTATACCCAGCGGCTGAACGATGCCTATCTTCCGTCGTTTTCCATCGGACAAGTACAGATTCGCGATTCCCTTCGCACAGCGTTCTGCCGGGTGCCCTCCTGTTATGGCCTGTCTCGTCCTGCCGCTTTCCAGCATCCCAAGCGTTCGTGTTGCAATGCCCTCTATTCCGGTGTCGGTGTATTGGGCTATATGGGTCCCTTCTTTGCCGAGTCGCATCTCAACCACGACCTCCTGCCACTGCAATATCCATTCACCTATGCTCACGAACTCTCGCACCTGTTGGGAGTGAGCAGCGAGGCGGAAGCCAACTACTGGGCCTACCGGATGTGTGTGTCTTCGTCCGATGCCTGCATTCGCTGGAGCGGTTACTTCGGACTGTTCGGTTACGTAGCCGTCAATGCACGGGCAGCACTGTCCCCTTCAGGAACGGCTCTACCATTTCTACCTGAAGGGGAACAACATCCCTTCCGGCAGGAAGAATTATGCGGAAGTCGTCGGCCTGTTGCTCTCCCTTCCGGAAGAGGCCGCAGCCGACTGGACGCGCGAGAATTGAAAAATCACGCCCTCTCCTCCGTTCGCTTCCGATTTTGCGATTCTCAGCGATTCTTGGAAAAACGGACAAATTAGCCTATATCTGTATTGGAAAAACGGACAAAACAGCCTATATTTGTATTGGAAAAACGGACAATTTATGATTAAGCGGAAGATAACAAGCAAGTTATGCGAATTCTATGATAACAGTCGGAAAGCACTGTTGCTGACAGGAGCCAGACAGACAGGAAAGTCGTTCTCTGTCCGTCACTTCGGCCAGTCGCATTATCGTCATTTCATAGAGATAAACTTTATTGAACAGCCCACGGCACGGAACATCTTCAGGAAGGCGACAGATGTGCAGGATATGCTCATGCGACTGACAGTGTTTGCTTCGGACGAACTGGTCGCGGGAGAGACGCTGATTTTCCTCGATGAGATACAGGAATGCCCCGAAGCACTGACGGCAGTTAAGTTCCTCGTGGAGGAAGGCAGCTATCGGTACATCATGAGCGGTTCGCTGTTGGGAGTGGAACTGAAAGATCTTCGTTCGGCACCGGTAGGATTTATTGATATTTGGGAGATGTTCCCCCTCGACCTGGAAGAGTTTCTGGGTGCGGTCGGGGTTTCGGAACGGGTGATGAATCACCTGCGGGAGTCTTGGCAACTGGTCAAGCCGGTGGACGAGGTGATACACGACAAGCTGATGTCCATCTTCCGCCTGTACCTTATCGTAGGAGGGATGCCGGCAGTCGTGCAAAAGTATCTGGATACGAACAACCTCCAGTTGGTGATGGAGGAACAGCGGGCTATCCTCCGGTTGTACCAGATGGACATCACGAAATACGACCCGGACAACAAACTGTACATCCGTGAGATTTTCCAACTGATACCTCCCGAACTGAATGCCAAGAACAAGCGTTTCATCCTGAAGAACCTGAACGAGCACATCAAATTCTCACGTTACGAGAACAGTTTTTTCTGGCTGAAGGATGCAGGGGTGGCTTTGCCTGCCTTCTGTGTAGAAGAACCGAGAGTTCCCTTGTTGCTGTCACGTGCGAGGAATCTCTTCAAGTTGTTCCAGAGTGATGTCGGTCTGCTGTCTGCCTCCTATGCAGAGGGCATACAGATGAGGATTCTTGATGATGATCCGAACCTCAACTTCGGTGCGGTCTATGAAAATCTGGTAGCGCAGGAATTGCGCTGTCATGGTTTCGACCTTTATTATTTCAACAGCAAGAAGCAGGGGGAAGTGGATTTCGTCGTCGAGAAAGGAGGGAGTGCCCTGCCCATTGAGGTAAAGTCCGGGAAGTCTTACCAGCGTCACAATGCGTTGTCGAATATCATGTCCGATCCTGTATATGATATCCGTGAGGCATTGGTCCTGTCCGGAGCAAATGTCAGCGTGTCAGGACGCATCAAGTACTTGCCCATCTATATGCTCCTGTTTCTTCGGAAGGAGGAGCCGATGGCTATATATTATAAGGTGGATTTGCCGTGAGCAACGACAGGCATTCTTGGAGTGTCACGACTGCACTCATGACGGTCTGACGACTTCAGTCATGAGACTGTCACGACTTCAGTCATGAGAGGGTCACGAGTGCAGTGGTGAGATGGTCACAACCTCAGTCATGGGACAGCCACATGTCCTTTCATTCATTGCTTATGGGAATCGGTTGATCATCAAGACCCTGTTCCCTGCTTCCATTGCCTGTCTCACCGAATCAGGCAATGACAGATAGTCTCTGCACCTGTCCTCCAGTTCTCCGCATACAAGACTGACAATGGCTCCTGTACCGTCTGCGAACATAGGTTCTATCATATCATATATAGAAGATGAAGCTGTAAATTTTCTACTCCCACATTGGTGGGTCAACGGATTAAAGACAAGGGTAAACTGGCTGTTCTCATTTTCTACCAAGCCTATCCATAGACTGTCGTTCACGGCTATGGGGGTATTGACCCACTTCAGATAGTCATCTGCAGTACCATTTCTACGGAAAGCCATATAATCCGTTTTTGCCTTTTCCGGTATCTTTTTATCTTGAAAATCAAAAACCACGACAGCTTGTATGGCACCCATCTCATCCAACACCATCAACGTGTCCGAAGGAGAACGGTAAAAACTGATTTCCGAACCCCCTTTACGGAAAATATGGCTGGTTGAATATCCTCCTACATACCCCTCCTG